>NZ_JACJFI010000055.1 GCF_014164505.1 Shewanella sp. SG41-4 | reverse complement strand
TCAGTTAAGCGTAAAGTTGAACCCCTTTATTGATTATGACTCTACAGCCGATTTGAAAGTGTGCAATGCCTACTCACTTTTATTAATTACCGACAAGCGACTAAATAAAGCACAAATATAGTATTTGTGGATTCTTTTGCTATTATTCATTTCAAATAATCCTAAATGGAGCCTATCTGAAAATAAGGCAAGTAAACGCTTTATAATCCATTTAAGATCACACTCCGTTAATTTAAAAGCATTGTCATGTTTAGTTTATTAACGATATGACTATAATGATGATGAAAAATAAAAATAAAAATAAGAGTAACTTATGAACAATAACCTAGAGGTACTCGACCTTCTCCGCAGCCGTATTCCTTCATTTGAATGTAAGCCTGGCTGTCACGATTGTTGCGGACCCGTAACGACGTCATCGTTAGAAATGTCACGCCTGCCTGAAAAAACGATCGCTGAACATGAAGCGGCGTTAAATGAATGGAACTGTGTGCACCTAGGTCCAAATGGTTGTGAGGTGTATGAAGAAAGACCATTGATATGCCGAATGTTTGGCGCAACACCGCGGATGCCATGCCCTGAAGGTTGTCGACCTACAGAGATGATTGAGTATAAAACTGAAGCTAAAATCCATGACTACATAGCCAATACCAGACAAGTATTAGTGTAAGTTTACTGCAACGTTGCTCCCCATGAATTTGCTTAACATGGCCGATGCCGTTGTGATACAACGCTTTTACTTGCCAACATATTGAGCTTATTTCCCCATATATAACCATTGATGCATCCCCGCCGTTTACACCTAGACCACCATTTATTGCTTTCGACTACTCTGCTATCGACCTATGGCTAAAAAATAGATCACTTATCATGTTATATCGGTATTTTAAACCCTGCTTCTACCACTGAAATCCAAATTGATTTAATGAGCTCCAAAAACATAACATGCAAGATACTTAGTTGTTATTTAACAGCTTTATTTCATAGAGTGTTACGTTTATGAATTCAATCTAGCATAAATATTTTGCATTGAACTGCTTGATAAACGGTGAAATATTGTGATGATTAATGTGATTAGGTTAACTGACATATGCCTAGTCGGGGCAATAATTTCTGTCATTGAATAGCAGTGTTGAATTCGGGGTTTGAATAATGATGATAAATAGCAGTATTGAATTAGTGTTGAATTCGGGGGATTGAATTAGAGTATTGATAAAAGTTGAGTAAAAGTTGAGTAAAAGTGTTGAGCATCGGTGAGGTGAAGTTATTTTCATGGTTAATCTCAGCGTTTTTTGTAGCCTGAGATTAACCATGTTTTGCAGTATTACGTTGATGCTTTAGTTTGTTTGCTTATATACCGTTAGTGAACAAATGAAGTACCTATGCGGTAAATAATGCTAATTATAGGTTTCTTGGAAGGCAGCCATAAAGTCTTCTCTGATTAACTGCTCTAACTGTATAGCGCGTTCTGTAGGGCAAAAAATCATGATATTAACATTTTGCTCGCCATTGATGCCGCTGGTGATATGAATATGCGGTTCGCTGCCCGGTAAATCTACACCGGCATGTTTTTCTATCATGCTGTTGTAACGTTTGGCTACTTCAATAAAGTCTTCACAATGCTGTTCTATTTGGCGAGTTAACGCAGGAAACAGCGGATACAGATTAACGAATTGCACCAAGGTAATGGTAATGTTATGGAAAACATAGCGTTTCATAAAGTTGAGGTTTTTTACCGCATAGGTAAAAAACATACTGTTTGGTAACGTTACGGTTTTGCCGGTGAAATGATATTGACCTTTATCTAGGTCGATCTCTTGGATCACTGTGGCCATTAAGTTGTGTTCAATGACTTGACCATATATTTTACCGACTTCAATCCAATCGCCTATCACAAATGAACGAGAGCTCGCACGTTGAATTGACCCCGTAAAACAAAGAATAATCTCTTTTGACGCGATAACTAACGCAATGGCAATTGCGGTAACAGACAGTGCAAATTTGCTGACTTCGGTTTGCCAAAGTATGAACAAAATCACGATGATTAAAATGGAAGTGCCATTTTTAGTACGCGACATCCATTTACGTTGCACATCAGAAAGAAACGCAACATCGCCACGAATTCTTGAAAGGATAAAGCGCTTAATCACTGAGATAAGCAATATTATTAATACTGTTAATAATAATTTGTGTTCGAGAAGAAAATCGACTGTTAAAACGATGTTATCAAACAAATCTGTTACCTATATGGGTCATGTTTTCATGCTGCTGATGCTGAATCACTGCTATTCCGGCCGTCACTCTATAGGAATAACATCAGAAAACAAGGGAAATAGGCCATAAGAGCATGAGGTCTAACCTGGTGTGGCATTAACCATTTCCTAAGCTTAGGTAAAATGCATTTCATAAATGCAATAAAACCATTAATGAAGCTGACATTAATGGTTTTAAGTGTTTTTAAACTTGGAATAAAGAAGTGAATATTTTAGCGGGTGATCATTCTAGTTAGTTTGGTAATAGTGGATCGTTGGCGTTATCGCTATCACATCATCATATTGATATCCCAGAGCATTTGGCTGACCTTTTACCGGCTTAACATCTGAGTTGTCGCTTAGCTGAACTCCCCAATGATTATTACTAATGCCGTCGAAAAAAATATTCACTACACCGTTACTTTCTTTAACCATCGCGGCGATATGGTGCTTGCCCATAATGTCTCTTACCTTCGCTGAACGTGTTGAGCACAAATCACACGCTTCTATATTGGTGACATTTTTAACGTAAGTGGGCTCCCCTGAAGGTACAAACCCAGCCACAGCTGAAGGTTGATATTGAATGATGCCTGCTGGGGTGAAAAAGGCGTTATTGACTCTAAAGACATTATCATCTGAGCGCTGCACAATTGTGATATCGACATTGTCCTTAAAAAAACCACTGATTTGGTCTTGCTGTTTCAGCAATATGTTGATGACCTTAAGCCTTTGGTCGCGACATGATTTTTCATTGCACAGCACTCTATTGGGCAAACTGGTGACAAAATTGGGATCGGCTTTAAATATCGCGTGACCCATTACACCTAAGTTAAAGTTAACAAAATCATTTTTATCCTCTGCTGAGGAGAATTTTGTAGGATGCACATCAAGCAAAGCATATGGTGAAGCTAACCCTGGCAATACTTCTTCAATGCCATTTTTGGGCAATAAACCGCGTAAATGACTTATTGTTGCACGGTATTCTTTATCAGAATCGGCCGTCAGGAAGTTTGGTAAGTTGTTTGCGCTGGCAACTATCGGCACGAGCAATGAGCATAACAAAAATAGATAAGTGGCTCTCATGGGTAAGTAACATCCTTTTAATGACATCGTTAACGTCATTGTTGTTTGGGCAAAACGCATTTGTATTGAGGAAAAACACTATGTTGTTGTCATGATGTTACAAAAATAAACAAAATGAAAGTCCTGTTTAATCCATAATATGAAATTAACTTATTGATAAACATAATAAGCTATAGACTCTCGCTAGGTTTCTATTTACTGACTTTGTTAGGCAAAATATGACTTTGCTTTTGTTGGAGCAAAATAAAGGTTAATTTATTGCGTAACAATCTTAATTACCTTTTGCTATCTGTAAGTATCATTAAAGGACGATATGCCAAACACTTCTAAAATCATTATGCTTGGCGCGACGGGTGCTGTAGGAAATAACGCTGCATTGACACTCGCAAAGATGCCATCGGTTAAACAATTGACGCTTCTTGGCAGAAGGCCTGTTGAGAATATTGTGGGTGAGTCAATCATTCAGCATCAAATAGACATTTTTTCGCCAACATCATATGCGTCATTTATAGCTGGCCACGACACCGCCATTTGTGCATTGGGTGTTGGCCAACCATCAAAAATGACTAAGCAAGAATTCATCAAAATTGATAAAGATGCGGTTCTAGACTTTGCCTTAGCATGTAAAAAAGCGGGGGTTAGTCATTTTCAACTGTTAAGTTCCGTAGGGGTGAGTCCGACATCATCTTCATTTTATTTGCGGACTAAGGGAGAACTAGAACAAGGCTTAAAAGAGCTGGGATTTGAGCGACTGAGCTTGTTTCACCCATCTATGATCATGACCCCAACCAATCGCTACGGTTTATCACAGGCGTTAACGCTTGCCGTTATGCCATTACTTGACCCATTATTAATGGGCTCTTTTAATAAATTTAGAAGTATCTCCGCTGAGAAGTTGGGAAATTCTATGGCAATGAATCTATTGAAAAATAGTCGCTCTACTAGAGTAGAAGATTTGTATTGGAGTGATTTTATAGCGTTATCCGAACCATTATCAGTCGCTTAACCTTGCCTTTATTTATGGCGGAAATGGCTAGCATTCAATATCTGCCGTGCCGCTATGCACATGACGAGTTTGATTGAATGTAAAACAGCACATTAATGGATAGTCGACTTTTATTACACTAGTATTTATGTTGTTTTTGTATTCGTTTTATCACCTGAGTATTGCGCTAGATTTATTGCACTAACCATTTCACTAACCATTTCACTAACGATTGAACGAGCTATTACACTTCCAGACAGCTTGATGATTGCTTAGAAAAGTTCCATTTCAGGACTGGGTCGTGTTTATCATTACCGTCTATTTCGAGAGCCGTTTTTCGGGCTCGACATTGTTCAGTCGTGCGCTCATAAATTCAACATATTCGCCATGCACGATGGTTAATTTTTGGTTATTATTTTTATAGCGTTTGGTTAACCACTTATATCGGTCAGAACTAATGTAATGTTGCGCTTTCACCTAAATAGCAGATAACAAAGTTAAAAATCACAAACGCAGCCCTTTGGTTTCATCTGCTCGCTTTTTGCCATTTGTTAACAAAAAACGACTAAGATGATCAGGCTAAATCTCTCAGCCCAGATCATAACACCTTTATATTGAACAAAATTCAACCAAACCCCCTCAACTGGCATGTCGATAAACGCTTCGGCAAAAGGTGGAACTGCGACATTTTGTCCATTTTAATTTTTGTTAACATGATCAACATCATAAATTCGACGATATGCCCCTACTTATGTTAAGGAGATATCTCACTAGTTGATTTATATCAAAGAGGATTTTTAAGCTAGTTCTAAAATTGATACCGATGGATTGCAACTAATTTTTAGCCACTGAGCTAACTTAAGCAGAAGGTATCAACATGGACACACATGCAGCCCTTTATAAACAGGGTCAAGACCGCCTTGATTATTTACGCCAATTTGCCCAACGTCAGCCCGTGTCACTACAAGAAAAAATGGCTAACCTTGGGATATCTCGTCGAGACTTCATTAAGTGGACCGCATCGGTCACTGCAATGTTTGCCTTGCCCCTACCCTTTAGTAATTTGGTTGCCGAAGCGGCTGAATTAGCCGACCGAGTACCGCTAATTTGGTTACATTTAGCCGAATGTACTGGCTGTTCAGAGTCACTAATTCGTACCGATTCGCCCAACCTAGACACATTGATTTTTGATCATATCTCACTTGAATATCACGAAACCTTAATGGCAGCCTCTGGCTGGCAAGCAGAAGAGAACCTAGAGCACGCTCTGGAAACCTACAAAGGTCGGTACTTACTGGCCGTTGAAGGTGCGGTGCCTACCGCCAATAACGGCACCTTTTTAACCGTAGGCTGTAAAGGCCACACAGGTTTACACATTGTTAAGGAAGCGGCTGAAAATGCTGCTGCTATTATCTCCGTCGGTACTTGCGCGGCCTTTGGTGGTGTACAAGCCGCTGCGCCAAACCCTACTGGGGCAAAAGGCGTTTATGAAGTGGTCGATAAGCCGGTGATTAACTTAGGCGGTTGTCCTCCGAGTGAAAAGAACATTGTTGGCACATTAATGTATTTCATTATGTTCGGTAAGTTACCTGCGCTGGACATGTTTAATCGTCCGAAATGGGCTTACGGCGCACGGGTACATGATAACTGTGAACGTCGTGGTCGCTTTGATGCTGGCGAGTTTGTTGAAGAATTTGGCGATGAAGGTGCTAAAGAAGGTTATTGCCTTTATAAAGTCGGCTGTAAAGGCCCTTATACCTACAATAACTGCCCAACGGAGCGCTTTAACCACCACACAAGTTGGCCTGTGTTAGCGGGTCATGGCTGTATGGGGTGCTCTGAACCGAATTTTTGGGATGACATGGCGGACTTTGAAAAACCGCTAGGACGCCAACTTTTACATGGCATTGATGCCACCGCTGACACCATTGGTGCGGTCATTTTAGGCGCCACCGTTGTTGGTATTGGCGCTCATGCAGTTGCTAGCGTATTTGCTAAGCCTTTGGAGGAATAATCATGAGTAAACGTGTCGTTATCGACCCTATCACCCGTATCGAAGGCCATTTACGTGTCGAAGTTGAAGTTGATGACAATAATGTCATTACCAAGGCTTGGTCTTCGTCGACCTTATGGCGGGGAATTGAGGTTATTTTAAAAGGCCGAACTCCAATGGATGTGGGCTTAATTGTGCAGCGTATTTGTGGCGTATGTACCTATTCGCACTATCGTTGCGGTACTGAGGCAGTTGAAAATGCTCTCGGAGTTAAGATCCCACTTAATGCTAAATACCTGCGTAGCATAATGCAGTCGTCACTCTACATGCATGATCATATTGTGCATTTTTATCATTTACATGGTCTAGATTGGGTAGATGTTGTGTCGGCATTAAGTGCCGACCCAGCCTTAGCCGCTAAAGTGGCGATGAAATATTCTGATGCGCCAATTGCTGCCGGTGAAGGCGAATTAAAAGCAGTACAGGCACGAGTAAAAGGGTTAGTCGAAACCGGAAAGCTTGGCCCGTTTGCAAACGCCTATTGGGGTAATGGTACTTATCGCTTTAGTCCTGAACAAAACCTTATTGCGTTATCGCATTATTTAAAAGCACTCGAAGTACAACGTGTTGCAGCTGAAATGTTGGCTATTTTTGGCGGTAAATCGCCACATCCACAGTCTATTGTTGTGGGCGGCGTAACCTCAGTACGTGACATGTTAAGCCCTGCCCGTTTACAAGAATGGAAACAAAAACACGCTATCGTACAAGACTTTATTGAGCGAGCTTATCAAGCCGATATTGTGATGGCAGCAGAAGCTTTTGGCGCTGAAGCCAGTGTACTTGGCGGCGTAAATGTTAACAGTTTCTTGTGCGGTGAAGATTTTATAACATCCGATGGCGAGTACTTATTTAACCAAGGGGTCATTTTACACGGTGATTTAGCCAATGTATTGGATATCGACCCAAGTTTGATTAAAGAAGACGTGACCCACGCCTGGTATAAAGCCGATGGCCCGCAACATCCGTATCAAGGAACCACCATTCCTGATTACACCGGGTTTATTGAGCGCGACACCGTGTATGGCAAATTACCCACCATTAATGGCGACGGTAAATACTCGTGGGTTAAGTCTCCGCGTTACCAAGATGAACCGGTTGAAGTGGGTCCACTAGCGTGTTTGTTAGTTAACTATGCTCGTGGCAATCAAGTTGTGGTTAATGCAGTTGATGGTTTGTTAGCTCGAACAGGTTTACCGCTGGAGGCGTTGTTTACCACTTTAGGCCGTACTGCTGCACGTATGTTGCAAACGGTGTTGGTTGGTCAAGCCAGTTTACAAACCTTTGATGCTTTACTGGTGAATATACAGTCGGATCAGTCTACTTACGTGAAGCCTGAAATTGACCCAGACCGCGTTTACGAAGGTTATTCAATGATTGAAGCCCCTCGCGGCATGTTAAGTCATTGGATCCGAATTAAAGACGCCAAAGTCGAAAACTACCAAGCTGTGGTTCCTACAACCTGGAACGCAGGCCCTGTGGATGCTAACGGTAAAATGGGCCCATACGAAGCTTCGTTGATTGGTTTGAAACTTGAAGACCCAACTAAGCCGTTAGAAGTCATTCGCATTATTCATTCCTTTGATCCTTGTATGGCGTGTTCAGTTCACGTAATGGATTACAAGAAACAAACCCTAGGTCAATTTAAAATTGATCCAAATGGGTTTTAATCAGAGGTAATGGAGTAGGAGGATAAAAGTATGGAACATATTGCAACCCATAATCGGCAGCTAATATTTACTCCAGCGATTCGAATATTTCACTGGTTACGCGCTCTGGCCATTTTGGTATTAGTGATCACCGGATTTTATATCTCGTGGCCATTTTTAGTGGCGCCTGCCAGCACTGATGTATTGGTACAAGGTTGGATCCGGTTTGCACATATTATTTTTGGATTTGTGCTCACCAGTATCACTTTGGTGCGTTTTTATTTGTTTTTCTTCAGTCGCAATAACATTGAAAGACGTTCGTTTAAAGATGTGCTGAGTGTAAAAAGCTGGATAACACAATTAAAATCCTATCTTTGGATGGGTAATTTGCATAAAGCTGGGGTTTACGGGCCGTTGCAGTTTATGACTTATGTGGCAATTTCGTTTGTTGCTTTAATTGTGTGTATCACGGGCTTAGTGCTGTACGCCAATGTGTACCACTTAGGTTTAGGCGGGTTACTAGGCGATGTATCAGCATGGTTAACCGCACTTTGTGGCGGCTTAGCACCACTTAGAACCTTTCACCATTACCTCACTTGGGCCTTCATTATTTTTGTGGTGATCCATGTGTATATGGCGGTGTGGTCGGGTATTCGCTTTAAACATAATTCAGTCGACTCAATTGTGTCTGGCTATGACTATCACAAAGATCATAAATAAGGTGAATCTATTATTGTGAAAAAAATATTGCTGTTAGGTATAGGCAATGTATTGTACGCCGATGAAGGAGTCGGCGTACATTTTGTCAACTATATCAAAGAGAAATACCAATTCAGCCACCAGACTGACAGCATAGACATTGTCGACGGTGGCACCTTAGCTCAAGGCCTTATTCCGATGATAAGCCAGTATGACCATTTAATTGTGGTTGATACGGTGAACAGTGTTGGTGTGGAGCCTGGTGAAGTGTACTTTTTCGATTTTGATCACGCCCCTGCTGAAATTGATTGGCAAGGCAGTGCTCATGAAGTGGAAATGCTGCAAACACTCAACATGATGGACATTGTAGGTGATAGACCTCACACGTTTGTATTGGGTGTTACCCCTACCGTGATTGAGCCAATGACTTTAGGGCTTACACCACATTTACATGCCGCCATTCCGCTAATGGAACACGCTCTGTTAACCCACTTAACCGACTTAGGGTTTAGCCAGCAGATTGTGAAAGATATTACAGTTGATGAGGTTATTCCTGACGCCTATAAGCGAGGTTGCTATGTCGATGCATAACATTCGATTTGATTTTATATGCCAACGGCACGTGCCCTTATATGAGCACTTGTGTAATCAATATCTTGAACGCAGCGAGTTTAATATTAGTATTGGCGCTGAAACTGAGCCTCAAACCAGTAAAATACGTTACTTTATTGAGGCCTTTGCAACGCAAGCGCAACTTGAAGCGTTAGCCGATGAGATTGCCAGTGATTTTCTGTTGTCGGTGTGGTTACTAGAGACCCACATTGAGCGTATTGACCGGCACAGTGGCCAACGAAAACCGTTTAAGATAAAACCGCTTCACTCTGGGTTACCACTGTTTTTTTGCCAGCATTGCCAACCACAATTTGGTGATAACCAACATGCTTCGTTTGGTAGTATTAATCTGCAGTGTCACCATTGTATGGGGCATGAGAAACTCAGCAGTGATGAAAAATCGTTAACTCAGTCCGACCTAGTGGCGATGGCAAACCGCTTACTCAGCGAGAAATCTCTACCCATACCTATTCTTGGGATTACGTTGTGGTTAACCCCTCCGGCAACAACAGTAACCTCGACCATATTACCCTCAACCATAACGCCAAATGTAGGTGAGCAAGTCTCAAACTTATCACAGACTCATTCGCCAATAACCCAAACAATAAAATATCAACGGCCTCGAATATTAGTCTGTAATCCAAATTCTTTAAACAGCCATTTTATTGCTACAGACAGCCAAGTGCTGGCGTTATCTAGCATCGAAAAACCCTTGCTAAGAGTACGACCAAGTAGCGACCATCCCAGTTTGTCAGCGCCGCTGTATGATATTCAATTTGCTGAGAATCGTTTGTTAGTCATCCTCACGGAAGTGCTTCGCCAAAAAGGCATTAATTGGCTACACGTTACTCGAAATATTGATCCCCAAACTAGCAAAGAAGCCCTGCTCAATGAGCCGCTGAGCTTAGCCAGTATTAATCAACAATGGTTACCCATTACCATTCTAGGTAATGGCACCATAGCGTTACCCACTAACGTTACCTGTTTGCATGATGAGCATCATTACCAAGATGACCTGCATACGTTTAATGCTCAAAGTGCTAAGACTGGCATTGATTGGCAAGTCACTGACAACGATGCTAAATCGTCTAATTCAGCGTCAGCTTTGTCACCTGTTTTAGCTATGTCCGCAGAAGAGGATTTAATTACAACAGCTGACATCACTACCAGCTTATGTGCATTGAATGCTGCAGTTTTGCGCTGTGACCCCAATAAAAATCATCATAAAGCGCAGTTTATAAAACATGCAGCGATATTGTATTTCAGCCAACACAATGCTTGCCAAATTGTCACTCTGGACAGCCAAAGTAACCCGGAGTTATTTTTCGAATTGCCTATGTTGCCTACATCAGGTTATGAAATTTGTCATAGTTTGTCTGAGTCGCCACAAAAAAGCCTGTTAGACAAATATAAGCAGGTATTTCCTGCTGAATATAACCAATTATTAGATCTGCACATTCAAACAGGCGATGGTGCATTGTCTCAGTTAATGGCTGTAGCAACGCTGATTATTGGCGCTTATCCGATAGAAACCGCTCAACGAGTGACGGTAACGGAACTGGCCGATAAATTTATTGCTTTAGCGATGTCGCATCATGGCAATAATGCACCGCGCATTGACTTTCCACTGACCAAAGGTGCTGCACATCGTAGCCTTAATTGGTGTAAAACCCTGGGCACATTAATGAGTTTCAAGTTGGCAGGCGAGACTAACTTAGCAAAACTTGCGTTTGCATTTCATGACTCGTTTGCTGACTACTTAAACCATTGGGTAGAACATTTAGATCAAAATATTGGCGTAAAACAATTAGTGATTGCTGGAAGCGAATTTGCTAATCCGATGCTAACTGAGCGGGTGCAATTACGCATTGGTAAAAATTTTCCGCTGCTGGTCAATCCATTATTGGATTTAGATGGCGTTAATATCGCAATTGGTGGCCTATATCTCAAACAACGACGCGGATAAAAGGTATCTTAAGATATATCAGTTATTGCTTATCCTTGTATGAGATTGGGTCCTTATGAAGCCATTACAACAAGTTACCATTATTGTTAAAGGTATTGTGCAAGGGGTCGGTTTTCGCCCCTTTGTGTTTCGTTTAGCTCATCAGTTAACTTTACTCGGTAGTGTGCTGAATAATCACCTTGGGGTGACGATTGTTTTACAAGGTAATAGCGAACAGATTGAACAGTTTATCGATACATTAGCTAAATCTCCTCCGCCATTAGCGCGAATTGATGCCATTGAGGTTACTCATCAAACTCAATTAAGTTTGTTTGACCAATTTAGTATTATTGAAAGCCATGCCTCATCTGACGAACATGCAAATGTAGCGATTTCCGCCGACATGAGTATTTGCCGTGATTGCTTAAACGACATTAATGATCCTAAAAACCGTCACTATCAATATCCGTTTACTAATTGCACCAATTGCGGTCCGCGCTATACCATTATTAACGCCCTGCCATATGACAGATGTAACACCGCCATGGCAGGTTTTGAGATGTGCGATGATTGCCGCGCTGCTTATACCAACCCACTGAACCGTCGCTACCACGCACAACCCGTGAGTTGTCCACGTTGTGGCCCACAATTAACCTTTAGCGTTATCAATGCTCGTGCTGAGTTCCTTTATGATTCATCGATGTTAATGGCATTAGAGCAAGCCGTTGAAATGATAAACCGTGGTGGCATAGTGGCCATTAAAGGTTTAGGCGGATTTCATTTGGTCTGCGATGCCACCAATAACGATGCCGTTGCGGCCTTGCGTCAGCGTAAGCAACGCCCCGCCAAGCCATTAGCAATAATGGTAACCAATTTGGCTCAAGCAAAATTGTGTGTCAGTGGCACTGAAACTGAATGGCAAGTGTTAACCAGCCCTGAGAAGCCGATTACCTTAATGACCAAACGTGTTGTTGGTGATGATGGTAGAGATAATGGTAAAGAGAATGGCGGAAATAGTGCCCCTATTGGACTGAGTCCACTGCTCGCACCGGGCATTGATCGCCTTGGAGTATTTTTACCCTACACCCCATTACATCATTTATTGATGCAGCGTTTACATAACCCTATTGTGGCTACCAGTGCCAATCGCAGCGGTGAACCCATTATTGGTAATAAGGCCGAGATTGAACTGCATTTAAGCCATGTCGTCGATGGGATCCTTGACCATGACAGGCCGATTATTAATGCATGTGATGACAGCGTAGTACAAGTGATTGACGGGCAACTGCAAGTGATTCGTTTAGCTCGAGGCTACGCACCGTTAACCATTAATCTGCACTCACAGATATTACAAAACAGCCAAAATAGTGTGTTGGCTGTTGGCGCACAGCAAAAAAATACGGTCGCATTTGGTTTTGCCGATAATCTGATTGTATCACCGCACATCGGTGATTTATTTAGTCTCGAAGCGCAGCAATATTTTAGCCGAAGCTTGGCAACGTTTAAGCGTTTGTATGACTTCAGCCCAAGTCATATTGTGCATGATAATCACCCGCAATATGCGCCGACCCAATGGGCGGTAAACTACCAATCGGAACATCACCTTTTGCCATCTCATTGCATTGGTATACAACACCATTTCGCCCACGTTTTGTCGGTTATGGCGATGCACCAGCGCACTGAGCAAGTTTTAGGATTCAGTTTTGATGGCACAGGCTTAGGCGATGACGGTGCATTATGGGGCAGCGAAGTGATGCTGGCTGATATTGACGGTTTTACCACTGTGGCCCACTTTAGTTCATTTAAGCTCATTGGCGGCGAGCAAGCTATTAAACACCCTGTAAGGATCTTGCTGGCATTATTGTTCGAACAGATGCCGCTTGAACAAGTACTTACACTCCCCATTGCCGCTATTGAGGATTTAGGCAGCATAGCTGTGACTAATTTGTATAAACTGTGGCGTAACAATAGTCATTGTATTGAATGTCGATCCGTTGGCCGCTTATTTGATGCTGTTGCTGTGGCGTTAGGCTTTATTGGCAGCTCACAGTACGAAGGTCAAGCTGGGATGATGATTGAAACAGCAGCCAATGCCTATTATAGCGAATCAAATATTGAGCCTTTATCTGTAACACTCAACACTTTAAGCAACACCGAGTCAGCACCTATTCAATGGCACAGTAGCGACTTTATCACTCAACTAGTGAACTTCGCGGTGCAAAACCCACATAACCCTCTAATTAACCGACAAATATGTTGGCATTTTATTAAGAGTATTAGCCAGCAACTGGATAAAGTTGGCCAACAATATCCCCAATTACCACAGGTATTTTGTGGTGGTGTTTTTCAAAACAAAGTTCTACTCACCCAGTGTATTGATGATTGTAAACGTGGCCAACGGCAAACGTTACCCAGCGGCCATATTCCCATTAATGACGGCGGTATAGCATTAGGCCAACTGTGGTATGCCATACATCACATGGCTTAAATTTATCTACGGTTAAAGATATCGATACCCATGTAAGGGAATTGCCCCGGGTGTTTTTTTATCTATAAAACGACTACTTACAAGTATCGCGAATACTGCATTACAACATTAATGTTGACCTTCATTTAATTGAGGTGTCGGTCACATAATTAACTCAATAATCGTGTTGTTAACCGTGTTTATTTCAAAAACTGATGTGTATCAAAGAATCCCTTATCCACTTAACCGACACTAGTTAATAAGAATAACAATAAGGTTAAGGAACATAACATGTGTAAAGATTGCGGATGTTCGATTACCCATGATCATGGCCATACTCTTCATAGTAATCCTCAGCTTAACGATAAAAAGACCTTAGCGGTTATCCATAAGATATTGGATAAAAATGATGTTGAAGCACAGCATAATCGTGATCATTTTGCGGCTCATCAGGTTAGCGCCTTTAATCTAATGAGTAGCCCTGGCAGCGGCAAAACCAGTCTTTTAGAATGTTTACATGAATACCTTGATGCTCGCTATGCGGTAATCGAAGGTGACCTTGAAACCTCCCGCGATGCCGACCGCTTAATTGCTAAAGGTATTAACGCCTATCAAATTCAAACCGGCTCGGCCTGTCATCTCGATGCCTTTATGGTCCACGGTGCACTGCATCACATTAATTTAGATGATGTTGATATTTGCTTTGTCGAGAACGTCGGTAATCTTGTGTGCCCTGCCAGTTACGATGTTGGCACCCATAAGAATATTGTATTGTTATCTGTCCCTGAAGGTGACGATAAAATTGAGAAGTATCCGGTGATGTTCCGCCGAGCAGACTTAGTGGTTATCACTAAATCTGACCTGCTTCCTTACTTTGACTTTAGTATTGACGAGGCCAAAGCACAGTTAAGCAAATTGAATCCAGATGTGGAGTTACTTGTTGTATCAGTGAAAAATCCTGATTCAATGAAAGTGTTAGCGACATGGTTCGATGAACATAAGGAATATTAACTATGTGCTTATCAGTACCGTCTAAAGTAGTTGAAATTCATGATGATGCAACAGTTACTGTTGACACACTTGGTGTAAAACGACGTGTGAGTTGTCATTTAATATGTGACCCGCTAGCAATCGGCGACTTCGTATTGATTCATATTGGTTTTGTGATGAATAAAATTGACCACAATGATGCGCAAGAAAGCCTCGATTTATATCAACAAATTGTCGCTGAGATGGCATTGGAGTCTGAGCAATGATTAGCCTCAATGACTTTTATCAAGGGTTTCGAGACCCTCAAACTATTCGTCATTTAGCGCAATTGATTGCTCAACAAGCGGCCAAAACAACTGAGCAAATTAACATTATGGAAGTGTGTGGTGGCCATACCCATACCATTATGAAGTACGGTTTATTACAGCTGTTACCCGACAACATTCACTTTATTCACGGTCCTGGTTGCCCTGTTTGCGTTATGCCCAAAGAGCGAATTGACCATGCTGCTACCCTTGCCTCGCAAGCCGATACCATTTTAGTGACCTTAGGCGACATGATCAGAGTACCGGGCTCAATGGGCAGTTTGGCTCAGTTTCGTGCTAAAGGCTGCGATATTAGGCCTATATACGATCCATTGGACACCTTGAAAATTGCCCAAGATAATCCTGACAAAACGGTGATTTTTTTCGCTATTGGTTTTGAAACCTCAACGCCAATGACTGCCGCATTACTGGCACAGGCCGAAGCGCTAAAAATAGACAATATTTTATTTCATATTAACCATGTCCTAGTTCCACCTGCCATTGATGCCGTGATGTCTGACAGCCGCAGCAAGGTAAACGCCTTTATCGGTCCAGCCCACGTAAGCGTAATTAGTGGTGCTCAAATTTACCAATCTACTGTCGACCAATATAAAACCCCGGTTGTGGTATCTGGATTTGAACCGGTAGATGTAATGGAATCCATTTTACGCATTGTGCGCCAAAAAGTGGCAGGCAAAGCGGAGCTTGATAACCAATACAGCCGCTCAGTGAGTTACGAGGGCAACATTGCCGCTCAGCAACTTGTCGACAAATATTTTATGGTACGCGACAGCTTTCGCTGGCGCGGATTAGGCCCTATAGCCAATTTAGCACTGACATTGCGCCCTGAATATCATCATCGCGATGCCGAACGCATTTATGCAAAAGTATTACCGACAACCGAAATTGACGACCATAAAGCCTGTATGTGCGGTGATATTTTGCGAGGTTTAGGTAACCCTAAAGATTGTAAAGTGTTTGGTCGAGGCTGCTCGCCACAAACGCCGCTGGGCAGCTGCATGGTGAGCTCAGAGGGCGCGTGTAATGCTTATTACCGCTATGGAGAAGTTAATCATGACAACTAAAAAGACGATTCAACTTAGCCACGGTGGTGGTGGCAAAGAAATGGACCAATTGATCCACGATCTGTTTTTTAAAGCCTTTGATAATCCAATTTTAACTTCTCAAGAAGATGCGGCCAAATTGAATATGTGTGGCCATATTGCTTTTACCACCGACTCATTTACCGTTTCACCGTTATTTTTCGCTGGTGGCGATATTGGCAAACTCGCGATTGCAGGCACGGTTAACGATTTAGCCATGATGGCTGCACAACCCGAATATTTAAGCTGTAGTTTTATTATTGAAGAAGGTTTTCCACTGGATGACTTAACCACTATTGTGAACAGCATGGCAGCTGAATTACACAAATCAGGCGCGCGGATCGTTTGCGGTGACACTAAAGTGGTGCCCAAAGGATGTGCTGACGGACTGTTTATCAATACCTCTGGTGTAGGGCGTATTTTACATCCTGATATCTCAGTACGTAATTTACAAGTCGGCGACGCTATTATCGTTTCCCGTGATATTGGTTGTCATGGTGCAGCAATTTTAATGGCCCGTGATGGCTTAACACTCGAATCTGAGTTACGCAGTGACTGCGATACGCTATGGCCGATTATTGAGCAACTATTGGTGGCAAATATTGATATTCATGCCATGCGAGACGCTACTCGCGGTGGGTTATCTGCTGTGCTAAATGAGTGGGCCAAAGCATCTAAGATTGGTATTGATGTCGAGGAAGTCAGCATTCCCATTTGTGATGAAGTTAGAGGGTTATGTGAACTATTTGGCTTTGAACCTTTTGATTTAGCCAATGAAGGCACCTTTATTATGGCTTTACCAATGGATGTAGCCGAAGGTGCAATTGAGGTTATGCAGCGCTATGGACACTGTGAACACGCAGCGATAATTGGCCAAGTTACCGACCATCACCCTGGTAAAGTGGTGCTAAAAACGCCTTGGGGCAGCAGTCGCTATTTAGATTTACCACAAGGTGAATTATTGCCAAGGATTTGTTAATGCACGAATACTCGATTGTGATGTCATTAATGGAACAATGTGAAGCACTTGCACAGCAGCATAAAGCCACACGAATTGAGCAAGTTGAGCTTAAAATTGGGGTGTTAAGTGGCGTTGAGCCAGCCCTACTGTCGACAGCATTTGAAACCTTTAAATTAGACAGTGTTTGTCATGAAGCAAGACTCATTATTAATGTTCAGCCATTAGTTTTGCAGTGCAATCAATGCGACCAACAATCGCAAGTAGCTGAACGAACCATTGTATGCCCTATTTGCCAGTCAAATAACACTACGGTGATTGACGGTGAAGACATGATGTTAATGCAGCTTGTCATGGACACGTAAAGACGAATTTTTATCCAATAGTGATATTGAAATACCCTAACCTAATAACCAGAAATACCTTAAAAATAGAAGGACAACACCATGAAATACTTATCAATTGCCTTTATCCTTGCCACTATTCCATCTATTGCTATGGCACATGAGGGACATGGTGGTGTTGGACTGTTTCACCATTTAATTCAATTAACACCCGCCATTGCACTTGTGGCACTTGTGGCGTTTATCTATTGGAAGCGTACTAAGTAATTGCCCAATGTGGAATCAACACGCCTGCGATACTAAAGCTTAAATAGTCTACTGGACCAACGTAAGTAAACATTGCTTACTTACGTTGGTTAGTAAGTCGTTGGAAAAGTTGCTATCTATAGGCTTTCAAAAGGCGGTCAAAAAATAAGCCTTCCAATGGAAGGCTTATTAGTTTGTTACATTGGAAATAGATTTAGAACATTTCTGCAGGCATTGCCATTATCGATTTATCACCCTGATTAACTTGTGATAAATGATACTGAGATTTTGATAACAGCTTATCCATGTAGAAGTTAGCAACAAACTGCTTTTGTGCAGCAAAACTCGTATCTTCATGGCTTGACGCTTTGTCGGCCATCAATAACCAGAAGTAACCGTATAGGGCATAACCAAAGGCGTCTAAGAAGTCTACCGCACAAGAATTAACAAGTGCTGGTTGAGTTTTCTTGTTGTCATTGACGTAGTTAGCCGTGGTTAGCAACTCCGCAAATACTTGGCTTACCATCGCTTTGTGCTCAGGATTAGCCTGGGTTAATTGCGTAAGACTTGTATTCACTTCAGCAACAAATTCAGTCAGAGTGGCGACATTATCGTAAGTAATTTTACGGCCTAAAAAGTCGATTGCTTGAATACCGTTAGTGCCTTCGTATATTTGTGCTATACGGGTATCACGAACAAACTGCTCGATCCCCGTTTCACGAATATAACCATGACCACCAAATACTTGTTGACCCATAACCGTAGCATCTAAACCGCGATCGGTTAAAAATGCTTTTGAAACAGGTGTAAGTAAACCAACATACCTAGCCGCTTTTGCTTGCACATCACCGCTGGCATACTTTGCTAAATCCAACTGCTTACCGGTATAAACCGATAATGCTCTGCCCGCTTCCGTCATCGCACGGATAGTGAGTAACATGCGGCGTACATCGCCATGAACAATAATCGGATCTGACGTTGCACCAGTAGCAGACCCTGCTGCAGCAACACCTTGTAGGCGGTCTTTAGCGTAATCACTGGCCATTTGATAAGCTGCTTGTGCGTTACCTAAACCTTGTAAACCAATGGCTAAGCGTTCGTAGTTCATCATAGTGAACATACACACCAAACCGCGGTCAGGTTCGCCAACTAAAAAGCCTTTAGCGTTATCGTAGTTCATCACACAGGTAGCAGATGCTTTAAGACCCATTTTATGCTCAATAGAACCCACAGTGACGCCATTTGCTTCACCTAAGCTGCCATCAGCATTAACGCTGATTTTAGGCACGATAAACAATGATATGCCTTTCGACCCTGGTAGTTTTGCTAATACTAAATGGATGACGTTTTCGGTTAAATCATGATCGCCGCCGGTAATAAAAATTTTGTTACCGGTAATAGAATAACTGCCATCATCAAGTGGCTCTGCTTTGGTACGAATACCTTTTAAGTCAGAACCTGCATGTGGCTCGGTCATGTCCATTGCGCCAGCCCATTGGCCAGAATATAAATTAGGTAAATAAGTTTGTTTTAATTGATCATTTGCATGTGCGTTGATACATAACGCTACACCGGCTG
>NZ_JACJFI010000559.1 GCF_014164505.1 Shewanella sp. SG41-4 | reverse complement strand
TGCGTAGTGACGAATTGGTGTGTCATATTCGATGTGAGAAGTATTAATTGTAATACCGCGCTCACGCTCTTCTGGAGCGTTATCGATTTGTGCGAAGTTCTTAACTTCACCACCATAAGTTTTAGACAAAACGGCAGAAATTGCTGCTGTTAAAGTTGTTTTACCATGGTCAACGTGACCGATGGTGCCCACGTTTACATGGGGCTTTTTACGTTCAAATTTAGCTTTTGCCATGGTATTGCCTCAGTCCAATTATCTTGGTGATGAAAACACATATAGTAAAAATCCGACGCATAAAATGACATCGAATCGATTATTTAGGGTTAGGAAGTTTATTCATGACAAGCTGGTGTTGATAGGCAGATCCGCACTGCCGACTCATCCTAGTAAAGGATGCGCTCTACCAACTGAGCCATATCAGCGAACAAATTTGGAGCGGATGGCGGGAATCGAACCCGCGTTATCAGCTTGGAAGGCTGGAGTAATACCATTATACGACATCCTTGCAACCTATTTAGGCTACCTAACTACCTAGAAAGTGGTGGAGGGAGAAGGATTCGAACCTTCGAAGGCTGAGCCGTCAGATTTACAGTCTGATCCCTTTGGCCACTCGGGAACCCCTCCAGAAAAATGGTGCCGGCACCAAGAGTCGAACTCGGGACCTACTGATTACAAGTCAGTTGCTCTACCAACTGAGCTATGCCGGCGTATCATTTCGGGTTCGGATATTAGGTAAATGTGGCTCGGAGTGCAATAGGAAAATGATAAAAAACATAAAAAAAGTTTCAAATGGCGCTTTTTTGCACTCGTTTTTCCTAAAAAGTGTAATTTGTAGGCAAATGTAATTAGTGATGAAGACAAATGAGGAGCAACCTATTGTCGCCATTTATTCGATAGTGTAATGTGCCTGACCAACCTAGAGGAATGGTTATGAACCCAATTAACTCAATACAAGACGCACTCTACTTTGCTTTTCAGCGCGAGCATTGGGCTGAACTACGAAAATCAGTGCCGCTTACATTGAGTCTGGCTGAATTAGAAAAACTGCGTGGTATGAATGAAAAGCTGTCTTTAGATGAAGTCACTGACATTTATCTTCCTCTCAGCCGTTTGCTCAATTTATTTGTCGGCTCAAAACAGCAGCGTGGACTGGTTCTTGATAAATTCCTAGAACAAAAAGCTTCTCCAGGTCCTTACATCATTAGTATTGCAGGAAGCGTAGCTGTAGGTAAGAGTACTACAGCGCGTATATTGCAAACTTTATTGCAACGCTGGCCGGAGCATCCAAAAGTTGATTTAGTCACCACTGATGGCTTTTTGTATCCCTTGGCAGACCTTAAACGCAAAGGATTACTCCAGCGCAAAGGTTTTCCTGAAAGTTATGACATGAAAATGTTAGTAGAATTCATTTCAGCAGTAAAAGCGGGGCAGAAAGAAATTCTAGCGCCTCTTTATTCGCATGTTACTTATGATAGATGTCACGATGAGCACCAAGCAATCCGTCAGCCCGATATTTTAATTTTAGAAGGGCTAAATGTACTGCAGACAGGTTTAGATACTCCAATAGATACAAGA
>NZ_JACJFI010000558.1 GCF_014164505.1 Shewanella sp. SG41-4 | reverse complement strand
CTAACAGTGATGGCGAATATGGTATGGCAGCGCGTAAGACGTTGATCGACCAAATTCGTGCAGAAGTCAGTGCAAACGGTGGCGAATCGCTATTACTGTCTGGCGGTGATATCAACACTGGTGTTCCAGAATCAGATTTACAAGATGCATTACCAGATTTTATCGGTATGAACGAAATCGCTTATGATGCAATGGCCGTCGGTAATCACGAATTTGATAACCCATTAGCAGTATTAGATTCTCAACGTTCAGTTGCAAACTTCCCAATGCTTGCTGCAAACATTTATAAAGCAGACGGTACTCGTTATTTTGATGCTTATAAAGTGTTTGACGTTAACGGTGTTCGTGTTGCTGTTATCGGTTTAACCACCGAAGACACGGCTAAAATCGGTAACCCAGAATTTATTAAAGATTTAACGTTTACAGACCCAACAACTGAAGCGGCTAAAGTTATTGCAGAAATTAAAGCTGCAGATACCGCTGATTTAATTTTTGCGACGACTCATATGGGTCACTATGCTGATGCGCAAAATGGTAGTAATGCTCCTGGCGATGTGACATTAGCTCGTGCACTTGCTGCAGGTGATTTAAGTGCCATTATTGGTGGCCACTCTCAAAACCCTGTATGTATGGAACCAGATACTAACGACTATGCAGAGTTTGCTCCTGGTGACGCTTGTACTCCTGACATGCAAAATGGCACTTACATTATGCAAGCTCATGAATGGGGTAAGTATGTTGGCCGTGCTGATTTTGAATATTTCAACGGTGAGCTTCACCTTGCAAGCTACAAGTTAATTCCGGTTAATTTGAAGAAAACGGTTGAAGATGCTGAAGGTAACAAAACTAAAGTTTTAGTTGCTGATGAAATCACAGCTGATGCAGATTTAAAAGCACTACTTTCTTATTACCAAGAACGTGGTCAAGGCCAACTTGATGAAATTATTGCTACTACAGATGCATTATTAGACGGTGAGCGTGCAAATGTACGTAACATGCAAACTAATTTAGGTCGTTTAGTTGCTGAAGCACAGCGTACTAAAGTGGGTGCAGATATCGGCGTGATGAACTCTGGTGGCGTACGTGCTTCTATTCAAGCTGGTGATATTTCTTATCGTGACGTGTTAACTGTGCAGCCTTTTGGCAACATGGTAACGTTGAGCACTATGACTGGTGCAGAAGTGACTGAGTATCTTAATACTGTAGCTTCATTCCAACGTGGTGCAGGTGCATATGCACAAATCACTGGCGTGAAAATGACAGTTGATTGTACTGCTCAAACTGTTGCTATTAGTGAAATTAATGGTAAAGACTACAGTGCAACTGATTCATATAGCTTCACTGTACCAAGCTTTAACGCTGCAGGCGGTGACGGCTACCCAGTATTAGACCCAATCCAAACTGGTTATGTTGATGCTGAAGTGTTATACACTTTCTTCAAAGACAAAGGCACTATTGCTGCCGCAGACTATGCACCAATTGGTGACATTGTTTATGATAATTCAAACAGCCCACTAGGTTGTGAAGTAACCGCAAACTAATTCAACTCAATTAAGGTTAATCGATGGGGTACCCATTTATTATTCTG
>NZ_JACJFI010000557.1 GCF_014164505.1 Shewanella sp. SG41-4 | reverse complement strand
AAGCTATTGGTATTCCACTTTCGAAGCGCTCTCCAAGTGTCGGGGGGATGGCGCGGCAATTAGGTGAGTTTGATAGCATTAGAGAATTTTTAACCTCTGCCACTATAACCGCATTAGTCGATTTACCTTTTGCTTTGTTATTTATTGTCATTATTTATATTGTTGCCGGCGATTTAGCGCTCATTCCAATATTTGGTAGTATCATCATTATCGCAGTAACCCTTTACCTTCAACCTAAGCTGAAGCAAGCAATTGAAGAGAGTAACCGCTTTTCAAGTTTAAAACACGGTCACTTAATTGAAAGCTTAACCGCACTCGAGTCAATAAAAGCAAATGGTGCAGAAGGCTTAGTTCAAAAAAGCTGGCAGCAAATGATTGGCCATACTGCAAATTGGCAACTTAAAAGTAAAAAGCTGTCAAATCATGTGGCTCATGTCGCAAATTTTGTGGTGCAAATAACGGTTGTTTTAGTGGTTATTCTTGGCGTCTATCGCCTTGCCGATAATGAGATTTCAATGGGCGGAATTATTGCAGCTGTAATGTTATCGAGCAGAGCAATCGCCCCAATGGCACAACTGGCGGGTCTTATATCTCGTGGTAACCATACCATGAGTTCGTTGCGTCAACTTGACGCAATTATGGAAGAAGACGATGAATTTGAGGACAAAGGACATCTGGTTAGCAAAGAGCGTATTATGGGAAAAATCGAAGCTGATAACATCAGTTTTAGCTTTCCTGGTACCGAAAAGCCAAGCTTGCATCCGATGTCACTACGAATCAAACCAGGGGAACGCATCGCCATCATTGGGCGGAATGGTTCAGGTAAAAGTACCTTAGCAAAATTATTACTTGGATTATACAAGCCAACTCAAGGCAGCCTTCGATACGACGGTTTAGATTCAGCACAAATTCATCCGAGTGATCTTAGACGAAACTTTGGCTATTTACCTCAAGACGTCACCCTATTTCATGGCACTATCCGCGATAATATTCTATTTGGATCTCGTCAAGTAACAGAACACCAATTAATGAGAGCAATTCAGCTATCTGGTGTGAATATGTTTACCAACTTAGAATCTGAAGGATTAGATCAACAAGTTGGTGAAGGTGGATTAGCCTTGAGTCGTGGTCAACGTCAAACTGTTGCTTTAGCGAGAGCGACACTTAATGATCCATCAATTTTATTAATGGACGAACCAACAGCGAGTTTAGATGCGCGAGCAGAAAAGCAATTCATTCGTTCCATGCAACTTGTTAGCCGCGATAGAACCCTGTTACTTATCACGCATAAAATGCACCTACTTAATTTAGTTGATCGTATTATCGTGCTAGATAAAGGCCATGTGATGGCTGACGGCCCTAAAGATGAAGTACTTGCCAAGCTTAACTCCGGCGCAATATCTGGAGGCCAAAACGCATGAGTAAGCATTTAACAGCAAAAGATTTAGAAATGGTTGATGATGTTTATGGTGCCATGATGACCGATGCCCCGTCAGGACATCGTCTTATTATCTGGTCTCTTGCCGCAATGATGGTGTGTTTTTTTATTTGGGCTTACTTCTCAGAATTAGATCAGGTGACAACAGGAACC
>NZ_JACJFI010000556.1 GCF_014164505.1 Shewanella sp. SG41-4 | reverse complement strand
ATTGATTAACCCATAAACTAACCTCTCGGCTGTCGGCTTAATTTTTTGAGCTCGTAAATCTGCACGAATAGACCGAAATAGACGATACGCAGAATTAGTGTTCAAATTAAGCATGTAAGCAATAATAGAATCTTTGGGTGAATCAAATACAGCAACTTCATGGATTTTCCCATCACCTCTCGCTGATGGCACTAAACCACAGCCCTTAATAAAACACCATTGGCCAAAAAAATTAAAACCGTGGACAGCAAAACGTGAACTGCCCCAACCGCTCTCATTTGCAGCTTGTATTAATACCATATCAACAGGAATTATATCGATACGTTTTAATAGTGGCGTTAAGCTTATGCGAGTAATTGCTTTAACATCATATTGATATTTTTCAAGAATGGCTGCTAACCTATCACTATCATGCTCGCTCAACCCTAAACCATTATCAATTTGTTCGATAATGGCCAGTAAGAATTGGCGATCGTGAATAATAATCTGATTTTGAGCTTCAACAGCAGGACGTAAAAAGTCAAAAAACGTTTGTTTTTTAATAGCAATATTTTCTATTTCTGCGAATATAGGTACTTTTCCTAGATCAATTTTATTAAGCTGACGTGAATCGGTTGCTACTGATTCTTGATGAGTATTAGGGAAAATAAATAGTCGCATTCCTAACAGAGCAACAACAGCTAAGCCTAACGCAAATGTCACTTGACCTACATTGCCTATCTTCAATAGTACCTGCCTTATAAATAATTTATTTCAAATTAAAATCTTGTTAATTATAACCATAAAAATCGATAGGATACAGCAAACCACCTTTGCAGATTGTGAGCTTATCCGTTACGGATAAAGGTATGTTAAGTCATCGTCTACAAAAACTAAAATTAATTACACTTTACATACCATATCCAGTTAATATTGATTATACGTGTTTACGGGCAGCTTTTATTAGTTGCGTATCGTCTCATTCAACAACTCAAGGACTTGAGAACAATATATGTTGAATCATAAGTTCAAAAATTATCATCATGTGGTAGCCATCGGTGGCGGACATGGATTAGGTAGAATTCTTGCCTCTTTATCTTTTTTAGGTCCGAGATTAACTGGAATAGTTGCCACTACTGATAATGGTGGTTCTACTGGTCGATTAAGACAAGATCAGCAAACTATAGCATGGGGGGATTTACGTAATTGTCTGTCTCATCTTGCAAGCCGGCCATCATTAGGTTCAATGTTGTTTGACCATAGGTTTACGGGTAACAATGAACTTTCTGGCCATAATTTAGGTAATGTTTTCTTACATGCCCTTGATCAACTTTGTGTAAGACCGCTCGAAGCGGTTAATTTAATTCGTGGATTACTTAAAATTGAAACCCAAATACTTCCGCTGTCGTAAGCATATATTCATCTTTTTGGACGTTCCCATAATGGCAATAAAGTTTTCGGAAAACTTAATGTATAAGGGCTGTTTGAGGTACTCATTGCCTTATTATTAGAGCCTGAAGTAGAATTAGCATCAGAGTTATGTAGTGCTATAGCAATACCTGATTTTAACATAATCGTTTCACTCTCTTTTTTATTCAGAACTCGTTCAAATTTATTAT
>NZ_JACJFI010000555.1 GCF_014164505.1 Shewanella sp. SG41-4 | reverse complement strand
CGCCAGGGCGTTCCGGTTAAGGACAATGTATAAGTCGCTAAGTTTTGGATTGTTGCTAGTAGCTGCATTCCCCAAACATTTGAGGCTGAATCACCATCTCCAGCGCAATGATGTATTTCATCAAAAATAACTAAAACTCTGCTGTTACTTAAATCACTAATCAACTCGGTTGTATTGATTAAAGAGTGGTAAGTTCTCGACATCCCTAAGGCACCTAAGCGGCCATTAAACTTTCGGCTCAATACATGTTCAAAAGTGTGCTCTATGCTTTGGCAAACGATACGAGATGGTGAAAAACAGACGACATAATCTACTTTATTTTTGCCGATGAGTGATTTAGCAATATGGGCAGCGGTTATGGTTTTGCCTGCACCGGGACAAGCAAGCATGAGATACGTCGCTTGTTGGGTATAGGTTTCAGTCGCATGTTTGATGCAGCGTTCCTGCCAATCTCTCAACATGTCATGTTGTCCTCTGTTTTTGTTGCCTTAATAATTTTGCTGATAGCACTAAGGCGACCATATAGGTCTGAAGCACGATCTCTGGATTTATTTAACAATAAAAAAATGGTTTTGTTTTGTTGAGGAAATTGTTTTAAGTAGTCTTGATAAGCTTGGATTTCACCCAATACCATCTTCAATTCAGTACTGATTTTAGTTTCTTCATTAATTAATTCATTTGAGGATTCTCCTTCTACGACAAGATTTGGTGATGTTTTATCATTTTCATCTGAGTGTAAAATTTCGAGAAGTTCAGGGGACATTTGATAGATTCGTTCATTATTTGCGCTTGTCGCGACGATTAATTTTTTTGTCTTTAAAGCATGAATATTTCTCGCAACCAAGCGCTGTGCTTGGATCTTCGATAACTTTAATAGATCCTCTGCTGATTCAATAAGTTGTTTACGACTAACTGAATTTCCTTCAGTTTGTATTAATAGTTTTTTGAACTTTTGGTTCAAAGAAATAGTTTTGTTGCTCATGTATCGATCTCAAGAAATAAAAAACTTAGGATTGCTAAGTATACAGAAATAAGTAAAACTTAGACAATCTAAGCATGAGAGATTTTGATGATGAATATAAATTGCATAACAGTCCTATACCAGAGCGCCTTAAACTGGCTCGAAAGAAAGTGGGTATTTCGCAGAAAGAATTGGGCGTAAGAATTGGTATGGATGAAAATTCAGCCAGTGGCAGAATGAACCACTATGAAAAGGGTAGGCATGTACCCGATATTCAAACGCTCAAAAAAATGGCTAATGAATTGAAAGTGCCTCTAAACTACTTTTTTTGCGAGGATGACCAAAGTGCAGAGTTAGCTGTACTTGTTGCTTTGTTAAGTGATGAAGAGAAAAAATCGCTAATAGCATCGCTTAACGGTAGTAACATTGAATAGCTATTATTGTATAACAATATCATTTATGGGAGCAGGTATGGTTATTCAATGTCTAGCTGTGCATGATGATTAATTACTTGTCAGTATTGAAGATAAATGTTTTAAATTATTTTGATATTGTAACATAATCAAGATTTTGAAACAGGGTCGATAATAAATGTGACTTTCTGCGGTTTATCTTGAAGGGAGCGAATGAAAACAGG
>NZ_JACJFI010000554.1 GCF_014164505.1 Shewanella sp. SG41-4 | reverse complement strand
GCCGCAAGCCTCTAGTCTAACAAGGGAAATAACCACTATCCTCAATAGAATTTAGTTAAAAACTAGACAATAAGTCGGATTTGCTATTTTTTATACAGAAACCAGTGTTCAATAACTAAGCTATTTTGCTATAATGTAAAAAGTTGTTATCTTAGTTGTCCAACTGAAGATTTAAAACCTGTTGTAGCATCATTCGAGTTTACACCATGGATAGGGCACACTTTATGGTAAAGCACTTACTACGCAAGCTTTCTGGTCGTGATGGCAAATTATTGTCAGCACCGGTTTTTGTTGTATTTGCAACTTCTGCATTGGCGTTATTGTTAAGCCAAGTATTGATGGCAACCGAAAGTAATTCGGCTAATAGTAAGGCCTGTGTCTGTAATAGCACCACCAACTACAATGCCAGTTTACCCAGTAGTCACCCTACAAATCGTTGTGCAGAACAATCAAATGATGTCAGTTGGGGGAATTGGATTACAGGTAATAGCCGCTCTAGTCAGTTTCACTTTATTGATTTACTTGAGTTAATCCACGGTCACAAAGACAAACCTTTAAATGATATGCCTACCTCAGGCAACCCAACTCAGATATCGCGTTAATGTCAATTTGGCGAGTGTTTAGTAGCACTGTAGCAGCCTTCTTCGGCGTACAGACAGAGCAAAATCGCCAAAAAGATTTTCAAACTCAATCCCCATTACCATTTATCATTATGGGTATTATCTTAGCCATCGCCTTAGTCATTTCATTAATGCTAATCGTAAACCAAGTCTTAAGTTAACCGCTAGTTTTCGTTATCCACGCTTTGCAGCATTACTCTTCTTCACGATAATGATGATCATATAGCGCCATAATTTCATCCACTTTATTGCGTGAACCGCCTTTAGGGCTAATATTACGCTGCACCGAAATCGTTGAACAAGATGCACCACGATATAACTCTCGCGTTAACGGAATATCATGATTACTGATCAATACCGGAATATTTCTCTCATGGGCAATGAGCCGTGAATGACGAGCAAGTAATGCTTGATCATCTAGGCTAAAACCCGGACCTGCATAAGTGGTAAAACTGGCTGTGGTTGATAACGGCGCATAAGGCGGATCACAATAAATAACATCACCACTGTTTGCCATATCAAAGGCTTGTTCGTAACTGATACATTTAAAGGTCGCTTTTTGCGCTTTTAATGAAAAGTAACGAATTTCAGCTTCAGGGAAATACGGTTTTTTGTACGAACCAAACGGTACATTAAAACCACCTTTGCGATTATATCGACATAAGCCATTAAAACCATGGCGATTCATGTACAAAAAATATACCGAACGAATGAAAGGATCGCTACAGAGATTAAATTCAGCACGAACACGATAATAAGCATCTTTGTCATTCATCTCATCGACAAACATGGCCTTGGCCGCTTTAATGTATTCATCTGGCTGTTGCTGAACAATCTGGTACAGATTGATTAAGTCTTGGTTGATGTCACATAATAAATAATCATCAAACTGTGTATTGAGGAATACCGAACCCGCCCCAACAAAAGGCTCGATCAATCTATTTCCAGCTGGAAGGTGTTTTGCTAGCTCATCAACGA
>NZ_JACJFI010000553.1 GCF_014164505.1 Shewanella sp. SG41-4 | reverse complement strand
TAGAGTTACCAAATAGAGTTGCAAGCAAAGTGACGTAAACGCTAAGTAGTAAGTTAAGCGAGCAAATGTTGTTAGCGATGAATAAGGTAGCACTACTTTTAGCGTTTATGCTGGGGGCTTGTTAGAAGTTTACCTTGAAGTAATTTAGTACGGACATTGAAAGGCATAACCTCAGTTCAAGGCAAAGATGGCATAACTTGGTAAAAAGATTGTTTAAAGCCCACGTTATTCGACTTATTATTTGATCGACTAACGAAACGTATTGATAGCGTGTCCAAAAATAATTAATGCACCACAATGAAGATGTAGCAGTTTGGTTATTAACTAGCTGAAGCACTGTGACTTTGCATCACTTCCGTAATGTCAGCTTCTAGCAGCGACCAAAAGTAGCTTTAACACATCTGGACTTATTCAATTCAAGGTAGATTCGTCGGAGGAGGAACAGTCTGGTAAAGCGGACGATAGTTATATGATGGTGTCGTTATAACGAATAACGCAATTTCGACCGTTATGTTTAGCATTATAAAGCGCTAAGTCTGCACGGAGAATTAACGGGTCGAGGCTTAGGTCATCCATATTAAGACTGCTAACACCACAACTCACAGTGACAGTAAAGTCGTGTCCTGAGAAACGGGTGTTAATATTAGCTACTGCATTACGGATCACTTCGGCAAATTCAACTGCAATATCTTCAGTTTGCTTTGGCATAAAGATAGCAAACTCTTCCCCGCCCATTCGGGTAAATATATGGGTCGGTTTCAGCATATCACTAATCACCTGAGTGACCTTTTTTAACACCCAATCCCCAGTAGCATGACCGTATTTATCGTTAATATTTTTAAATAAGTCTAAATCCATCAACAACACAGAAAATGATTCGCCAAACATTTGAGCTTGGATAAACTCATTTTCTGCCATGTTTTGCCCAGTACGGCGATTAAAAATACCTGTTAATCCATCTCGTTGCGCTTGTTTCATAAATTGATTTCGTTGCATCCAAGCAGATATCAATAACAATAATAAACCAACAGAGAGCCCAACTAGTAACGTTGAAAACATAATCGATGAGCTTTTCTCTTTCATGAATAACTCTTTTTGTTGCATCAGTAATTCATGATCTTGGATCAAGATTGTATTCTCACGATTTTTTTCCACACTATTAAAGCGAGCCATTTGGTAGGCATTCTCTTTTATTTTCTGTTCATCAATTAATTGCTGACCAAGCGCAGATGCGACAACTTGATATTGGTATGCTTTATCAAATTGGCCACGCTTACCCGCAATTAAAGACAGTATTTCACTCACACGCTTTTTTACCAGCATGTTACTGGGTTTATTAGGTAAAGCATTCACTAACTTCACAAACTTATCCGCTTGTTGATGATCACCCAGATGAAAATAAATCGAGCTCAAATGAGAATGAATGTCGTTAATCTCAACTTCAAATTTAAACTTCTGATAGCGCTCTAAAGCCTCGAGATAAAACGGTTCGGATTCAGCATATAACCCTTTATCAAACAGAACATTCGCCTTCCCCTTGATAGACATAACCTCAATCAAAGGAAAGCCATGTTTTTTGCAATAAAGTTGAGTCTCTGTAAAC
>NZ_JACJFI010000552.1 GCF_014164505.1 Shewanella sp. SG41-4 | reverse complement strand
GCAAAAAAAACCGTATGCCTATAAAAGACGATACGGAGATGAGTCAAATGACTCTTTTTTACCCTGAGTAACGTCAAAGATTTTAGCATGGTGTCAAAATATTGGCAAGCGGCATTAAAGTGTCACTTGTGATTTATGGGATTTATCAGAACAATAAAAAATAGCATGTTAATGAAACTCTTTCGGCATTGTGTGGTCGAACTTGATGACATTGAAGTTGTGCTAAACAAGAAAATGAATAGTGGTTTTATATCTGCTTTGGGCATTTGCATTTCTTATTTATACATGGCTTATCGTCGTTATTACATTGCACTTTGTGCATGTTATTTTCTTGGAGGAAGTCGTATGAGAATGTTCCCTGTTTATGCACCTAAACTGATAGTTAAGCATGCTAGGATCTTTTTGAGTGGCGTGATTTGGGTAAAAGACTTAGGGTTACTCGAATTTGATAAAGGGCGTTTTTTACAGACGAAAAAAAGCCTGCCGAAAGTTAAGCAGGCTATCAGTGAATTAAATGCCTTGATTGAAATACAATCAAAGCAGTATCAATCCATTTAGATTTCGTTATTCAATAAACCAACAAGGCCGTTGACCTTATCGCTCCAAGAGTTTAGGTCTTGCTGCAATTGTTGGTTTTTTTGTGTCAATTCTTGTTGCTGTGAAAGCAACGCTTCGTTCTTTTGCTTCTCTTCATCAAGCTCCATTTTTAGTAGCTCAATATTTTCGAGAGTCGCCTGGATTTTGGTTTCCAGTTGGGACAATAATTCAAGGCTCATGGGGAGTCCTATACGTTTCTGGATGGAACCCCGATTCTAGCAGTGACAAGGCCTATAGGAATAGCCTTTAAAACTAAGTGGCTAAAATATATTCAATAAATCGCACTATATTGTGCTTTATCTCAGATCGCGCTATTTTCATCTGCTAACCAAGACAGTAAAAGACCTTTTTATGAAAATTACCAGACTCGATGTTAATACTCGTATGAGCAGTATTGTGGTCCACAATAATACCGTTTATCTGTGTGGCCAAGTAGCTAAAGACAAGTTTACCGACATCAATACCCAAACGATTACCATGCTTGAAGAGGTCGATAGCTTACTCGCACAATCTGGTAGTCGACGTGACCATATTTTATCGGCCACTATTTACCTTAAAGACATGGCCGATTACGATGCTATGAATATAGTGTGGGATAATTGGTTACCTAAAGGACATGCCCCTGCAAGAGCTTGTGTGCAAGCAGCGATAGCTGAACCTGAATACTTGGTTGAAATATCGGTGATTGCAGCTGTGGCAAGTTAACCATTGATGGGTAATCATTCTTGGTGACAATAGAATGGTGACAATAGAATGGTGACAATAGAATGGTTCACCTTGGTTAGTTCATTGTAATTGGCTGTTAACAAAATGAGATATGCACTGACAGTTTGTCTGTTGCAGTATGAATAAATATATTGATGCTTGTTACGTTCAATTGACGTATTTTGATTTAGGATCTAGGGCAGCGACTTGACATTATTCTCTAGCCTCCATAGTCTGCAAGCTCAGTTTTTAAGGTGGTATGCAATGGACATAAAATATAATTTAAAATCAGCGTCAGAGCGCCGCAC
>NZ_JACJFI010000551.1 GCF_014164505.1 Shewanella sp. SG41-4 | reverse complement strand
CGAATCTTACTAAGTGAGTCAGTAGCAAAGAGTATTACTCCGGATCTTGCTTGGCAAATTAGAACATCCTTACCTGCACACGTAGATTTGTTTACTTTTGACCTCTCAAAAGAGTTATCAACGCAAGCTTTTCCCATCTTAAGAATGAAATTTACTGATGGGAATTATTGGTACGCTACTGATGATAAAGATACGATTTCGTTGAACTCCGAGTGGGGGGCTACAACTAATAAATCTTTGGTCTGTATGAAAGGATCAGAGTTAAACCTTAATTTGAAAAAAATAGATGTTGCTGAATTAGCGATGTCGTCGTCATTGCAAAATAACTTGGCTTTAATAAATGATATAGGTTCTAGACTCGATGTCTCCATAGATAAATTTGGTCAGTCATTATATGCATTAATTATTGAAAAAACAGGCAATTTAGAATCAGAACTCAATTCTGGCATTGAACGGATAATTTATAGTGACAGATATTTGGTTAGTCCTATAAGTGTCCGTTTAATTTGCTCTTTGTTTGCAGCTATTAATGAAAATCACCAGTGTGGTAGTTTCGAAATTGAGACTTCTCATCCTGGGAATCATCAGGGTAGAACACCTTATTGTATTGCCGATAACTTTAATAATATAGATGATATTAGTACTTTTCTATCAGCAACAGGAGAAAGCCTTGGTATAACTATATATCCTGATTTTCTAGAAAAATATAAATTAGACCACGGTAGATATTTAAACATCGAATTAAGATCAGGAAAAACTATTCAGTTACTTTTTGATCAAGGAATGGGGTACTGGGCAACAAGAACGCCTTATAGTCGAATTAAATTTAATTTTAATAATATTGAACAAGAAGGCATAGAGTTTTCTAGCAAGTCCTTTAATATAAAATCTACAGGCGGAGGTAGTTACATAGTAGTTCATGAGTTGAAAATGTAAGTTTTGTATGACTTTTGTGTAGTGGCTAAAAATATTGGCCACTACATAGAAACTAGTTAAGGGTAGATATCTAACCTATTGAATATAATAAGTTATTAATAAAATGGTACGCCCTATCCACTTATTAAACTCAAGTTTTCTGGTTAACAAGAAGAGGTGATCATCATTTCTAACTATCGCAGTATAGGAATTGATTTAGGTAAAAGCACATTTCGTCTCATTACTCATAACTATGCTGTAAGGGAAGTGCTTCGTAAGAAATTAACTAGACCTAGGCTGTATCTAACGATTACTCATCTTACTTCTGATTTGTGGCAAAAGTTATCATTAGAAACCAATCCCATTTAGTGATTGGTAACCTAAAACATTAAGCATTGCCAAAAAATCTATGTATTATGGTCTTCAAGTTGCATTTGATTAAGAAATATCCCCAGTTTTAATTTGAAAAATCAAATCAAGAACTCTTTGTTTATCAGTATCGATTATAGAAGATGGTGATACACCCATCAGTTGAGGTCTTGTTTCTTTAAGCCATTCCAGTGCAACATCACATCTACCATTGAATAACGCTAAAACTTCTTTTTTAACATCATCATGATTGATGAGGAGAGCATCAAATTCATCTTTAGTGGTCATATCGGTTTCCTTTTTTGTGCACATTTGAATATAACCCCTTA
>NZ_JACJFI010000550.1 GCF_014164505.1 Shewanella sp. SG41-4 | reverse complement strand
TCGTCATTTATAATAAATAAACCTTGATCTGTTGCTGTAATTATATTGTTATCAATAATAATGATGTCATTAGATTTACTTAATACCTTCTTAATGGTGGTGGTATTTTGTTCAAAAATTTCACCTTCATAATTCCTAATATAAAAAACCTTATCTAATTTAATTACATTTTTTATTTCTTTTAATTTTATATTTTCAAAAATTAAATTTTGGTCATTGTTTTTTCCATAAGATATAAACTTACCATTTAAACCAATAAAAACTTCACCATCTTGTTTTGATATTGACCAAATGGCTTGCTCACCAATTTGAGTTGAGATACTGTTTCTGGTGAATGACTCTGTATCTTCATCAAATTGAACGAGACCTTTGTCTGTCCCGATTTGCAGAACACCGCTATCATCGATAAGTAAATTACGAATAAAAGAGCTGGGTAGAGAATTTGCATTATCATCCGCATAGAATTGCTTAAATTCATTGCCGTCGAAACGATTTAAGCCATTGATAGTACCAACCCAAACGTAACCCTCTGGATCTTCAACGATGGCTGTTACTGTGTCTTGAGACAAACCATCAGCGACACCATAATTAGTGTAGTTTAGTAGTAGATCGAAGTTTGATTCTGTGTCATCAGCTTCAATGGCCGTAGCGCCAAAGCTAAAAATAAAGGAAACACAAATAAAAAGTAGAATTTTAGGCATAGATTTATACTTATTCTCTTTTGATGCCGCAAAGAAGTTCATGAATTGTCTACTTTTTCAGAAAGCAGCCGCTTTGTCAAAAGCATGTTAACAAAAAAGGTGTGATTGATAGAATATTACCCAATAATGGTAATTAAATTGACGAAAAGTTATTTTTTAATCAATTCGTTAGGTAATACTAAAGTTTTATTTGGTGCTTTGTACGGTTAATGTTGGTTTTGACTATTTATTTACGTAACCGCGTTCTGTTTCTATTATGTACATTCCAGTAGAAGAGGCTGCCTAAAACTGAAATTTATCAGCCTGTTGTTTAAATGTTTTTAAGTCGACTATCATATTATCCGAACGTAAGCTTGTTTGACTGTGATGCTGTTCACCACTGTTGAACAACACTAAACGATCACAATCTCTGCTACGCATGTTAACCACCATAAACTTAATCAAGTCAGCTCTGGTAAGCTTTTCGACTTCTGCGACAACCATTTCACGTTGATTAAATCCATAATCGCGGTTTCCTAAGCTTACCCAATAACGTTGGCTGCGAGTCTTTAGATTGGTATCGTGTTCCATTATTTGACCTATCATACCTTGCTTGGTACTTTCCCATTGTTCATTGGTAATTTGCATAACGGCATAATTAAAGTCGGCAATGAACTCGTCAATTGCTTCGAGTAGTTGTCTTGGACCTGCTGTCGGGGACTGCACATAAAAAATCATCCCGGGATGTCGGTTTAATGGTAAGTAACCTGTTCCAACCATGTAGCCTAATTGCTGCTTAGTGCGTAATTCATGAAAAAATGTTGATGACATTGTATGGTTTAATAGACTGAATAACGCCACTCGTTCTGGTGTAGCCATCCGAGACTGGTAGTAAACAATAATCGCGCTATCTTGGTGGGCAATGGCTTTCTCGCGAAGC
>NZ_JACJFI010000054.1 GCF_014164505.1 Shewanella sp. SG41-4 | reverse complement strand
CGTTAGCCCCATTTCTTGGTAAGCATGGCTATATTCTTCAACCTGTAAACAGAGAAACGCAATCCCCAAAATTACCGTTAACGCTAACCAGATTATCAAGGGCTTACGATTAGCTTTTTCAAGGTTGGTATGAGCAAAGTGCAAAGTAATTGACGAGGTTAGCAATATAATGGTGTTAATTAATGGCAATCCCGTCCATGGCATAGCTTCAGTTGCAGTGCCATCAGGTGTTTTAACCAATGGCCACATAGCTTCAAATGCAGGCCATAACACTTCATGGGTCATGGCATTGTTAGATGCGCCACCAAGCCAAGGTACTGAAATCATGCGGGCATAAAATAGCGCGCCGAAAAATGCCCCAAAAAACATAATCTCTGAAAAAATAAACCAACTCATTCCCTGTCTAAATGAACGATCCATTTGCGGTGAATACAGTCCAGCCATTGATTCATCAATAACGGTCTTAAACCAACCAAAAATCATAAAGATAATCACGGCCAAGCCAGTTATTAAAATGTAACCGCCAGAGGTTTTCTCAGTGGTTAATTGTTGTACATAATTACCCGCGCCAAACGCAATTAAAAATAAACCGATAGCACCGATTATTGGCCAAGCACTTTGGGCTGGCACATAATAAGTTTGATACTTTGTTGTCATTTTGATGCTCCTTGCTCTATGACTATCGCCTGTCTATCGGTGATGTCGTAAAGGGTATAAGAGAGAGTCAATGTGTTAATGGACGCTGGTAAATCAGGGTCCACGTAAAAAATCAGTGGTAGTTCTGCTGTTGCTGCTGCAGCCAAAGGTTGTTGATTAAAGCAAAAACATTCCGTTTTATTAAAGTATGCCGCACCTTGGCCTGGTGATACCGAAGGGATTGCTTGGCCTACAGTGTCACGTGTCGATAGGTTTTTAACCAAAAATTGTGCGTGAGTGAGCTCCCCAGGATGCACGCTTATTTGGTTAACTTTAGGGCTAAATTCCCATGGCATACCTGACTGAACTTGAGTCACAAATTCAATGGTTACGGTTCGATTTTTATCAACCACCACAGCTTCATAACTACTGGCGCTATTTTGGGTTTTGCCATTAATCCCCAATGTATCGCAGAGCACGTCATAAAGCGGTACCAGCGCAAAACCAAACCCAAACATACCAATTGACCCGGCAATCAGGATGATTAATAGCTTACGATTTGATTTTGTTGGCTGTGTCATCTCATTTAATCTCCGGTGGAGTGGTAAACGAGTGATATGGCGCAGGGCTGGCAATCGACCATTCCAAGCCTTCGGCAGCTTCCCAAGGATTATCTCCAGCGGGTTTGCCACCCTTGATACATTTAAGTACCACCGCCAAGAAAATAAGCTGAGATAAACCAAATGCGAATCCACCAATCGACACAATTTGATTCACATCAGCAAACTGAACCGCGTAGTCGGGGATCCTACGTGGCATACCCGCTAAACCTAGAAAGTGCATCGGGAAAAACAACACGTTGACGGATATTACCGAACACCAAAAGTGCCACTTGCCTAAGGTCTCGTTATACATATGGCCGGTCCATTTAGGCAGCCAATAATAAGCCGCAGCCATAATGGAGAATATCGCTCCAGTCACCAGTACATAATGGAAGTGCGCTACGACAAAGTATGTGTCATGGTATTGGAAGTCCGCAGGGGTAATTGCCAGCATCAAACCCGAAAAGCCACCAATGGTGAACAGGATGATAAATGCCACTGCAAATAGCATTGGGGTTTCAAATGTCATAGAACCGCGCCACATGGTTGCGACCCAATTAAACACTTTCACCCCGGTTGGAATGGCAATCAACATGGTGCAATACATGAAGAACAATTCGGCAAAAACAGGCATACCAGTGGTAAACATGTGATGTGCCCATACCAAAAATGACAGAATGGCAATACTGGCAGTGGCGTAAACCATTGAGGAATAACCAAACAGCTTTTTACGGCTAAAGGTTGGTACTATCGCGGAGATAATACCGAATGACGGTAAAATCATGATGTAAACTTCGGGGTGACCGAAGAACCAGAAAATATGCTGGAACATCACTGGATCACCGCCACCGGCAGCATCAAAAAAGCTAGTACCAAAAAACTTATCGGTTAATACCATGGTGACCGCACCTGCGAGCACTGGCATTACCGCAATCAGTAAAAATGCGGTAATAAGCCAGGTCCACACAAATAAAGGTAACTTCATCCATGTCATGCCAGGAGCTCGCAAGTTTACAATGGTTACAATGACGTTAATTGCGCCCATTATCGAACTTATTCCCATTATGTGAATGGAGAAAACAAATAGGGCGGTACTGTCAGGGCTATAGGTGGTTGAGAGCGGGGCATAGAATGTCCAACCAAAGTTAGGACCGCCGCCTTCCATAAATAGCGAACCTAATAACATGGCAAAGGCGAAGGGTAAAATCCAAAAGCTCCAGTTGTTCATTCGCGGTAGTGCCATATCTGGCGCACCAATCATCATTGGAATTAACCAGTTAGCTAATCCGGTAAAAGCGGGCATCACCGCCCCAAACACCATGATGAGACCATGAACTGTGGTCATCTGATTAAAAAAGTTAGGCTCTACTAGCTGTAATCCAGGCTGAAACAATTCAGCTCGAATCACCATTGCCATCGCACCGCCAGTGAGAAACATAATGAAACTAAACCATAAATAAAGGGATCCGATATCTTTATGGTTAGTGGTGAGTAGCCAGCGCATTAGCCCCTTCGGAGCACCGTGATGATGATCATCATGAGCGGTAGCCAGTGTATCGTGCGTTGTTGTGCTCATTTTTTTCCCCTACTGTCCATGGCTAGCGACATCGGCAGGTTGCACCGCCTCGCCAGAATTATTGCCCCACGCATTGCGCTCATAAGTAATCACTGCTGCCATTTTTTGAGGGCTAAGTTGACTACTAAAAGCCTGCATTGCGGTTCCTGGTTTACCGTGCATAACGATTTCGATATGTCCGCTAACCGGTCCAGTAACAACAGGGCTGCCAATAAGTGAAGGGAAAGCGCCTGGTAAACCTGCGCCAGTGGCTTGGTGACATGCAGCACAAGTTGTGGCATAAACCTGCTCCCCTTCGGCAATTAATTGCTCCAAGGTCAAATTGGGCAGATCCTCTGGTACAACAGTTTCTGCTACGGCTTCGACAACTTGATTGGCTTTGTCGGTAACCGCATTGGTAATGTCAGTTGCCGTGGCCGCAATAGTGCTTGCGACATCGGTTACAGCCTTACCTGATTCGGTAGTTGCCTCGTTACTTCCTAAAAAGTTGCCTATATCAGAAGCTTGTACAACATCACCACCATTATTACCCCAAGCATTACGCTCGAAGGTAATGACTGCGGCAATCTCTTGAGCGCTAAGTTGCTTTGCAAAGGCTTGCATTGCGGTACCTGGTTTACCGTTTAAGACGATATTCAGGTGACCTTCAACAGGGCCTTTTATGATAGGACTGCCAATCAATGATGGGAATACACCAGGAAGACCCGCGCCATTTGGTTGATGACAAGCAGCGCACCTAGCAATATAGATTTGCTCACCTTGTGAGGTTAGCTCCTCAATAGACAAGGTTTGAGACATTGACGCCTCAGCAGCTGCGGCCGCATTGCTTGCTAGTTGTTTTTGTTCCACTAACCAATTATCAAAATCTGCTTCCGATAATGCTTGCACCACAATCGGCATGAAGCCATGGTCTTTACCACATAATTCGGCACATTGGCCGCGATAAATACCGGGTTTATCAATGCGGGTCCACGATTCGTTAATAAATCCAGGGTTGGCATCTTTTTTAACGGCAAACGCGGGCACCCACCATGAATGGATAACATCATCAGATGTCATTAAGAAGCGCACTTTTTGGTTAATAGGCAACACTAATGGCTTATCAACTTCAAGGAGGTAATGTTCTCCTTTGGCCTCACTGCCATCAATTTGCGCTCTGGGAGTGGATAATGTGCTGTAAAATTCGATGTCTTTATCAAAATAGCTGTAATGCCATTTCCACTGCGACCCAGTAATTTTTATGGTGAGATTCGCATCGCTAGGATCTTCCATAGCAATCAAGGTTTTGGTGGCTGGAATAGCCATGCCTATTAAGATGATGAAAGGGATGACGGTCCAAGCAATTTCCACTTTGGTACTTTCGTGAAAATTGGCCGCGACTGCGCCTTTTGATTTGCGGTGATAAATCATTGAATAAATCATGATCCCAAACACCACTAACCCAATCGCACAACAGATATAAAGAATCGTCATATGGAGGTCATAAACCTTGCCACTGATATCTGTCACGCCTTGAGTCATGTTGAGGGGCATTTCTGTTGCCCCAAGCGGAAGTGCTACAAACACAACCAGTAAACAATACAACCATTGCTTCACAAGACTACTCCTCTGCTAATTGCAAATAGCAACTACAAAGAAGAGTCACACAGTAATTCTCTGCTCTATGCAAACTCTTCGGTTCCCGAAAAAAGTTTGATGACTTCAAAGTACTTTGGTGGCTGTAAACAGACGGTCTACGGTTTTATTGTTAGCTGTGCACCACGCTTGTACCTACGACTGAACTTATCAATTTTGATTTGGCTCATTTGTCTGATAGTAATCTTGATTACTATCATTCACGTCCAATTAAAGATAAAAAATGTTTCATCCTTGTTAACCACATTACTTGTAGATTAAACATTGATCAAGATCACTTTGTTGGCTAATAGGCTGAAAAAAGGTGAAAAAAAACCCTGAATTCAATACAGGGCTTGGTAATTAAGGGTTCGTGCTTAGTGAAATGAACAAAAATTACTTTTTCCATTTGCTAAAGTAGGGCTAACAAGTTGATGTTTTGGGGGTAAGTGAGCATTCACATCTTCAATTATCACACCTAATGCACGTGCACTTTTGGCGACAATTTCTAAACGACGGCTATCACGAGCATCAAGTGAGCTTGTCCAAGTTACTACAGCACTAGAAGTGCCGCTCGTGAGTGCTTTTTCCATTGCCCATAATGTTTCGACTTCATCTTTGGTGTGCACCAGTAAAATACGATCCATTCGTACTCCAGCACTTGCCAGCATATGTTTATAACCAATGTGCGGTGGACTAATTAATACAATCCATCTGCCTTGCTGGCTCAATGTTGCCAACTGGCTGCATAATTGACTTAGTTCAGCTTCACCTTGGGTGACAGTTTGTAATGTTTGAATGGTTTGGGTGCCATGCAGTTCTGTTTCAGATAAATCTACCCATAAGCCTGGGTGGCGTGGGGCGATGCCCATTAGTTTGTTCATAACCAATCTCCATTACGGATAACGCCAACGGCAAGCCCTTCGATGGTTAGGCTTTGGCAACTTAAATCTACTTTTATCGGTTTGTAATCTTCATTTTCGGCATGCAGATAGATCACATTACCTTTTTGTTCAAACCGTTTTACGGTGACGTCATCATCTACACGGGCCACTACAACTTGACCATTACGTGCTTGCTGCATTTTATGTACTGCGAGTAAGTCGCCTTCTAAAATACCAATGTTTTTCATGCTGTCACCACGCACTCGCAGTAGAAAATCTGCGGCTGGCTTAAACATGGTTGGATCGACTTGATAGTATTGTTCTACATGCTCCTGGGCCAAAATAGGCTCACCAGCAGCAACTTGTCCAATAAGTGGCAGACCGGTTTCAACCTGTTCTTCATGAGGCAAACGAATGCCTCTTGAGGTACCAGGCATGATCTCGATAAAGCCTTTTTTGGCTAATGCTTTTAAATGCTCTTCGGCGGCATTAGCACTTTTAAAGCCAAGACGATTCGCAATTTCAGCACGAGTGGGTGGCATACCTGTTTCGGCGATATTGTTTTTAATTAAGTCTAATATTTCTGCTTGGCGCGGCGTTAACGGTCTCATGATGATTCCTGTCTTTTTATACAGTGACTGTCATTATATACAGTGTTTGTGTTCGCGCAAGTATTAACCAACTATTTTTTGTTTTTTGTTGATTAAGCATCACTCAACAATATGTTTTAATTAACTATTACTAATATTCTGTCTTATGTTATTTCTGATAGTGAGAGCTTAAGCGTAAAGATAAATCGGTCTGATAGTGTAAGCAGGGTTGTTTCTGGTATCCTATACATCAATATTACAGTGGCTTATGTTGCGAAAATAACCATGTCAAAACCAGATTCAATATTTTTACGAACATTAAGATGGATTCAAAAGTGGATGGTACAGACTATTGTGGTACCTCACGATCCTTTTGATGACCTCAATATAGATCCAACTAAACCTTTGGTTTATTTAATGAAAACGGAATCTATTAGTGATATTGCCGCGTTGAGCGAAATCACCGAGGGCTTTGGTCTGCCTAGTCCTTATGAACCATTACAGCTTGATGGCTTAACAGTGCCTCGTGTGGTCTGTTTAGAGGGCCGCAAACCACTATTTGGTAAGCGTGAAAGTGGTGACAAATTCCTCAATTATTTTACCAGTTTATTGTCACTTCATAGTGAGAGTCTTGAATTAGATATACAGTTGGTTCCTGTTTGCCTTTATTGGGGGCGTACTCCTGGTAAAGAAGAAGACAGCATGAAAGCCGCTGTATTCGAACGTGAAAATCCAACGTGGTTACGTAAATGGCTAATGATTTTATTCTTAGGACGCCATAATTTCGTTCAATTCTCTAATGCACTATCACTTCGTCATATGGCTGATGAACATGGTACTGACAAAAGGATTGCTCACAAATTAACCCGAGTCGCCCGTGTGCATTTCCGCCGTCAACGCAAAGTGATGACGGGACCACAATTACCTAATCGACAAGCATTATTTGCCTCTTTATTAAAGTCAGATTCAATCAAAAAAGCCATTGAAGAAGAATCTGCCAATAAGAAGGTAACGGTCGAGAAAGCGCGTGAAACTGCCATTGAATACCTTGATGAAATTGCCGCAGATTATTCTGATAGTTTGGTGCGAATTGCCGAGCGTTTTCTTACTTGGTTATGGAACAAATTATACAGTGGTATCAATATCAAAGGTGCCGAGCAAGTAAGGCAGTTACATCATGATGGCCATGAAATTGTTTACGTTCCTTGTCATCGAAGTCATATGGATTACTTGCTACTGTCTTATATTTTGTATTATCAGGGCATGGTTCCGCCGCACATAGCTGCCGGTATTAACCTTAATTTTTGGCCAGCAGGGCCGATGTTCCGCCGTGGTGGTGCATTCTTTATTCGTCGTAGTTTTAATGGCAATAAGCTTTATACCGCAGTATTTCGTGAATATTTAGATCAGTTATTTGCTAAGGGTTATGCGGTCGAGTATTTCACCGAAGGTGGTCGTTCGCGTACAGGACGTTTGTTAGCGCCTAAAACCGGTATGTTGGCTATGACAATTAATAGCGTGTTACGCGGAATAGAGCGCCCAGTGACTTTAGTACCTGTGTATTTAGGTTATGACCATGTGATGGAAGTCGCGACGTATCACAAAGAATTAAGCGGCAAGAAAAAGAAAAAAGAATCTGTTTGGCAGGTATTTGGTGCTATTCGTAAGTTAGGCAATTTTGGCCAAGGCTATGTGAATTTTGGTGAGCCGATTAATGTACAACAATTCTTAAATCAGCAGGCGCCTGAATGGCGTGATGAGCTTGCTAAAGATCCTGATCAAAAACCGTCTTGGTTTACACCTTCGGTTAATTTACTAGCTAACCGCGTAATGACTAATATCAATGGAGCTGCCGCAGCCAGTTCAGTAACATTGACCAGTTTAGTACTATTAGCATCAGAGCAAAATGCGTTAGAAAGAAGCCAGTTAGAACGTCAGCTTGATTTGTATTTAGCATTACTTAAAGCAGTTCCTTATACCGATTACGCCTCAGTGGCAGAAGGCAATGGCAAGTCAATTATTGATCATTGTTTGTCGTTAAATAAGTTTGTTAGCACTAAAGACCTTATTGGTGAAATTATTTCTGTTGATGAAAAAATTGCCATTACCATGAGTTATTACCGTAATAATATTATTCATTTAATGGTCCTGCCATCATTGGTTGCCAGTTGTTTGGTGCATTATGATGCGTGCGATCGTCAGCGAATTCATGCCATTGTAATGGACTTTTATCCATTACTTAAAGCTGAACTCTTCATGGGTATTGATGATGTGCCTAAACATGTGGATAGCATTTTAGATTTTATGGTTGAACAAGGTTTGTTGACTGGAAGTGACGAATTTGAGATCTCGCCTCGTCACATTACCCAAATATTATTATTAGCTGAAACCATCAGTGAAACGTTGCAACGTTATGCGATTATTTTCAATTTACTAGCAATAAAACCTGATCTTGAACGTTCAGAACTGGAACGAGATAGCCATTTGTTAGCGCAGCGATTAGGTGCACTGCACGGTATTACCGCACCAGAGTTTTATGATAAAAAATTATATAACACCTTGAGTGTGAAACTGAAAGCCTTGGGTTATCTCTGTAGCGACGAACATCGTTCAGAAGTAATCAGAATTCGCGATCATGCCAATAAGTTACTCAGTTCTTTAGTAAGACAAACCATTGTTGATAGTGTGGAAGCGGAGCATGGACAATAATGGCGAATCATATGAATGCTGCCAAGCATCGTACCCGCGGTAAATCTGTATTGGGTGGGGCAATGATCATTGCCGGAACCACGGTCGGTGCCGGCATGTTTTCGTTACCCGTTGTTGGGGCTGGAATGTGGTTTGGTTATTCTATCGCGATGTTACTCGGCGTTTGGTTTTGCATGCTAATGTCGGGTTTATTGTTATTAGAAGCCAATTTGCATTTTGAACCTGGAGACAGTTTCGACACCTTAACTAAGGTAACTCTTGGGCAGTTCTGGCGGGTGATTAATGGTGTTTCTATTGCATTCGTTTTATATATTTTAACTTACGCTTATATCAGTGGTGGTGGTTCGATTGTGAATCACAGTTTATCAGCATTGGGTGTGAGCCTTCCTCAGAGTGTGGCCGGATTGGTGTTTGCTGTGGTCTTGGCTCTGGTGGTGTTTATTAGTACTAAGGCGGTTGATCGCATCACCACAATTATGCTTGGCGGCATGGTGATTACTTTCTTTTTGGCTATCGGTAACTTACTAATCGATATCGATACCATAAAGCTAGTGTCGCCTGATGGTGAGCCGCGTTACCTGCCTTATTTACTTGCCGCTATCCCTTTTGGATTGGCCAGTTTTGGCTATCACGGTAATGTGCCAAGTTTAGTCAAATATTACGGTAAAGATGCCAAAACCATCGTTAAAGCGATTATTACTGGAACCACTATCGCATTAGTTATTTATATATGTTGGTTAGTGGCGACGATGGGTAATATTCAACGAAGCCAGTTTGCCGATATTATTGCTCAAGGTGGCAATATTGGTGTGTTAGTGGGTGCGTTGTCTGGGGTCATTGCCAGCCAATGGCTGGATAACATGCTAACGCTATTTGCTAATCTTGCCGTTGCATCATCATTTTTGGGTGTGACGCTAGGCTTGTTTGATTACCTTGCTGATTTATTTGGGTTTGATGACTCGCGCTCAGGACGAATTAAAACGGCAGCAGTAACGTTTGTGCCGCCGACGATACTTGGTTTGTTATTCCCGAATGGATTTATTTTAGCAATTGGTTTTGCTGCCCTTGCTGCCACTATTTGGGCTGTTATTGTGCCAGCATTATTAGCATACAAAGTAAGACAGCAATATCCCGATTCAAAGGGGTTTAAAGTACCTGGCGGAACTCCGTTGATTGTTATTGTGGTGTTGTTTGGGGTTACCACAGCAGCGTGTCATTTACTGGCCATGGCCGATATATTGCCGGTGTTTAAATAGACGCAACAAATTCCAGTGAAACTACTTTTAGCCAAAAAGCCTTCGTTTGAAGGCTTTTTGCTTTTCTGCTGATATCGACTTAACTTATGGGACAAGTTTCATGTTGGCTATATCAAAGCAACTATTTTTATAAAGGATTAGGATAATGAAGGTACAACAGTATCAACAAGGACAGCCTTGCTGGATTGAATTAGCAACTCATGATTGGGCGGCCGGTAAAGCATTTTATCAGGCGTTGTTTGGTTGGGGAGCCGATGATATGCCCATGCCAGAAGGGCATTATACTATGCTGCAAATCGATGGTGATGATATTGCGGCAATGTACCCAATGCCGGCAGAAATGGAGGCATTACCGACTCATTGGACAATTTATTTTGCGGTCGATGATGTTGATGCTACCTCTAAGGCTGTGACTCAAGCTGGAGGTGAGATTATTGCAGGGCCTCATTCTGTCGGAGATGCTGGCCGAATGGCGCTATGTAAAGATCCAGAAGGCTGTCGTTTTGCATTGTGGCAAGGCCAAGACCATATTGGCATTAAGCGATCACAAGAATCAAATACCCTGTGTTGGGTTGAGCTTGCTTGTCGTGATACCGCTGCGGCGAAACAGTTTTATAGCCGAGTATTAGGTTACCAAACTCAGCTTAATGATGTGGCTGATTTTGAATACACCGAATGGTATGCGGGGGAACAAGCCATTGGTGGATTGATGGCAATGACTGCAGAATGGGGCGATACTCCTGCTCATTGGATGAGCTATTTTGCCGTTGATGACTGTGATTTATCAGTGACTAAAGCACAAACCTTGGGGGCTACAGTTTGTGTGCCTGCAACTGATATTCCTAACGTAGGCCGTTTTTCTGTACTCAATGATCCACAAGGTGGGGTGTTTTCAATTATTGCGTTATTTACTGCAGAATAAATAGATCTGAACATTATGTTTTTACATAATGAATTATGATTATTTATATTTGCAGTGTTGCTGATTGAAGCTAGAGTATCGTTTAATGTAGAGTGACGATTTAAGATAGAATGCCGATTGAACCTTGATTATTAAGTGATGTCAGAGTGAGTTGTTAGTAAGATGTTATTATTAGTTGTTGGTAATAGTTAGTGTATTTAAACAAGGATGAGTGAATGACATCGGAAAACACCCAGATCACAATAGCCAGTATTCATCGCAGTATGCTGTTGGTGGCGCTGATCGATTTTCCTGGCACGATATTATTTGGCCTTGGGCTCTACGGTATCTTTGTGGGGTTTGACCAAGATTTCTTGCCTATGTTAGCCAACCCTTTGATCATTATTATTATGTTGGCTATCGGTGCGATTATTATGCTATGGGGGATTATCCGTATGATGATGCTTGCGCGTCAAAAGCAAGGAATATTACAACAATGATAAAATGGATAATTCAATTAAGCTTGTTATCTTGCTTAGTGATGTTAACTGCATGCCGTGGTACCGATATCGTCAATATTGGTAATAGTGGCAATGCAGATGACAATAAAAATGACACAGATTACATGATACTGAATGTCCCTAGGGCTATTTTAGCTAGCGACCCATGTAAGTATGGTCACCCTGATGATATTGCGGCTTGCCGTAAAAAGAAACAAGATGAAGCCGACCAACTTAATGAGTCACTTAAGCGTAAATAACGCTGTGATTAGCACATAAAAAATCCCAAGCGATTAATCGTTTGGGATTTTTATTGATAGGGGTAAAAGTAATAACCTGAACTCGGGTTAAATAGAGTTATGTGAATTATTGCTTAGGCAACTTGCGGCCATATATCAGCAAGTAAATTGCTGGGATAACAAATAGCGACAGTAGCGGCGCAGTGACCATGCCGCCGACCATAGGCGCAGCAATTTTTTGCATCACTTCATTACCCGTACCGCTGCCCCACATGATCGGCAGTAACCCAAAAAAGATAGTTGCGACGGTCATGGCTTTAGGGCGAATTCGCATCACTGCACCTTCAATTAATGCAGCCGTTAAATCCGCTTTGCTGTGGTAGTTGTCGGCTTCTTTATAGGCCTTAATACTATTATTAAGGTACACCTGCATCACCACGCCAAACTCAGCGGCGACCCCAGCTAAGGCAATCATGCCGACAGATACAGCAACTGAAAAATTAAAATCCAGCCCATACAATAGCCATGCACTACCCACCAATGAAAAAGGTAAACTTAACATGATCACCGATGCTTGTATTACTGAGTTGAACGTCATCATCAGCAACATAAAAATCACCGCGATCATTAATGGGATCACCATTTTCATTTTGGCATCTACGCGTTGCATGTACTCGTATTGTCCAGCAAAGCTATAGTTGTAGCGTGGAGGAAGGGTAATTTGTTGTTTAAGTGCCTTTTCTGCTGCAACGATATATTCACCGATAGAAATGTCTTTCAGATCGACAAACACCCACGAGATAAGGCGACCGTTTTCACTGGCTAGCATAGGCGCACCATCGGTAATTTTCAGCTCGGCTAAATAACTTAACGGTAAGTACTTACCCGTTTTAGTCAGAACGGGTAAATTTCTGAGCTTCTCGATGTTGTCTCGTAGCTCTCGTGGATAACGGATATTGATTGGATAGCGTTCTTGACCTTGTATTGATTCACCTATTGTCATGCCACCAATGGCAATCTTTACCACATCTTGGATGTCTTTTAAGGTCATGCCATAACGTGCGGCATTTTTAAGGTCTGGTGTGATGTCAATATAGCGGCCGCCGCTACTACGCTGTGAAAATGCCGACTCAGTTCCCGGTAATTGATTTACTACCGCTTCTATTTCTGCACCAATACGTTGTAGTTCTTCAACATTTGCGCCCGATATTTTAATGCCGACAGGTGTTCTCACGCCGGTAGATAGCATATCGATACGGGTTTTAATCGGTTGCACCCAAGCATTGGTCATCCCTGGAATACGCACGGTTTTTTGCAGTTCTGCAATAATGCTCTCTAAGGTTACGCCTTCACGCCATTCGCCAGGCGGTTTGAGCATGATGGTGGTTTCTAGCATTGTTAGTGGCGCAGGGTCTGTTGCTGTCATGGCTCGGCCCACTTTGCCAAACACGCGTTTAACTTCGGGTACTGTTTTTATCAGCCGGTCTGTTTGCTGCAATATTTCTGCTGCTTTGCCTGCACTTACACTGGGTAACGTGGTGGGCATATAAAGTAGGTCACCTTCTTCTAAGGTGGGCATAAACTCTGAACCCATTTGGCTTAATGGGTAGTAAGCACTGAATAGCACAATAATGGCTAATCCGATGGTGATTTTAGGAAAATGCAGTACCCATTTTAATAATGGTTGATATATGGCAATTAATACTCGGCTAATGGGGTTCTTACGCTCATCAGGGATTTTTCCGCGGACAAAATAACCCATTAGCACCGGAATTAAGGTGATTGCTAAAATGGCCGATGCCGCCATAGCGAAGGTTTTGGTAAAGGCTAGTGGGTGAAATAAACGTCCTTCTTGCGCTTCAAGGGCAAATACCGGTGTAAAGCTTAGGGTGATAATCAATAAGCTGAAAAATAATGCAGGGCCGACCTCAATTGAAGCTTCTTTGACGAGTTGCCAATGGTCATCTCCTTCTGGAGCTTTACCGTGTTTTTGGCGATAATGTTCCAAATGCTTATGGGTATTTTCGACCATCACAATTGACGCATCAACTACCGCTCCTATGGCAATGGCAATACCGCCTAAGCTCATAATATTGGCATTGACACCAATGATGTTCATGGCGATAAAGCTGACTAAAATCGAAATTGGTAAGGTGATTATCGCGACTAACGTTGAGCGTGCATGCAGTAAAAATAGTAGGCAAATAAGTCCGACAACCAGCATTTCCTCTAGCACTTTATGCTTAAGGTTATTGACTGAGCGTAAGATTAACTCTGAGCGATCATAAGTGGTGACTAATTCAACTCCATCAGGCAATCCATTACTGATCTCCTTGAGTTTTTGCTTAACATTATTAATGGTTTCAAGAGCATTTTCACCATAGCGCATCACCACAATACCGCCGACAACTTCGCCTTTACCATCGAGTTCGGCAATACCACGACGCGCCGCTGGGCCGGTTCGTAGTTGGGCAACGTCTTTCATTAATACTGGTGTGCCAGTTTCAGATAAAATGCCCAGTGGAATTTCTGCAAAGTCGGCAATGGTTTGGCGATAACCACTTGAAGTGATCATGTATTCTGCTTCGGCCATTTCAATCACCGAGCCGCCTGTCGAGCTATTGGAATTATCTAAGGCGTTTTTAATGGTCATTAAGTCGATTTTATACAGTGCTAGCTTATGTGGGTCGACGACCACTTGATATGTTTGTTCCATCCCGCCAACAGTGGCAACTTCTGATACCCCTGCAACACTTTGTAATTCAAGTTTTAAAAACCAATCCTGTAATGAACGCAGTTGGGCTAAATCATACTGTCCATTGCGATCGACTAAGGCATATTGGAAAATCCAACCCACTCCCGATGCATCAGGACCAATACTGGGCGTGACACCGTCAGGCAGTTGATCTTGGGTTTGCGATAAATATTCAAGCACCCGTGAACGCGCCCAATAGATATCAGTGCCATCTTCAAAAATGACATACACAAACGAGTCACCAAACATTGAAAAGCCACGTACTGTTTTGGCCCCCGGCACGGCAAGCATGGCCGATGACAATGGATAGGTGATTTGGTCTTCAACTAATTGCGGTGCCTGGCCTGGGTAAGAGGTTTTTACAATAACTTGCACGTCTGATAAATCAGGTAACGCATCCAGTGGAGTCATGCGCATGGCTTGATAACCCACTAACGCGATAACGGCCGTGAGTATCAACACCATAACGCGTTGCTTTATTGAAGCACTGATAATTTTTGCTAACATTGTCGTGCTCCTTAGTGCTGGTGAGCATTGGTAGTGGTTGATTCTTTGGTCGTTGGCGCATTACTTAAACGCTGTAAACTGCCTTGAATACTGGCTTCGGAGTCCAATAAGAACTGCCCTGAAATAACCACTTTGTCATGTTCATTCAAGCCCTCTAAAATTTCGGCTCTACCGTCTGCCATCATACCAATTTTGACTGGCACGGAAGCAAAGCTGGTATCACTGCGTTGCACCACCACGCGGTTTTCACGTCCGGTAAGGATTAGTGCTTCAGTTGGTACCGTGAGCACATTATTCTTAGGCAGGCCAAATAAGGTCACATCAACTAAACTGCCTGGTCTGAGTTTGTCGTTATGATTGTTAAGCTTGATCCGCACCCGCATCGCTCGGGTGACAGGGTCTAATTCTGGGTAGATATAGTCAATTGTCGAGTCAATATCAAACAGCCCTTGTGCTGCCGCGCTAACACTGACTTTACGGCCTTGTTGTAGCCAGCTTTGTTCATTTTCAAATACATCAGCAATGACCCATACACTGTCTAAATTAACGATTTCAAACAAGGTATCTCCGGGCTGAATATACATACCATGGCGAACGGTTAGCTTACTGATAAAGCCATCTTGCGGGGCATAAAAAGGCACTTTAAAAATGGTGTCACCGGTTTTTTCTAAGCGATCAATTATCGAGGTATCGACGCCAAGCAGTTCTAAGCGTTTACGTGCTTTAAGCAATAAACTGCTACCTCGTTTTTTATCTTGCAAAAGGTAGTCTTGAGCTTGGGAATAGTCGTCTTGGGCATTGACGAGTTCGGGCGAGTAAAGCTCATATAAAAGTTGGCCCTTTTTTATCTGTTGTCCCACGTTATGTACTGTGAGTGTTTCTATCCATCCGGTTGCGCGTGTATGCACATGGCCAATCGCATTTTCATTATATTGCACTGTGCCTATGGTATTCACTTGGCGCGATAAACTGGTTTTTTCAACTACATGGCTTCGCATACCCAAAGCTTGTTGCATCCCGCCTGAAACACCGACAACAATTTCTTGGCTTGCATCGGTAACGGTGACTTTCTCAAGGTTCATCCCGCAAATCGGGCAGGTACCAGGAGCATCGGACACTACATGTGGATGCATCGGACAGACATATTTTACATTGGTGCTATCGCTCTGATTTGCTGTCGGCACTAATGTAGGTTTAGGTTGGCTAAATACCTTATCTGCTTGGCTTTGTTTTACAGGAGTCGCACTTTGCATGTTTGCCATTGGATCTTGAGAGTCGTCAACGCTGGACTCCTCTTTGACGACGAGAAACATATTACAGATGGGACAGGTTCCCTCTTTATCACTGATCACTTCAGGGTGCATCGGGCAAGTATAGGTTTTACTGGCTTGTGACTGATGCTGGGCATGATCGTGCTCTGCGCCATAAGCGACAGGTGATGTGAAAGCCGCGGGAATCATTACACCAACAAACGCGCCTAATAGCACACTAGAAAGTGGGAATTTTTTCATAACAACCTCGATATTCATCATGGCAATACTGACGATTGCCATGATGATAAACGCTAAAAACAATAATGTTGAATGTGCTCAACACACAAGAATGATCAATTAAACTTGTCTGCTAGGCTTGGTTCTTTTGGAATAGCGCCATGCATGTTAGTCATTGGATGTTGAGTGTCGCCAGCACTGGACTCTTGTTGCTCATCTTTGACGACGAGAAACATATTACAGACGGGACAGCGCCCCTCTTTATCGCTGATCACTTCAGGGTGCATCGGGCAGGTATAGGTTTTACTGGCTTGCGACTGATGCTGGGCATGATCGTGCTCTGCGCCATAAGCAACCGTTGATGTGAGAGCTGCGGGGATGATGACCCCAATGAATGCGCTTAATAGCACATTAAAAAATGGCAATTTTTTCATAATAACCTCGATATTCATCATGACAATACTGATAACCGGCATGATGATAAACGCTAAAAAACAATAGTATTGAATGTGCTTAACGCACAAGAATGATCAATTGAATTAAGCGATAGGAGGGCGGAACGCAGGAGGGAATGCGATTGACACATGGTTAACAACCATCGCAAGCGGTGCAGAGTAAACGGGAATATTGGTCGTTGCCAATGGAATATCAATTAGGTTGGCAGTAAACGAAATAGTCAAACAGTGGTTACAATCCAAGCTGCAAAATCCGGAACCATTACAACAGCTGGTTTGCGGTAATTTTGCGGCAATAGGTTCATCCATATCATTGACGATATTTTGCATATTATCGTGGCAATTCTTCATTGCCTTATGCGACATGGCTGATGTGGTGTTGGTAATTTTGTCGGTTTGAGCGGACATTGCTTGAGTCATTTCTGCATGAGCCATTGGCACCATCAAACTGTCATTAGTCAGCAACCCCTGTCCGACAAGTGCGAACAAAGTGATTACGATGATCCAATAGTTTGACTGCTTTGCTCTCATTTAGCCTTAACCAAGTCGTTTATTAGGGGTTAGCTTAACAGACCTTTACGTCAGTAAAAATCTTTCAAGTAATAACAGATTAAATTTATTAATCTGAAAATGATGATAACGCTTTTATGATCAGTATCGTGTGATACACATTCCATTTCATTAATTTAGGGTCAACTTACGTTTTAATCGCCATTATTTGCGCTTTAGTTTGAGCCGATACCTGTTGCGCTTAAGCATATCAATCACCCAAATTAATCCACTAAAGGTTAACCATAACGTGATAAACGCAAAAATCTTGGTAGGGATGTTATTAAAGCTGCCTTCACTGGTGTAATCCATAAAGTGCAGCATAAAAAATATATCGGCTAAACGTGTATGTTCATCACTGTGGCCGACGAGTCGACCCGACTGTGCTTCAATATAAACACTGGTGCCAATATTATCGGCGAAGTTTATCTGCCAAGTGTCATTGCGCTGTTTTGGAAAGTCGTCTAGCGGCGGAGTGAGTAAGAGAGTAGAACTTATTGCAGCCTCTCCAGAATAAGATGCTTTGGCCAACTGTTGTGCCATTGTGGTATCAATTATTACTTGGTTACCGTCATAAGCATCAACCAAGGTGTAGTCATTGTTAAGATGATTGTATAAGCCTTTTTCATGGGTTAATAGGTAGTAAGGTTTATCTAATAAAGTAATGATGTTAAGCGATACGCTAGGCTTAAAGGCGGCCAGAATAGTACTAGGTTCACGCAAACGATGAGTCTCTATTGCCACCTTCGCGTGAGTATCATTAAGATGAGTAAGCCCTTGAGCTTTATCGTGATCCATAAGATTAAAATACAGCCCGCTAATTAACCATAGGAGTAACTGAATCCCTACAATGACTGATGCCCATTTATGCAGCTTTCTGACCCAAAACATTAGGCAGCCCCACTGTGTTTACGCTTGCTCAACATAGGCTTACGTTTGTTTTTAGTACGACGTAATACCCTGAAATACACTAATATTAACCCGCTAACGGTAGCTAAAGTTGAGAACAAAGCTATCCAGAATAATAATTGGTTATCGATTTCTTCAGCATCGCCATAATCCATCACATGAAAGCGAAACATCCAGTCGAATAAACGCCAAAATGCATGGCGCTTGCCTACTAATAATCCACTGTCAGCTGAGATATAAAGTGATGGTGCGGAAAAGTGATCGAAATTTATTCGCCACGCCGGTAAGTGACGAGCACTGAGTTCAAAAGGTGGGTTATCGGTCAGTAAACTCACCTTGGTAATGGGTTCATTACCAAGGTAATAATATTGCGCTAATGCTATGGCCGCCGTTTGATTCAGTGGCGATAAACGTTCACCTGTTTGCGCATTTAGCATTACTTGCTGAGTCGTTTTGTTGTTCTGAATAGAAAAGCGGTATACGTCTTGTTGCATCAGTTTACCGACGCTTATTTGCTCTGCTGTAGGGTACGTTTGTAACAGTTTTACCAATGAATACTGCATTTTATCGGGGTTGATTTTTGTTTGGGGGTTACTGATGAGCGAATCCCCATGAATGTAGTCAATATGCATAAACACCATATATGTTCCTGTCACTGACCAAATTACAAACTGTAGCCCGAGAAATAGCATCAGCCATTTATGGAGTGTTCTTGCTGCTTTATGCATTCAAATTAACCTTATTATTTTTATTATTGGTTTGTTTATAAAGTGTTATTACCATCTAACCAAGACTGAAGGCTAATACTCGAACTCAAATTCGGTGACCTCTAAGTTCACCTTTCTGCTTAATGTTATTCTTATTTATCGCTTTGTTAGCTTGATTCTGTAATCAGTCTTTATTTTGGTATGGTAAAAGCTAAAGTCGAGATCTAGCTCGCATTTTAGACATATTTTAGATAAACAATTGTCAAAATGGCGACTAAAATCAATTTTATAATTTCGAATAATCCTAAACTAGACTTATAAATATTAGAAATTCCTTTTTTGCTATTACGGAGATTGAACAATGAACTGGCGTGCACTATTTAAACCAAGCGCGAAGTACTCGATTATTGCCCTTATTGTGGTTGGTGTAATTGTGGGTGTCGTAGGCTATTTCGCAACACAACAAACTTTACATGCAACAAGTAGCGATGCTTTTTGTATGACGTGTCACCGTGACCATTCGTTAAGAGATGAGGTTATGGCGTCAGCTCATGGTGGTGGTAGAGCCGGTGTTACCGTGCAATGTCAAGATTGTCACTTACCACATGGTCCATTTGATTATTTAGTTAAGAAAATCATCGTTTCTAAAGATATTATTGGCTTGATGACCATTGATGGCTTTATGACGCAAGAATGGTTAGATGAAAACCGTAAAGAATAAGCGGACCTAGCCTTAAAATACTTCCGCAGTAATGATTCTGCTAACTGTCAGCATTGCCACACTCGTATTTATGAAGATCAGCCAGATACGATGAAGAAAATGGCCGTAAGAATGCACAGTATGAACTTTAAAAAAGCACC
>NZ_JACJFI010000549.1 GCF_014164505.1 Shewanella sp. SG41-4 | reverse complement strand
GCTTTTTCTCGTGAGATGCTTTCGTCAAACATCATCCCCGATGTATCACTCTTGTTGAGTGTGATACTTCTCGTCGCAAGTTCATTAAATACGTTATTTAAAAATTCAGGAGTTTTCTCAACCCGAAATGGGCTCAGCCGCCCCAATGAAGCTATTGGGTGAACAGGGCCTAATCTCACTAGATCCGCACTCTTAATGTACTTTGCCCGCTGATCACCACTCAGGGTTTTTTCATAGGCTTGACGAATAAAGTCAAAGGCGCTCTCTATCGCATTATGCTCGATAATGGCAGCCTTGGTCTTTTGGAGGTACACACTGACACTATCTGACACCTTTTTGATTGGATCAAACAAATCAAGGTACTGCAATTGCGATTTCAACATCAAACTTTCCGCCCCAGCGTCACCAATCCCCCGAAAAATATTCTGAAATCTATTCAGGGTCATGATAATGCCTAGTCCTTTCTCATAGCGGGTGTTTTTATTCAAAAAGATACTTAATGGCCGAATTTCACTGCTGTACAACTTGGCGGCACGACGATATTTTTCTTTGGTGATATCTAAGTTTTCTTCAGCATTGTTAGATTTCACCGACAACTCAAACTCTTCACCAATGCGCTCTAATTTGCTGATGTTGCTTTTGATCTTACCCAGCATCTCAGCAATCCGATGATTCACTTCATCAGTCCATTCAAAATACTCATCACTGTGCATTGACACAGAGAGGTGCTGATCTTCTAGTTCCGATAGAATAGACCAGATAGGGGTCATGGAAGCATTCAGCGAGGTCTGAGTTAATGGTCGATATAAGCTAATTTTACACAAGCGAAATATATCAATTACGTTGGTGTTAAACCACAAGTGGGTCACGCCTGAAAGACTTTTTCGGTCAAATAGAATGTTAGCTTGCAACAAATTGTTGTAATCAAACACCAAGGCAATTTCTTTAGCGACGTCGGTACTCATGCCTTGTTGGTACTGAGCGACCAGTTGCAAAAATTCCACTTCTCTAATGGCACTGATACGATTCTTATCCGCAGCCTCAATGACCCAGAACATAATCTCCCTATAACGTAGCAGACGAATTAAGGTCTCGACGGTACTGTACTGTTTGGTTTCAATGATATTCATTACACAGCCCTAAAAAAATCGGCCTGCTCTTTAAGCTTAATCTGCTCCATCTCTAACGAGAAGCACACATGGCGTCGATGTGGATGGTAAGGATTTGCGGTTTTCAATTCATCCATGACCAAGTAATTTTCAAACGGGGCAATCAAGTCACCACTCTTACCGGGTGTTGTCACGCCCACCAACCAATGTCCTTTATCATTCAAACTTTTAATTAATTCAGGGAATTGTTCGCTACTCACTTTGCCGATCTCATCCATAATTAACGGAAAAGCGACTTCACTGGTCTCGTTGGACAGTTGTTGAATGAAAATGTCACAGAAATGCATGTTGATAAGCATTTTGGTGGAGGTGGACTGATCTTTTTCATCCCACACTTCACCAATTTTCTTGGTCAGATATCTAGCTTGTTGAATGATGTTATCCATTCTTAACTTACCATCATTATTGACGGCATCAGATTGTAAGAACTGTTCTAGTCGTGCATACCATTCTTCTG
>NZ_JACJFI010000548.1 GCF_014164505.1 Shewanella sp. SG41-4 | reverse complement strand
CATTATTCTTAATTTAATGCTTAATCCAATTGGGTATGCGAGCACCGTTACTGATAATTAATGTGCTCATTCAGGTCATTTATGTAGGGTTGTTGAGAGGTGAATAGTCTTTATTCAAAAGCCTATTTACACTACGAACCAACTTACTGCAGATAATAACATTACACTTTATTACTCTATCATTTCTTATCTTGAATTCGGCACAATAATCACCAAGTCTATCGAAAGTGTTTTTAAATCACTTTTAGAGATGCTCCATCTCATCAAAACATTCAGTAATATGTGGTGATATTCTATAGGAATGTTCTTAAACAAAGTTTATATAGACAGGAATACGAAAAATTTAGGTTAAAGAGTAAGTTAAAAAGGAGTTATCTACGCAGCTGAAATGTCAGTAATAACCGTTAACTGGCGGTCAAATAGAAAAATGCCGCTCACTTTATTAAGTGAGCGGCATCATCCGAAGAGGCTATGTTCTACAAATAAACCTTATTTGTCTTCGAGAGCCTTCTGATTATAGGTTGGTTTTTCATGGGTTTGTCCCATAGCTTCCGCAACTTCGGGCGGCATATAATTTTCATCATGTTTGGCAAGCACTTCAGTGGCTTCTAGTTTTCCAGACTCAACCAGTACGCCTTGGGCAACTATACCTTGTCCTTCTCTAAATAAGTCCGGTAGTAAATCGTCATAGGTAACGAAAACGGTCCCGCCCGCTGAATCATGTACTGCAAACTCAACGTGTAGACTATCCGGATCGCGTTTCATCGATCCTATTGTTACCATGCCACCTACTCGGATCCGCTGTCCAACTTCTGGCATTACACCTGTATCGTTTTTCCCGTGGGTAATTTCATACGGAGTATAGAACAAATTCAAATTTGAATTTAGTGCATACAGTAGTAATGAAGCAACGGCTGCAACGCCCGCTATTAATGCAACGGCGAGGGTTAATCTCTTTTTACGTCTTGGATTCACGGTTATTACCTCTTGTTTCTTTCAGGCGCTGTTCACGCGTTATCTTTTTAGCAATTTCGATCAGAACTTTACGTTTTTGTCTGACACTCAGGGTTATCAATGTGGCTAGACAGCCGAACGTTACACCATAGGATAGCCAAACATAAAATCCGTAACCGCCCATATCAAGAAAATCTTTGAATGAATCAAATTGCATTACTTTGCCTCCTCAGCGGTTGCTAAGTCTCTCACCCAAGGACGCATACCATTGCGAGCAAGGATCTCTGTTCTATATCGGATCAAAGTAATCGCCCCTATCATCATCCCAAATCCAACAATGTTAATTAGCAGTGGGTATAACATATCGGTCGACATTGTCGATTTTTCTGTGATTCTAATGGTAGAAGGTTGATGCAAACTACTCCACCAATCTACTGAGTATTTAATAATTGGTATATTAATCACACCGACAATTGCCAAAATCCCAGAAGCTCTAGCCGCGAGGACTTTATCTTCAAAAGATGCATATAGTGAGATAACGCCAAGGTAAAGAAACAGTAATACCAGTTCAGAGGTCAAACGAGCATCCCATACCCACCAAGTCCCCCATATAGGTTTGCCCCATGCAGCGCCTGTTAGTAAGGCAATAAAGGTAATGACGGCACCAATTGGT
>NZ_JACJFI010000547.1 GCF_014164505.1 Shewanella sp. SG41-4 | reverse complement strand
AGCGTTTCTTCAGAACCTTTAGCATAATAATGAATCCTCTCCGCCAGACTTAACCCCTGCTCTTGTTCAAGCAATGTTGCGCGGCCTACACATTCTGAAGCAAAGTACTTGGTCAACGTAAAACGTGAAGTTAATTCAAGGTAAAATAAGATGTCCTTGAGATGCAGGTAACTATTTAGGGTTGAATGGACCTCTTTATGCCCCATCAAATGCGATAATATAAACATCTTTTTACGGGTATTAGCTCTGTAGCGTAAACGAGTTTGTAACTGTTGCAGATAGTCGTTATCAAATATCTCATGTTTAAATATGGTTAACTGTGTTCTACCTTTCTTGATAAGGTTAGGATTTAAACGACACCACGTCCAATTGGCAAAACTATGTCGAAGATGATGCACTCGTAAAGTATAGTCCTGCGTATAATGACGTATTAAATCTGTTATTAGCTCATAAGCTTGGTTTACTTGTTTAGCATTATCAAACAAAAGCGCTTTTTTGCTTGCCCCTGTATTTTGATGAATTTGATATCTTTTTCGCAATTTGTTAATAGCCGATTTGGGCCAAAGTGCGTCTAAAGGTAATTCACGACGAGCCGCAGTCGTTTTCAGTGTACGATATTGATTTGGTCTTACCGAAAGTTGTACATAATCAAATTCATCTTTACTTGGTGCATTGACTGCAAATGAAAAGTCTGCCCAGGTTAATTTTGCCGTTTCATTTCTTCTCAATCCGCTAAAAAAGCAGAAACAAAGCAAAAAGTATGCATATTGATAAATCGGATCATCTTCAACATGCTGGATTAGATAGTTGAGCACTTCATCTATATGAGTGGGTGATATTAAATTTGCATCAACTTCACTGGAACTGCCAATAACATCGATATCTGATAAACATAAATCCCGAACCAAGTTTGTGTCTATCAAAAACTGAGCAAAGTAATAGACATACTTTTTGCGTTGAGCAGAGGTAAATAATTCCGCCGCCTCATTCAACTTATTGGCCCAATCCTCACCTGATAACAAGCCAATATCACAGGTACTAAAAAGTGTGATAAATGGTTTACTGAGGCTTTTAACGTAATCGACAGTAGTTGTTACTTTTAAACGACGCTTAAATGTCCCCCCATTTTTTAACAATGAATATAACCATGAACATAATAGCCAAAGGTAAGGATTCGCGATTACATATACAGCATTAAGGGTATCGTTCATGAAAGCTAAATGATTTGCACGAGGTTCTTTTTTTTCATAGAGCAACAACAGCCGTACAAATATCTTATCTAACTGTTTTGACGTGATATCGATATCTATAAAGGTAGCATGTCCACCGATGACTTTTTTCCAAGGTTTAAATGCGTTCGCACCTTCAACACTTGACTCGTAAATATGGGGCTCTGAATTGAGGCATGCTTTGTTTGTTAATAAACGCATGAAAGCATGTTCTGGTAAGGCCTGACTGATACTGGGCAAAAAATACATTTGATACTGCACAGAACCATAGCGTAAAGCGTTGTCGATTTTTCTTAATGTTCTTAATTTAATGATCGATAAATCAGACCAATTAAAGTCAGAAACCGTGTTTAAATACTCTTTTATGCAAGCCGTTACCTTTAATGGTTTGCCTTCTTGTGAA
>NZ_JACJFI010000546.1 GCF_014164505.1 Shewanella sp. SG41-4 | reverse complement strand
CTGTGACGTCGTTCGGTATTTTAGGGTATCCATGTTGGTTAAGGTAAGCTGGAGAAGCACAGAGTATTAATGGGTAGGTGTTTATTTGGCGCGCGACCATATTTGAATCATCAACCCCACCTATACGAATAACCACGTCAACACCTTCTTCAAGCATATCAATGCACCTATCGGTTAATTGTATGTTCACTTGTATATCTGGATAAGTAGTGAGAAATTTATTAATCACAGGTGATAGTTGCATTTCGCCAAACGTCACCGGAACACTGATCTTTAATTTTCCTTTAGGTGCCGATTGCTCACCCGTTACTGAGTCCAGTAATTCCTCATTAATGGCAGTGCTCGTTCGTAATAAGTTTTGCCAGCATCTGTTAAGGCTAAACGGCGAGTGGTTCTATTGAATAATCGCACGCCAAGTTTGTCTTCGACCTCACCCACATATTTACTAACTAATGCTTTTGAGATCATTAACCGTTCACTTGCTGTAGTAAATGAGCCCGTTTTAACCACGGCAATCACCGTTTTTAAACCATCTAAAGAATTCATAACTGTCAACAAGATATTGATAATGATTCTATGTTAGCACTATTTATCAACAATTAAACTTAAATGATAATGACTACTAACAAAACATAAGGTACAGCAAGCTCAGAGAACGAGAAGTGATAGCACACAGCATGACAAGAGTAGAGATTTATGGAAGACCCGGTTGCGCCTACTGTTCGATGGTCAGACGGTTATTTGACTCAAAGCAAGTAGCGTATCGCTATTACGATGTGTATGCCGAACCTAATCGAATGCAAGAGTTACGCTGCCGTACGAAAGCAAGAAATTTCCCACAGGTATTCATTGATGAGATATCTATGGGAGGACTCGAAGAAATTTTAACACTGAATAAGCAACAAAGGTTGCCTATTTGAACTTTATCACACAGCAATAAAATACATAACTAGGAGCAAAATCATGTCTAACATTACTTTATACCGTCACCCACTTTCAGGTCATGCACATCGCGTTGAGGTTTTTTTATCTATTCTTGGATTAAAAGCTAATATTGTCGATGTGGATCTGATGAGTGGCGCGCAAAAAAGCACTGATTTTTTAGCCAAAAACACTTTCGGACAAGTGCCGGTTTTAATTGACGGTGATGTCACATTAAGTGATTCAAATGCAATCATATTCTATCTGGCTAAAAAATATGATGACACCAACAACTGGTTCCCAGAAAATCTTGTTGCCGCAGCAGAAGTACAACGATTTTTATCTGTTGCCGCCGGTAGAGTTGCTTCCGGACCCGCTGCAGCACGGCTAATTACTCTATTTGGTGCAAAAATGGATCCTGTGAGCACTATAAGTGCTTCTCATAGCATACTGGCTCTTATCGATGCACATTTAAATGGGGAAAAATGGTTAGTTGGTAATAAGCCAACAATTGCGGATATTGCGAATTATGCCTATATCGCCCATGCACCTGAGGGCAATGTCTCTTTGGATAATTATCCACATATTAATGCTTGGCTTGCTCGCATCGAAGCGTTACCTGGTTTTGTTCCAATGGTAACCAGTGCTGTTGGCCTTAGAGCTTAACACTATATGAACTAAGACCATTTATTCCGAGAAGTTACTTGTAAAAC
>NZ_JACJFI010000545.1 GCF_014164505.1 Shewanella sp. SG41-4 | reverse complement strand
GGTATTCAATTATGCGTAACAAAATCGGTGTACAAAGCAGAGAGAACAATCGAACAAAAAACGAACAAAAAAACGAACAGAAAATACTCGCTGATGTGACTAAAAGATTGATTGCTGATTTTGCAAACGAAATATTGTTTAAGGACAAAATTTTGTTCGAAAAAGCATGGAACAATTTTGATAAATATCTAATAAAACAGGCTACGTCATCAGCTCATTATGCAGAGTTATTTGAACTGTGTGCATCAAAACTAAATGAAAAAGTAACTACGCTAGGCTACGTCTTTCTGCTATCAACATATATGTTGCCAATGACAATCGACAAAACGATTAGAAATGAGTCGTTAATAGAGATGAATAGTGGTTGCTGCGATTTTTATAACGATTGGTTTACAGATACGCTCTCCGGCCATACTAATAACATTGAGGATGCATTTCGCAATGTCATAATGTCGCTCATATATCACTCAGGTTGTTGCAAGTCAAACTACGTTATGGCGTTCAGCAAACAACTCAACGAATCAATCGACATAAAACAAATTAATGAACTAGCTTATTTACCATTATTTATAGAAGACAAAAAATACAACACAAACATCACACAACATGGTACACAATTGACACAACAAATTGTGTATTTATCTACGCTAACACTTTCATTTATTGCGCATTTTCAACATTTAAGATCATTAAAAAACAATCATGATTGGACTACTCCATTATCTGAAAAACAAATCTATGATCGACTAACTAACAGGCAAAAAAATTTAGGAACTAATACAAATTTTCCAACATCATTAACACGTTTATTAAAAACTGCAGTAATGACTGTCGAGCAACATGCTGGTGTTGAATTGAATCAAGCCATGATTGAATTTTCTCTCGGCAACATTAAAACCTACTCCCTGTCAGAAGATAATCTATCAAGAATAACTCCGTCATCACCACTAGCTATATCCGATGTGAGCAGTTTTCATCACCAGATATCAAATTCCAATAGCACATCTGGTTCGACACTAAAGCTTTACAGTCAAAAGCCATCTGGCCTGCTGTTTGCAAAAATATCAAAAATAGTAAATGCCAAAAACGAAACCAAAACTAATAAAAAATTATTGGTAGAAAAACTAGAAGCGTTAAAAATTGATTTAGAGCTATCACAAGCTGAAATAATTCTGTTGGAATGGCTAATATCCAAATTTGAAACTTGCGTACAATCTACAATTATTCGTTATCATTCAACAGTATCAAAAGCGTGGTTATATCATTTTGAGGCTCTCTGTGTAGATGATTTTGATGAATCGAATTATCATGAGCGATATACAGAAATGCTCGAGCAAACATCAAGCGGAAAACAGAAATACAAACTAGGTGCAAGATTACGAGATATCCATACATTTGGGATAAATCACTATAATTTCCCACATCTAACTGAAAAGATTTTTGACGGTTCTGATTTTCAGGCCCACACAAATGCTGGATTCATAGATGAAACGCTCTTTAACGCGCTACTTTTATCTGTAAACAATTTATTAGACTTATCAGATCGAGATCAAAACACGTTAAAGACAATCTTAATCATTAGTTATCGATGTAATTTGAGAATTAGTGAAATACTAAAACTACAAATGAGAGATATAGAGTGTTCAGAAATCGGCTGGATTAGTGT
>NZ_JACJFI010000544.1 GCF_014164505.1 Shewanella sp. SG41-4 | reverse complement strand
GAAATGACATTTTAATTAATCTTAAACGGTTAATATAACAAAGCCCGCACCCCCTTAGAAATTCGGTGATACGGGCTTTTTTGTATCGTTTAAAATGACAACTAACTAAAAGTACCTATCGGTTCGTTGGTGTTACCGTCAATTTACAAAATACGACAAGGTTAAATAACAAGTAATTGATCATCGGCAGGAATAATCAATACGTTACTGCGCATTCGCTCCAAAACTAACTCGGCAGTATTGCCTATAATCCGCCCTAATAACCCTTCTCGTTGCCGAGCACCAATCACAAAATATTTACTCTTCAATCTGCAGGCTAGCTCAAACAAGCACAGCTCAGGCTCACCAGCAATAATATGGATACACTCAGGATTCATATTAAATTGAGCAATCTGTTTTTGATGATCTTTATATGCCTTTTTAACAAGAGCATGGGTATCAAGCAAATCCATATCCCGTAATATTTTGGGTACCCTAAGCACAAACGCTAGATGTAATTTGGTCTCAGTTGCTTCAGCAAGTTGCTTACCATATGCCACCACAAAGCTATTGAGCTGTTGTTTAATAGGATCATGAGTACCAAGATCGACAGCCATCAACGTTGCGTTGCCCTTAGTAAGTGGATTATCGGTTAACAATAATAACGGGATTCGAGTATGGCGTATCAACTGCCAGTCAGTGGGTAAGTAATGGTCTGCATGATGTACAGCCTTCACCATAAAGTCGAATCCATGACGAATTGAATGATGACAGGCATGTTCAAATAAATATTTGCTCCATACCATGTGTACCGGAATATCTTCACCTTTAAGCTCTACCAGATGCTGCTTTAATTCGGCTTCTCGTTGATCCATTAACTGCTTTTGCGCAACGCTGACTAAGCGAGGATTATAACTTTCAGGACCACTAAAATAAGCATAAGAATAAGCAAAGACTTCCGCATTTTTGTTCAATTGCTTAGCCAGTTTCAAACCGCTGGCTACTGCGTCGGTATGTGCCTGTTCCATTTGTGCAATAATAAACACTTTGTCCATTAAAATCTCCTTATACAAGCTAATTTTTACTGTGTAAAACGCTTGAAAACAACTCAATTTACTCCATTAAACAAGCATCTATCGGTAAGCTTAATAAAGCTGACGAGCAGGCTTCCCAACCAATTATCACGCTAATATTCCACTAGCAAAAATGAGGTTAAAAAACTAAGCAAAAAATGAGCAAATCGTGAGCAAGTAACTATCTTTAGATTAGCCAATAGCGTACGTTTGTGCTTAAAAATTAGTCAAAAAGTTGATCGAAATCAACTTTTTAAAAGCAATATTAATCAATTATATATTAACCAACTTAGGAGGGAGATATGACAATAGACAACGTTGTTACGTCACTCATTCTGGTTGCTGATAGAGTATCTTAGTGACCGACTGGGGGCCAACAGCTGTAGGATAAGTCACTGCTAGATTAATGCCCCAATAGACGCTTTTTTTGACGTCTGAAATAAGAAAGGATACCTACGTGTGGTTGCAACAAGTTTTCGAAAGCAGATAAAAAGGTCAAAATTGTACTAACGGTTATTACAGTGAAACCAGATTCCTCAATATAATTGCGGACTGATGCCAAATGAATCTAAATGGTTATATTGGAATGCTCCTAAAACCTTGGCCAATAATTGTTGATAACTACTTTTGGA
>NZ_JACJFI010000543.1 GCF_014164505.1 Shewanella sp. SG41-4 | reverse complement strand
TGATAACGTTAACGCTTCAGTGTTATAACTTACCGCGGGTTACACCGCGGTAAGTTATTTATTTAACTATGCAAATAAACAAGGATGCCTCCCCTCACTATGCTAGCCAAAAAAATCTGTTTAGCCATAATGACATTGGTGCTACTGACCACTGCAGGATGCGGCTTCAAACTCCAACGCAGTTATTCCATTCCAGCTGAATTAACCGAATTACATTTAAGCAGCAGCGATGAATACAGTGAGTTAACTCGCTTAGTTCGTGACAGATTACGGATCAACCGTATTAGCCTTGTCGATGCAGCAGAAAAAACGCCTACGTTGCGACTTATCAATGACTCGCTTGAACGAGCGACACTGTCACTCTATCCAACGGGCAACGTGGCCGAATACGAACTTATCTATTTAGTGCATTACTCTGTTACCTTACCAGGGCAAGAGCCACAAGATTTTGATACAGAAATCCGTCGAGACTATCAAGACGATCCTCGTACTGCATTAGCAAAAAGCCGTGAGATGGAATTATTAGTTAAAGAAATGCGCGTACAAGCTGCCGATTATATTATCCAGACTCTGGCGTCAATCGGGGCAGAGTAATGCGGGTTTATCCAGATCAGCTCAAGCTACATCTCAAGCCACTAACTCAATGTTTTTTACTGTTTGGCGATGACCCATGGTTAATCGAAAACAGTAAACAACAGATCCTCAATGCCGCTAAAAAACAGGGTTTTGAAGAGCGCGTACAGTTAAGCCAAGAAACCGGTTTTAACTGGGGAGATTTAGTCCAAGAGTGGCAAGCAATGAGCTTATTTGCTAGCCGACGGATTATTGAGTTAACCCTGCCGCAAGGTAAACCGGGTATCGAAGGAGCTGCGGCATTTCAAACGCTGTTGCAACACCCTAATCCAGATATGTTATTGATTATTCAAGGCCCCAAAGCCAGTGCAGAGCAAACCAATAGCAAATGGTTTAAATCACTCGATGCCAAAGGTATATATCTACCCTGCACCACGCCTGAAGGTAAACAGTTTGAACGCTGGTTAGACAGTCGTATTATTCATTATGAACTCACGGTTCACCATGATGCAAAAGCCATGTTGTTTACGCTATTTGAAGGTAACTTATTGGCGGCTGAACAAGCGATGCAGTTGTTACAACTGCTCAGCCCTAAGCAAAATATTACCCCAGAACAACTTAGTGAATATTTCGAAGACCAATCTCGATTCAGTGTGTTTCAACTTTGTGATGCCATTCTAGGTAACCACCAAAAACACGCGCAGCACATGTTGGCTCAATTGCAGGCCGAAGGCACTGCAATGCCCATTTTAATGTGGGCTTTATTCAAAGAGATAAACTTGCTGCTCACCTTAAAACTGGCCGTCCATAATGGCGAGCAACTCAGCAAACTGTGGGGCCAACACAGAATTTGGGATAAGCGTAAACCACTCTATCAAGCTGCAATAACGCGATTAGATTTAGACCATATCGAACATATGCTCGCGTTTGCGTCTAAATTAGAATTAAATCTCAAACAGAAAGGGCTTGAAGATTGGATTGGTCTAAGCCATTTATGCATTTTATTTGATCCACGAGCACATAACCGTTTAGCTCATATTGAATTAACTGACTGAGATAAAAAGTAAGGACAGCGAATGCGTATCGGTATTTTGGGCGGCACGTTCGACCCTA
>NZ_JACJFI010000542.1 GCF_014164505.1 Shewanella sp. SG41-4 | reverse complement strand
GAAATGGGTTTAGAGGAATACGTGACCAAAGGAAGTAAGATAGGTCAAATTTAAAATATTGAACAAGATGAAGTCCGAAAACCATTAGCAGTTAAAGAAAGGAAATATTTGGATAAAAAAGGGAATCATGCAGAAGTGGGATTAGTAGGTAACTTTGCCGGAAGCAAAAAAGAGTGGATAGGAAAAATTGTTCGTAGTGAAGGCGTGGTAGACAGTAAAAGCCGGATGACCTATCTCGTTGCCGAAATTGATGACCCATACGGGCTAAATAGTGATAAAAATGAATTACGCTTCGGCACCTATGTTACTGCCTATGTAGAAGGCAGTAATGCCGGTAATGTGGCCATTATTCCGCGTCATCTGATTGTGAATGGTTTAGTTGCTGTGATGGATAGCGACAAAACCTTGCGTTATAAACCTGTGAAAATCATTCGCCAAGAAGGTTCAAACGTGGTGATTTCTGAAGGGCTTGAATCAGGAATGCAAGTTATCACCTCAGCTCTTGATTACCCATTAGAAGGCATGAAATTGGCTCTACCGGAAGACAAAGCCTTACAAGATGAGTCTGAAGAAACAGACAAAACTGAACTTGCGATGGAAGGTGAATAAACATCATGGACGATACTAACAAAGGAATTATCGCCTGGTTTGCCCGTAATAGCGTGGCAGCGAACTTATTGATGATCATTATTCTATTAGGTGGTCTGTTGACCGCCAATACGATCCGTAAACAGTTCTTCCCTGCCGTTGAAGTTAACTGGATTCAATTTAGCGCGGTTTACCCAGGTACTGCACCACAAGAAGTGGAAGAAGGCATTACCATTAAAATTGAACAAGCCTTAGAAAGTGTTCAAGGATTAAAAAGGGTTATTACCTATTCAAATCGTAATATGGCGCAGGGATATTTTCAGGTTGAAGACTCATATGATCCACAAGTCGTACTTGAAGAGGTTAAGTCTGAAATTGATTCCATCTCAACCTTTCCTGGCGGTATGGAACCGCCAAAAGTTGAACGTATTAAATTTCGACAAGAAGTCATGTATTTAAGTCTTTATGGTGACTTAAACCAAAAGCAGCTCAAAGATTTAGGCGAACGTATTAATGATGAAATCATGCAGTTGCCTGGTGTCAATATTAGCGAATATTATAGCGGTTTAAGTTATGAGATTGGCATTGAAGTCAGTAAAGACCGTTTACGTGAATTTGGGATAACCTTTAACGATGTTGCAGAGGCCGTTCGAGGCTATTCACGCAACATGTCTGCTGGCCAAATTAAGGCAGAAAATGGTTACATCAATTTACGCGTCCAGAATCAAGCCTACGTGGGTTACGAGTTTGAAGAGTTGCCTTTACTGACATTAGATGATGGCACCAAGATTTTATTAGGTGATATTGCCACTGTAAATGATGGCTTTGAAGAAGGCATTCAATACTCTAAATTTAATGGTAAAAATTCAGTTACCTTTTTCATTGGCGCGGGTAAAAACCAAAGTATTACCGATGTTGCGGATACGATTAATACCTTTGTCGATAAACAGCAAAAAATATTACCACAAGGTGTAAAACTGGAACCTTGGGTAGACATGACTTACTACTGGGATGGCCGGTTAGAGCTGATGCTCGACAGCATGAAGAGTGGTGCGATATTAGTGTTCATCATGCTGGCCTTGTTCTTGCGAGTTCGATT
>NZ_JACJFI010000541.1 GCF_014164505.1 Shewanella sp. SG41-4 | reverse complement strand
TAACGTAAAGTCAGTTAGCACCAAGTTGGTGCGAACAAGGTTTATTCAGCACCAGAGCAACTCAATCATTTTTTACAAAATTAGTTAACACTCTGTTGGTATTATATTTTAACTACTGGCCCAATCCTTGCTCTCTTTCCAAGAATAACCCTAGTCTCACTTAACTATTACTTAGTCGTCGTCCCACATGCATTACAGATGTAATCAAAATTGATTATCATCAAGGGGAAGTGAGTTGATAAACTGTCTTTGTTGAGAATTGAATGATCCCTTTACACACCTCCATGCGCGGTCTACGTTGCTTTTGCGTAGCCGCTGAATGCTTAAGTTTTAAAGAAACCGCTAAAAGGCTATATCTGACACCTTCGGCGGTAAGTCATCAAATTAAACAGTTAGAAGAATCTCTTAACCAGAGCTTGTTTATTCGTCAAACTCGCGCGGTGACATTGACCGAAGTAGGCGCACGCTTTTACCAAGCCATCGAACCAGTAATGCAGCAATTGGTCAACACGGTCAGCGAGTTTAACCAATCAGACAGAATGCTCGAAGTCAGCATTTCAATGCCAGAATTCTTTGCCAGTGAACTGTTTATGCCTAAACTCATTGGTTGGTCTTCTAAATACCCCAACATCAATCTTAAGCTCGAAACCATTAAGTCGCGTAGTGATACAATTAAGCACACTGATGTATCCATTATGCTCTCTGGTAAACAACAAACGAATGCCGATGTGTATGATTTATTTCCAATCACTTATATCCCTGCGTGTAATGCACAACTGCATGCTGAATTGTCTTCACAAGGTTTTAAAGCATTAACTAAGGTGCCATTAATATTGCATAAAGCTCGACCTTACGCTTGGCATCAATGGGCCGAAAATGTTGGCTTTGATGCATTTCAGCCTAAGCAGATAATTCAACTAGACAGTATGTTCAGTGTCGCCCGCGCTGCAGAACAAGGATTAGGTATTGCACTGATCCCATTACCCATCAGCCAAGCATGGTTCGATAATGGCACCCTTCTACCATTATTTACTCATCCACTTTATAGCCATGATCGCTATTACCTCATCCGTCATACCAACGAACAGCAGCGACCAGAAGTGCAATTGCTGATCGATTGGATCCTCAAAAGCTTTCATGATGAAAGTCATTAGGTATCAAACTTTTCAAAGTAGACTTTTTGCAATGATTTTGACAAAGCGAGTAGCAGATTAACTTAACTGTTATTTAAACGTTTCTCTCAAACCATGTCGTTATTGATATCAATGCCTACCGCAGATAATCTACACGAGGAAGTGAATGTTGCGATCACAGAGATGTGAATAAACGGCCTTAGCGCTGATGATTAAGCTAAACGCCGCAGGCACATCCATGTAGACCTAACCAAAACTGTAGTGGCTGTAGGCCGTATACATATCTACTGGTTCACACTTTAAACCAATTAATTACCTCATCATTATAAGTGAATTTTTTTAACCCATTAATGCGTTTTTTATCGTTTGTCGACGCTAGTCGTTTTGACTAAAGTTCACCTGTAGCGCGGCGCTACACAAACGTTTAAAGGTAAGCGGTTAATTAACCCCACATACCAATAATACTCACGCTTTAATATAGTGCCTTTTTCACCGGAGGTACTATGAACCAAGAACAAAAGCGCGCCCATTGGGTATCAATTGTTGAACAACAAA
>NZ_JACJFI010000540.1 GCF_014164505.1 Shewanella sp. SG41-4 | reverse complement strand
GACCAACGAATAAAACGCAATGGTAATAATTCGTCTGGCTGGGTAACGGTCAACATCACCGAAGGCGCCTAGTTGGTCTACATATAAGTTTTCAACCCCAGCAGTATTCTTTACGACTCGAGATGCTGCCGTCTCAAGGTTTTCGTCACTGCGAACCCAATGACCGACTAAGCCCCATTTATTTGTTGCTAGGCCTTTATTGAATTTAACCAGTAAGACTTTAAGTTTGCCTTCATGAAGGGTAAAAATAAGATTATCAACGGTTAAGTTACTAATACAATCAGCAGGGATTGTTTCTTCATCAATAACTTCGTTTATAAGATTCACAGGTAAGATCCAATTTAATATAGCGAGCTTGGTTGTACATACACACTCTGAAGATTGCCGTTGAACAACTGTGTAGTAGTAAAAAAGTCATATTCAACAAACGTTGATAATCACTTTACTCACCCAAAACATAATTGTAAATGCATGAAACAAAATCAATTTATACAGCACAGCACCAATGCATAATATAACAACAATGCTTATCATCATGGCGAATTAGATGCGTTTTATCAACGACCACCACAAATCTCGTTAGGCCTATATTGTAATTGCTCAACCACGGCTAACACCTTGCTGCGTGTTTTATCGCTTACTTTAGGGTCTTGGTTTAATACTCGCGATACGGTCATCAAAGACAAGCCCGCTTGTTGAGCAACATCCTGTATTCGCGCTTTTTTAACTTAGACCATTATTTACCTACTCATAAAAACTACAAAGCGATATAAAATTAAGCATTTACTAACGTCTTTAATAGACTGCACTTCAAATAATATCATTATCTGAAGTGGTAAATACAAATGAATCACTGTGAAATTATTGTTATACACACCTGACTGAGTAATGAAGTCATTCTACTAACTAAAAACATAATATATGGTTGGCAGACATGTCATTTCAGTACCTTGTAGATTGATTTAATCGCAATCGTAATGCGCTAGAGGTGTTGATAAAGCGCTTAAATAAGTGCTTTAACCTTGGCTAGTTGAGATTGAAACAACAAACTGTGCTTACGGGTAACCTGCTTACTTTCTATGTCACCTTGTTCAATGAGCCGGCAAGCTTCATCTGCTTCAAAGTCCAATAGTGAAACCGCAATTATCGACTCTATCGCAATTTATAAGCTTTATTTAAACGATTTCTCGGTGCTATGCCGACCAACGTTAATACTTCCTTGTATCATTTAATGCATAACCTCATTAATGATTGGCCGCCATAATGTAGGATGACTTTTAACTCGAATATTGAATATCTATTATCTAGTATGTTTATTTGAATCTGGACGTCGCAGACTTAAATGCAGAACCAAGCGAATCCCATGCACTATCAATACCGACTTTAATGTCTTCCCAAGCATCGTCCCCGGCCTTTTTAAGCTCAGTAAGCTTTTTATTGGCATTGTCCTGCATAGACTGAAGTTCCTCTATTTTCTTGTAGTATTCAAGCTGTTTATCAGCAGTTGCAGCGTCAGCTTTTGCTTTAAGCTTGTCGATATCAGCGTTCCACTCGTCAAGCTGCGCCTGCAATTTCTTTTCGTATGCTTGTTTTTTGCTCATAATGATTGTCCTTTTAAATACATTGGATACGCTATACATTTTAAGTGTTTCTACGCTATTTGAATCACTGGGCCTAAGCATATTTGAT
>NZ_JACJFI010000053.1 GCF_014164505.1 Shewanella sp. SG41-4 | reverse complement strand
TAACAATAGACACTGCAAGCCCTTTATAGCGTTATTGGCACAACATAACGCTATTGTGGTGCATTCACATTGAAATGTTGAAAAGAATCACCTGGATGATTAATCGATTTTTTGAGTGGCTATCATATAGTTAACATCGACACTTTTAGTGTACTTAAACACACCCGACAATGGATTGTAGGTAATTCCCAGCGCATCTTTACACAATAAGTCGGTGTTATCGACCAATGCCATCAGTTCCGATGGACGTATGAACTTACTGTGATCGTGGGTGCCAATTGGCAGCATTTTTAATAAATACTCGGCACCGATAATCGTTTGCAAATATGACATCATATTACGGTTGATGGTCGAGAAAAACACAAAACCATTAGGTTTAACCATGTCACAACAGGCTTGAATAACCGATTGTGGATCGGGTACATGTTCGAGCATTTCCATGCAAGTGACTACATCGTAATACTCGCGGTGGGTATCACGATGTGCTTCGGCTGTTGTTTTGAGGTAATTGACAGTAACGCCAGACTCTAAGGCATGCAGTTTTGCGACTTCAAGCGGCTCGCCGCCCATATCAATACCGTCAACGTGGGCGCCAAGGCGTGCCATGCTTTCTGATAAAATGCCGCCACCACAGCCTACATCTAAGACTTTATTTTCGAAAATGCCATTAGCGGTTTGATCAATGTAATTTAAACGCAGGGGATTAAGTAAATGTAATGGCTTGAACTCGCCATTGAGATCCCACCAAGTTTGTGCCATGGCTTCAAATTTTGCGATCTCTAGTGGATCCACATTGGGTGTCGATTGTTCAGCGTGTGACATAACTTAACCTGAGTGTGTATTAAAGTATGGTCGCTATTATAGCGATAACCTTTGCTATTAATAGTCAACAATGGCTTTTGGTGTTCTCGCTTGCTCATAAAATATCCATTTAAGCGAGGGAAATTGTCGTTTTGTGTTATCAAGTGCTTAAAGCATCGGCAAATTAATGGTTATTGTTGCTAAAATTTAGTCATATATTAGCTAATGAATAAACTAAATTAGCTGAAAATATTAGCTTTTTTATAATTTTTAAGAGTGATAGAGCATTTGGCTGGTCTTTGCTCTGGCGACATTAAATATCTGTGTTAGAATGCCAAATCACGTTTTTAAGCTAGATAATAATATGGAAGTTTTATTGTCAGCTCACTTTAGGGGAACGCGCAGTTTATGACTGATCTGGCATCATCTATTTCGCCAATTAACATCGAAGACGAACTTAAAAATTCTTACCTTGATTACGCAATGAGTGTAATTGTAGGTCGTGCATTACCTGACGTCCGTGACGGTTTAAAACCAGTTCACCGTCGAGTATTGTTCGCAATGAGCGAATTAAAAAACGATTGGAACAAACCATATAAAAAATCCGCTCGTGTCGTTGGTGACGTAATTGGTAAATATCACCCACACGGTGATACTGCTGTATACGATACAATTGTACGTATGGCGCAACCGTTCTCGCTACGCTACACATTGATTGACGGACAAGGGAACTTTGGTTCGGTCGACGGTGACTCTGCAGCGGCGATGCGTTATACCGAAATCCGCATGCAAAAGTTGGCGCATTCATTATTAGCCGACCTTGAAAAAGAAACTGTGGATTTTGTGCCTAACTACGATGGCACAGAGATGATCCCTGCGGTATTACCAACACGCGTACCGAACTTATTAATCAATGGTTCATCTGGTATTGCGGTCGGTATGGCCACTAACATTCCACCACACAATTTAACAGAAGTGGTGAAAGGCTGTTTGGCGTTAATCGAAGAACCAAGTTTATCGATTGAACAGTTAATGGAATACATTCCAGGTCCAGATTTTCCAACAGCAGCTTCAATAAACGGTCGTAAAGGCATCATCGATGCTTATCACACTGGCCGTGGCCGCGCTATCATGCGCTCTAAAGCGGATGTTGAAACTGACGAGAATGGTCGTGAACGTATTATTGTTCATGAAATTCCATATCAAGTTAACAAAGCCCGTTTGATTGAAAAAATTGCCGAGCTTGTTAAAGATAAAAAATTAGAAGGTATCAGTGGCCTACGCGATGAGTCTGATAAAGACGGTATGCGTATTGTTATTGAAATCAAACGTGGTGAAGTGGGTGAGGTTGTACTAAACAACTTATATTCTCAAACACAAATGCAGTGTTCTTTTGGGATCAACATGGTGGCATTGACTAATGGTCAGCCTAAATTGTTTAACCTTAAAGAAATGCTTGAGTGTTTTATTCTTCACCGTCGTGAAGTGGTCACTCGCCGTACTGTATTTGAACTGCGTAAAGCCCGCGAACGTGCTCATGTTCTTGAAGCACTTGCCATTGCATTGGCTAACATCGACCCTATTAGTGCGCTTATTAAAGCCTCACCTACACCTGCAGAAGCCAAAGCAAAATTGGTTGCACAAGGTTGGGAATTAGGTCATGTACAAGGCATGCTTGAAAAAGCTGGCGATGACGCTGCACGCCCTGAATGGTTAGAGCCTGAGTTCGGTATCCGTGACGGTCAGTACTATTTAACCGAACAACAAGCACAAGCGATTTTGGAATTACGTCTGCACCGTTTAACCGGTCTAGAACATGACAAAATCCTAGCTGAATATGAAGAGCTTTTAGTTCTGATTGCAGGTTTGTTATTCATTCTTCGTACTCCATCTCGTTTGATGGAAGTGATTAAAGAAGAACTTGAAGAAATACTTGAGCAATACGGTGATGAGCGTCGCACGATTATCAACGCTAACGAAATTGATATGAGTCTTGAAGACTTAATCAATGAAGAAGACGTTGTAGTGACCTTGTCTCACTTAGGTTATGCGAAATACCAAGTACTGTCTGATTACCAAGCGCAGCGTCGTGGTGGTAAAGGCAAAGCGGCAACTAAAGTAAAAGATGAAGACTTTGTTGAAAAGTTATTGGTGGCAAACACCCATGACACCATCTTGTGTTTCTCTGACTTTGGTAAGATGTACTGGTTAAAAGTGTATCAATTACCATTGGCAAGTCGTACTGCCCGTGGTCGTCCTATTGTTAACTTATTACCACTGTCTGACGGCGAGCACATTACTGCCATTCTACCGGTCCGTGAGTACGCAGATGATAAATTTATCATCATGGCTACAGCACATGGTACCGTTAAGAAAACAGCATTAACTGCATACAGTAACCCTCGTGCAAACGGCATTATTGCGGTGAACTTAAAAGACGGCGACCAATTAATTGGCGTTGATATTACTGAAGGTAGTGACGACATTATGTTGTTCTCTAACGAAGGTAAAGTGGTTCGCTTTAATGAGAAAGCGCGTGATTCAGAAACCGGTGAAGTGAAGATTGATGCTGAAACTGGCGAAGAAATCATTGCACTACGCCCAATGGGCCGTACCGCTACCGGTGTTCGTGGTATTAAACTTGATGCGGGCCAAAAAGTGGTGTCGTTAATTGTGCCTAAAGGTGACGGAGCAATTTTAACCGTAACTGAAAATGGGTACGGTAAACGTACAGAGCTAAGTGAATACCCAGCGAAGAGCCGCGGTACTAAAGGCGTTGTGTCGATTAAAGTCAGTGAACGTAACGGTGAAGTCGTCGGTGCTGTTCAAGTAGGTACTTTTGACGAAATCATGTTGATCAGTAATAAAGGCACCTTAGTGCGTACTCCTGCTGAAGGCGTATCGATTATTGGTCGTAACACTCAAGGTGTGACTATCATCCGTACCGCAGAAGACGAGAAAGTCGTTGGTTTGCAGCGTATTGAAGAAATTCAAACTGAAGAGTTGTTAGACGAAGAAGGCAATGTTATTCCAGCAAGTGATGTTATCGATGCTGAAGTGACAGATGCTGAGTCAACTGACGATGTTGAAGCAACAGATTCAGACGAAGCCAAAAACGAAGATGACGAACAAGAATAATAGATTACTCTTGTTGTAGATATCCTCGAACGGGCGCCTTTATGGCGCCCGTTTTATTTTACGGAATAAATTTCATCAAAATAGGTAAATAAAGGCCTATTCATCAACCCGTAAAATACTTACTATTACGGTTAAATTGTTATTGTCTATATTGATTATTTGTCAAAGGAGTTGTCTGTGAGCGCGATTTATAATTTCTGTGCTGGACCTGCCATGTTACCTCAAGCTGTAATGCAAAAAGCACAACAGGAATTAATTGATTGGAATGGCCTAGGCGTCTCCGTGATGGAAATCAGTCATCGCAGTAAAGAGTTTATTGCGCTGACCGAGCAAGCAGAGGTGACATTACGCAAATTGATGAACATTCCTGCTAATTACCATGTGTTATTTATGCACGGTGGTGGCCGAGCTCAATTTTCTAACATAGTGAATAACTTTCTGGGCGATAATGGTCGGGCACTTTATTTGGTGAGTGGTCAGTGGTCATCGGCAGCGGTAACTGAAGCAAACAAATTGGTAGGCGAGCACAATATTGACAGTATCAATATTGTTGAACAGATCAATGGACTGAATCAGGTTAAATTGCCGGACTTAACGGCAATTGATAAAGATTATCGCTATGTGCACTATTGCTCAAATGAAACCGTAGATGGTATCGAGATTTTTGAAGAGTTAGACAGCCCATGGCCAATTGTTGCTGATTTATCATCGACCATCATGTCGCATGAGATTGATGTCAGCAAGTACGGCCTTATTTATGCCGGCGCGCAAAAGAACATTGGTCCATCAGGCTTGTCGATTGTTATTGTGCGTGACGATATGCTGAAACTGCCGAGTCTGCCGCAATCATCTGTAATGGATTATCGCGTTGCCGTTGAGCATGGTTCTATGTTTAATACACCGCCAACGTTTGCTTGGTATTTAGCCTCTGAAGTGTTTGCGTGGTTAGCCGCAAATGGCGGCATAAGTGCGATGGCTGAAGTGAACCAACAAAAAGCTGCGTTACTGTATGCTTGTATCGACAGCAATCCGTTTTATAAAAACGGTGTAGTACCACAAAACCGCTCACGCATGAACGTTACTTTTCAACTGGTCAATGATGCCTTAGACGGTGAGTTTTTAGCACAAGCGGAGCAGGCTGGGTTAGTCGCGTTAAAAGGTCATCGTATTGTCGGTGGAATGCGTGCCAGTATTTATAACGCCATGCCGCTAGCGGGTGTGCAAGCCTTAGTGGATTTTATGAATAACTTCGCCGTAAAGCACAGTTAATTCGAACCGCTTATTTATTTAACGTAAGATCGGCTTAATAAAGAAAAAGCGAATGCCAAACAGCATTCGCTTTTTTTATGTCATCAATAAATGTGTATTTTATCGCTATATTACTGATCGAACATCTTGCCACTGGCCATACTGGTCTGGGAATTCTGTTAATTCATCGGCTTTAATTTACAGCGCAGTAAAGTATGGCCTAGGCCAATGTTGTCGATGTCTTCATCAACATACAAGCCTGCCTCATTGATCATTTTAAGCATATCTTTACTGTGATACATCCGGCTATTGCCATTGGCAATCGCGGTAAAATACAAAGAGGTTGCGTTAACGCAATAGGCACCAGCTTCGTGGGGTTGTCGATCCCAATACGTCTCTAATATACACAGTTCACTGTCAGGTTTCATTGCCGCCACAGTGCGTTGAAGAATAGTGATGATTTGTTGTTTAGAAAAACAATCTAAAAATTGACTCATCCAATATAAATCACCACCTTGGTAAAAAGGCTTGTCGTTATCGAGTAAATCTGTTTCAAACGGATGAACACGATCTGCAACCAAATGAGTGTTGGCATTTTTCATTGCAACAGCAAGTTGCCCCGGTAAATCCATAATGGTGACGTTGACGTTTTTATTATAATGGGTGCAGGCAAATGCCCATTTACCGGTATTGCCACCCACATCAATAATATGCGCCGGATTGGACTTGAATATCAAAGGCAATAAACTGTCAAAGGCATGGTCTGAATAATAATGATCAAACTCGAACCAACTTTTTTTAGTTTGTTCAGGTAGCTGACTTAACCCCGGGTAAATAGTGTCCCAATCGCCAAAGTGTTTTAGTCCTATTGCTTTGCCTTGCTTAAGTGAATCGTCAAGGTCAAACAAGCCTTGATAGCAAACATCATGAATGAAGTTTAGATTTTTTGCGGCCATATCATCATGGAGTAAGAAATAACCCGTTTTATCAAGTCGATAACGATCATCCTTACACCAAAAAATGCCCATACTTAATCCCATATCGAGCAATACGTGAATGGCATATTCAGACAATTCAACCTGTTGCATCAGTTCAATTAAGCTAATACCTTCATCACCGGCGTCATCAACCTTTGTGAGTATGCCAAATTGACTTAAGCAACGAGCGACTTGAAAACTTACCGGTGCAAAGGCTATTTTTTGTGCTTCAAACTTAGCATCAAATGCAGACAATTTTTTTGGGGATTGGTAAAAAGACATTAACTGAATTAACTCAAGGGAAGGAGGTGATATGGGTTTTATAGTAGCAAGATAATGCTAGTAAGGTTTTGAGCTACTTCTAGTTTTTGTTTTTTGATAAATGTACAACAGTAGAAGTTGAAGGATAACACTACATTTTGACTGAGTCTTTTATACAAAACTCTGCCTCAATGAATCATTCGAGCGGGTGTGCTCCCGCTCAAATTATCTTATTTAACTCAGTAAACCGAAAAGAATGGCGGTCATAGACAATAAACCGGTAATGACGACGAATATGTTACTTAATCGTCCTCGGTAAGCTTTTAGTGCAGGTACTCTGTATATCGCATACATTGGCATTAGATACAAAATTGCCGCAATCACCGGGCCACCAAGCGCTTCAATCATTCCCAGAATGCTTGGATTCATAATTGCCACAGCCCAAGTGGTGATAAACATAAATCCTAAAATAAATTTATCAACTTTTGTGCTGTTTTCTGGCTTGCTGCTATCAGGTAGTTGTTTAATAATTATGCCTTTTAACCCTTCTGTGGCGCCCATATAGTGACCGAAGAAAGATGAAATAATGGCGATGAAAGCTATCACAGGGGCAAAATAGCTGATAAAGCCACTTTCATGCACGTTGGCAAGATAAGACAATATTGGCAAGTTATCGGCCTTCGCTTCTAATAATTGCGCCGGTGTTAACGACAGTACACAAGAGAACACAAACAACATCACAAATCCCACTAGCATAATGGCCGTATTACGTAGGATGACATCGGCTTTATGAGAGGCATTAGCGCCGTGTTCTTTTTTGAGAGAAACCGAGAACTGTGAGATAGCGGGCGAATGGTTAAAGGCAAATACCAACACTGGGATGGTTAACCAGACAGTACCGAAAAAATTCGTTGTCGAAGGCACAACCATTAATGCATCAAACTTCCAGTCTGGTATGAGATACAAAGACATAAAAGCAAGGATAGCGACGAGTGGATAGACTAATAACCGCGTCACGGAGAGCATAAATTTTTCTCCCGCAACCATCACCGACATCATGCCTAAGATGAGCATGCCCGAAAGAAGCCAGCGTGGAATACCACTGACTTTATCGATTATTTGCCCGCCAGCTTCCGTCAGTGCAGGCGTACCGTCGAGTAAAATTCTTGGGACGTCGGTAAACATGCCTAATTGATTAATAATGAAACTGTCGACGGTATTGGTTATCCCGACACCATAGATTAATACGATTGGATATATGGCTAAAAAATACAGCCAAGTAATCGCTTTACCCGCTCCTGTTCCAAAATGTTCTTCAACAACCTGAGTGATGTCACTGCCTGGAATCGCTGATGAGCATAAGAATCGAGATAATCCACGGTGAGCCAGATAGGTCATTGGGCCTATCATGAGTGCCATCAACACTAATGGCCAAAAACCACCCATTCCAGCATTAATAGGTAAAAATAAAATTCCAGCGCCAACCGCGGTGCCAAACAAGCTCAACATCCAGGTTGTATCCTGACGTGACCAACCCGTACTTGAAACAACGGCTGACACGGGGATCTCTTGTACACTTATGGCTTTATTTTGCATGACGGTTTCACCTTCCTGATTTGTTAAATTCAGCGTCAGGCTATCTCTTTTTTAGAAAAATTAAACAGTTACAGTGTCATTATGTTAATAATGTTTATGTAATGGGAGCTATCTCCCGATGACCGTAAATTAAAAACTACAAGCGGCTTCAATTCATATACAACCATCACCTACAGCATTAACAATGCAGTTACGTGTGCCTAAATACCAATAATTAATGATGTTAAGCATTAGCCATATAGACTCACCTCAGTAAGATGAGTTGTTTCGGTTTGGCATGTATAACGTCACCAGAAGCCATTAATAACAGGGGCGGGTAAGTTAACCTCAGCAGGATTAACAAATGGAGTTGGTAAGGGATTTATACCATTTCCATTAATTATGCGACCAATCAGAGTCGCTCAGACTGTTCAGTTTGAGGCGCATTGTTGAAACAATGGTTATTCCCTTTTAAAGCAATGCAACAAAGAAATAGACTGTCTGAGCGTCTCCTGCAAGGCGGGTTTCTGTGCCTTCTATGCTGCTTAATAGCATTTTGACGAAGAGCAACTATGCCTACAATCCTATTATTTGCCTAGAAGGCACAGAATTCCCGCTGAATGACCAGATAATTAGTGGAATTGGTATTACATCAAACTGTAAACTTGATAGCGGTTTATTACCTCGTTTCAAGGTAAATTCGGGAACAGGTACTTTTATAAACTCAAAAATAAAACAGGTCGCTATAAGCGACCTGTTTATGAGGTAATGTTATTCACTTATCATTATCTAAATAAAATTGGTTATAACACTGCCGCAATAGATTTTGCTAAATAATCAACGTTCGTTTCACTAATACCGGCAATACTGATTCTGCTTGAACCCACCATGTAAACACTGTACTGCTGTTTAAGGATTGCTACTTGTTCTGGCTTAACACCTAAAAATGAGAACATCCCTTTTTGGCGGGCAATAAAACTAAAGTCACGGTCAACACCATTGGCTGCTAATTGATTAACCAACATTGCGCGATTACCATTAATACGGTCACGCATGACTTTAAGCTCGTCTAACCATTGTTGCTTGAGAGCTGGGTTGCCTAAAATGGTCTCAACAATCGCAGCACCGTGTGCTGGCGGCATAGAATAAATGCAGCGCACAACGTATAACAATACTGATTGAGCAACATCTACAGTGGCGCTGTCTTTAGCAACAATTGAGCAAGCGCCAATACGTTCGCGGTATAAGCCAAAGTTCTTCGAGCAAGAGCTGCATAAAATCATGCTTTCAACTGCGGCAGCCATTTGACGTACGCCATAAGCATCTTCATCAACGCCGTCACCAAAACCTTGATAAGCCATATCAATTAATGGTGTAAAGCCTTGCTTCACCGTAACCTTAACCACTTCATCCCATTGCTCAGTGGTTAAATCCATACCGCTTGGGTTATGGCAGCAAGCATGTAATAACACCACGTCATCTTTACCAATGGTATTTAACGTTGCTAGCATTTGATCAAATTTAAGGGTTTTACTGTCGTAGTCGTAGTACGGATAGGTTTTAACTGTAATGCCAGCTGCTTCAAATAAACCTGTGTGGTTTGCCCATGTTGGGTCGCTTACCCATAAAACAGCATTAGGATTACAACGTTTAATAAAGTCAGCCGCTACGCGCAGAGCACCGGTTCCGCCAGGGGTGGACACTGTACGAACTCTGTTAGCCAGTAATGCACTGTGGCTGGTACCAAAAGCTAATTCACCCATAAGTTGGTTGAAAGACGCTGAGCCTGTCGGGCCGATGTACACTTTGGTTGTTTCTGTGTCTAAACGAATTTTCTCAGCGGCTTTTACACAATCTAGAATAGGTGTATGGCCAACAGGATCCTTGTATACGCCCACACCTAAATCGACTTTATTTGGGTGGCTGTCTTCGCGGTATTGAGTCAATAAGCCTAAAATAGGATCGGCAGGCATCGCGGTTAAAGAATTGAACATGAATTGACCTTCTTATTTAAAATTACAGACATTAGGGCGAAATAAGCTAACAAGATATGCATTATGGTCTTTAGCATAACGTGATTTACATCAATAAAGAACTGCTAAATCAGCTGTAATGGGATATTTGCAACAGGGTTATTTTGATTTATGGCAACTAAGCCTGACAGCCGAATTAACCTTTGTAACGGTCCTATTTGCCAATAAAAAAGCGCTAAAGATAAAAAATTTTCAACTTGAGCATAAAAGTCGCCTAAAACACAAAATAACGGTTGAATCCTTGCTGACAATCAGTAACGTAGGGCTACGAAGAATTATTTAGTCAATTATTAGCAAACTGTATCGAAACATTGCCAGTGACATGTATTTGTCAGGTGTTGCACCGACCCGCATCACATTACTTATGTCACGCTTATTTCCGGCGAAGCCTTTTACTCATATCGATCGATAGACGTTTAATGAGTGCAACACTAAAGAAGAGTATTAATGAAACAACTGCGTCTAGACCAAATTACTCGCATGAATGGCGAAATTAACATTCCAGGCTCTAAGAGCATTTCAAACCGCGCGCTGTTATTAGCGACCTTAGCACAAGGTAAAACCACGCTGACTAACTTACTCGACTCTGATGACATTCGTTATATGTTGGCATCATTAAAGCAGTTAGGTGTGCATTACCAGTTGTCTCACAATAATACAGTATGTGAACTAACAGGTTTAGGTGGTGCAATTTCATCTGTGGATCCACAACGTTTATTTCTTGGCAATGCGGGTACCGCAATGCGACCATTATGCGCTGCACTGACGTTAGGCCATGGTGAGTTTACCTTAACAGGCGAGCCGCGTATGGAAGAGCGCCCAATTGGTGATTTAGTCGATGCGCTGCGTCAATTAGGTGCCGATGTCACGTATCTTAAAAATGACGGTTTCCCACCGTTAACGATTAAAGCAACTGGCTTAAATGGCGGTGATGTTGACATTGCCGGTGATTTATCAAGCCAGTTTTTAACGGCATTACTAATGGTCGCGCCACTGACCAAAGATAGCGTAAACATTAATATTAAAGGCGAGCTTGTCTCTAAGCCTTATATTGACATCACCATCGCGTTAATGAAGCAGTTTGGTGTTGAAGTTATCAATCACCAATATCGACGTTTCGAAATTAAAGCCGGTCAACAATATGTGTCACCAGGTAAAGTTCTGGTAGAAGGTGACGCTTCGTCGGCATCTTACTTCCTCGCTGCGGGTGCTATTCAAGGCGGCGAAGTTAAAGTCACTGGTGTGGGTCGTTTAAGTATTCAAGGTGATGTTAAGTTTGCGGATGCATTAGCCCAAATGGGTGCAGATATAGAGTGGGGCGATGATTTCATTATTGCCAGAAAATCGAGCCTCAGTGCTATTGAAATGGACATGAACCATATTCCTGATGCCGCAATGACCATTGCAACCGCGGCATTATTTGCTAAAGGCACCACAAAACTGACCAATATATACAACTGGCGCATAAAAGAAACTGACCGCCTAGCGGCTATGGCCACTGAATTACGTAAAGTCGGTGCGACAGTTGAAGAAGGCCATGACTATATTACCATCACACCACCTGCAGAATTAAATACTGCAGCAATTGATACCTATAATGATCATCGCATGGCAATGTGTTTTTCAATGATGGCTTTTGCCAATTGCGGTATCACTATCAACGACCCAGATTGCACATCTAAAACATTTCCAGATTATTTTGCTCAATTTGCACAACTGGCAAAATAATATTACAACGTGGAATTAAAACAGACCCTTTAGTGCATCAGGTATGTGCTAAAGGTCGATCTTGGTTTTAATAACCGAAAATTCATCAGTAATTAACATTTTTTTGTTATACAATGCGCGCGCTTATTTTGTTGATGAACCCTTTATCTTTTCAAGGAAGATAGATTATTTTCGGAGGAAATTATGTCTGAACGATCTCCAGTGATCACAGTAGATGGCCCAAGCGGTGCAGGGAAAGGGACGATATGTCAATTGTTGGCACAACATTTAGGGTGGCATTTGTTAGACAGTGGTGCGATTTATCGTGTTTTAGCCTTAGCCGCTATTCATCATGATGTTGGACTAGAAAACGAAGAAGCACTGACTTTGTTAGCTGCACACCTAGATGTTCAATTTTTGACAGGTACCGAGTCTGATGCCATCAAAGTGATTCTCGAAGGTGAAGATGTAACCACCACCATTCGGACACAAGAATGCTCGAATGCTGCCTCAAAAGTTGCCGCATTGCCGCGTGTTCGTGAGGCACTACTACGTCGCCAACGTGCATTTTGTGCCGCTCCAGGCTTAGTTGCCGACGGACGCGATATGGGCACAGTGGTTTTTTCTAAAGCACCAGTAAAAATATTTTTAACTGCGTCTGCTGAAGAACGTGCGCAAAGACGGTATAATCAGTTGCAGGACAATGGCTTCGATGTTAAAATCGATCGCCTTTTAGCTGAAATTATTGAACGAGACGACCGTGATACTAATCGCGCCGCTTCGCCGCTAGTCCCAGCTGAAGATGCCCTTGTTATTGATACAAGCGGCATAGGTATTGAAGATGTATTGAAGCAAGTTCTTGAATACGTTGGACAAAAAATTACTGTCTCATAAGCGAATTGTCGTTTATTGTGCAGTAGGTATTCGTGTCATGGATGATCCGAATAATATTACTAGACTCCACATCTAGGATGGATGGTGGTTTATTTAATGAAAGTAACCCAAAACATGACTGAATCTTTTGCTGATCTATTTGAACAATCCCTTGAAACTCTAGAGTTCCGTCCAGGTTCTATCGTCCGTGGTACTGTTGTTGCCATCGAAAACGGTATGGTACTTGTTGACGCAGGTCTTAAGTCTGAAAGCCCAATCAATGCTGACGAATTCAAAAACGCACAAGGCGTTTTAGAAATTCAAGTTGGTGATGAAGTTGACGTAGCCCTTGACTCTGTTGAAGATGGCTTCGGTGAGACTCAATTGTCTCGCGAAAAAGCTAAGCGTCATGAAGCTTGGATCGTTCTAGAAAAAGCGTACGAAGATGCTGAAACTGTAATCGGTATCATCAATGGTAAAGTTAAAGGTGGTTTCACTGTTGAATTAAACGGTATCCGTGCCTTCTTACCAGGTTCTCTAGTTGACGTGCGCCCAGTTCGCGACACAGCTCACTTAGAGTACAAAGAATTAGAATTCAAAGTTATCAAGCTTGATCAGAAGCGCAACAACGTTGTTGTTTCTCGTCGTGCAGTTATCGAATCTGAAAGCAGTGCTGAACGTGATACTCTTCTTGAGAATCTACAAGAAGGTCAAGCTGTTAAAGGTATCGTTAAAAACCTTACTGACTACGGTGCATTCGTAGACTTAGGTGGTGTAGACGGTCTTTTACATATCACTGATATGGCTTGGAAGCGTGTTAAGCACCCATCTGAAATCGTTAATGTTGGTGACGAAATCAACGTTAAAGTTCTTAAGTATGACCGTGAGCGTACACGCGTATCACTAGGTCTTAAGCAACTTGGCGAAGATCCATGGTTAGAAATCAGCAAGCGCTACCCAGAAAGCACACGTCTTACTGGTCGCGTAACTAACCTAACTGACTACGGTTGTTTCGTTGAAATCGAAGAAGGTGTTGAAGGTTTAGTACACGTTTCTGAAATGGATTGGACTAACAAGAACATTCACCCATCTAAAGTTGTTAACTTAGGTGATGAAGTTGAAGTGTTAGTACTAGACATCGATGAAGAGCGTCGTCGTATTTCTCTAGGCCTTAAACAGTGTAAAGTTAACCCATGGGATGACTTCGCAACTCGTTACAACAAAGGCGACAAAGTATCTGGTAAGATCAAGTCAATCACTGACTTCGGTATCTTTATCGGTCTTGACGGTGGAATCGATGGTCTTGTTCACTTATCTGACATTTCTTGGAACGGTACTGGCGAAGACGCAGTTTCTGAATACAAGAAAGGCGATGAGATCCACGCTGTAGTTCTTTCAGTAGACCCAGAGCGTGAGCGCATCAGCCTAGGTGTTAAGCAAACTGAAGATGATCCATTCAACGCATACTTAGCTGACAAGAAGAAAGGCACCGTAGTTCACGGTACTGTTTCTGCTGTTGACGCAAAAGGTGTTACAGTTGAATTAGCAGAAACAGTTGAAGGTTACATTCGTGTAGCTGACATCTCTGCAGACCGCATCGAAGATGCATCTACTGTTTATTCAGTTGGTGATGCAATCGAAGCTAAGTTCATGGGTGTAGATCGTAAGAACCGTTCTATCAGCTTATCTATCAAAGCGAAAGATGAAGCTGAACAGAAAGAAGCGATCGCTACTTTGAACAAGCAAGACGATGTAGTAATGAGCAGCGCAATGGCAGAAGCCTTTAAAGCAGCTCGTAAGTAATCGAAAATCGTCTGTTGTATGGGGACGTGGTCCCCATTAGGCGACTGTGTTTGGCTTGATAATATGGGATAGCTAAGATGACAAAATCTGAACTTATCGAAAAACTCGCCACTAGGCAGTCGCAACTGTCGGCGAAAGAAGTGGAAAGTGCAATCAAAGAAATGTTGGAGCAAATGGCAACAACATTAGAAACCGGTGATCGTATAGAGATCCGTGGATTTGGTAGTTTTTCACTTCACTATCGTGCACCACGTATGGGTCGTAATCCAAAAACAGGAACCTCTGTTGACTTGGAAGGCAAATATGTACCGCACTTTAAGCCGGGAAAAGAACTGCGCGAACGTGTCGATGCTGTTAATTGTTAATTAACGCTTGAATAAAAAGCCTCCAATTGGAGGCTTTTTTGTATCTAATGGCAGTCAATGCTGGTCAGCTCAGTAAATTTCTTGGATAATCATTATATTGATGCACCTTCATGGAGAATAGCGTGAGATCATTTATTATTGTTGTACTTGTCGGATTATTGTTTGTTTTAGCTTTATTATTTGGCGCTAAAAATGAACAAGTTGTCACCTTAAGTTACTTTATTGCTGAAGGGCAGTATCGATTGCCTATGGTGCTTGCTGTGGTATTTTTTAGCGGATTTATTATCAGCTGGATATTTGCAAGCTACCATATTGTTAAGTTAAAAATCGCGTTACGTAAAAGTAACAAAGCACTTAAAAAGTATACTGCTGCGGATGCAATTAGTGTTGTTGTGACTCCTAAGGATCAAGCAGCCTAGTATGCTAGAGATCTTGTTCTTGTTATTGCCTATCGCTGCCGGTTATGGATGGTACATGGGACGACGCAGTATTCGTCATAGTGATAGCCAGCAGAGTAAAAAATTAAGCCGAGATTATTTTACTGGGCTTAACTTTTTACTGTCGAATGAGTCTGACAAAGCGGTCGATCTATTCATAAGTATGTTAGATGTTGATGATGAAACTATCGACACCCATTTATCATTAGGTTCGTTATTTCGTAAACGTGGTGAAGTTGACCGTTCAATACGTATTCATCAAAATTTGATTGCAAGGCCCAGCTTAACCAATGAGCAACGTGACATTGCTATGATGGAGCTAGGTAAAGATTATATGGCAGCAGGGTTTTATGACCGCGCCGAAGAAATTTTTATTAACTTAGTCAGTCAAGATGACCACAGTGAAGAAGCTGAAACACAACTGTTGTTAATCTACCAAGTGACTAAAGAGTGGCAAGACGCCATCAATATCACTAAGCGCCTACCTCGTAAACGTCAACAAGTGCTTAAATGCACCACGGCCCATTTTTATTGTCAGTTAGCTGATGAAGCCAATAATGACGCTGAAAAAATCAAAAAACTACAACAAGCCATCAAACAAGACGCCCAATGCGGTCGTGCTTGGTTAACGTTAGCGAAAATGTATCTCGATGCAGGCCAATTTGAGTTATGTAAACAGGCGCTACAAGAGCTAAAAGTGGCTGATATCAATTTATTTGCTGATGGTGTTTCCATTGCAAAACAAGTATATCGCGACACCAAAGATCCAACAGGCTTTAGTGAATTACTTGCTAAAGCTATTGCCGATGGCGCGGGTGCTAGTGTCGTTGTAGCGTTAGCCGAACATCAAATAAGTCTTGGCCAAAATCAAAGTGCTGAAACTATGATGCTGGATAACCTATATAATCATCCGACCATGAAAGGTTTTCAGCACTTAATGAAACTACACATTAAGCAAGCTGAAGAAGGGCAAGCAAAACAAAGTTTATCAATGCTAGAACAACTCGTTGAACAACAAATTAAATTTCGCCCTAGTTATCGCTGTACTGAGTGTGGTTTTCCCTCTCACGGTTTATATTGGCATTGTCCGTCTTGTAAACAGTGGGGCAGTATCAAGCGTATCAAAGGTCTCGATGGTGAATAACGTCGCCATCAAAAGATAGAAACCCTATAATAGACGCATAATACAAGCTATTGCCGCTGGAGTCCTAATGAGTGATAAATCCATTGTAGTCGCCCTCGACTATGACAATAAAAACGACGCATTAACCTTTATTGATAAACTTGACCCAGATATCTGTCGTTTAAAAATCGGTAAAGAGATGTTTACTTTATTCGGACCCGATCTGGTTAAAGACATCCACAGTCGTGATTTTGATTTATTTCTTGATTTGAAATTTCATGATATTCCCAATACCGTTGCAAAAGCCGTTGCCGCCGCCGCCGATTTAGGCGTGTGGATGACCAACGTACATGCAAGTGGCGGCTTAGCCATGATGCAGGCAGCTAAAAAAGCATTGATACCATTTGGTGACGACGCACCATTATTGATAGCCGTTACGGTATTAACATCGATGTCAGATGAAGATTTAGTGTTACTTGGTATTAATGTCCCAGCGTTTGAACATGTGCTGCGCTTAGCCAAATTGACTCATCAAGCAGGGTTAGACGGGGTTGTGTGTTCGGCTCAAGAAGCTAAATTGCTTAAATCATCATTTGGACAAGACTTCACCCTGGTTACACCGGGTATTCGACCTGCAGGCACAGATGCTGGTGACCAACATCGTGTCATGACGCCACCACAAGCTATTGCGGCAGGGTCAGATTATTTGGTGATTGGTCGACCTATAACTCAAGCAGCCGATCCATTAGCAGCACTTAAAGCTATCTATCAATCACTGCATGTTTGATATGTTGTCGCGGTAACGGTTGAATTGACTTAATCAAGGCACCTGTTCAATCTAGCTGTAAAGATAACGTATCTGCATTAACCAAATCACACAGAAATAAGGGATGACTATGTTTGATGAAAAAGGGTTTGATGAAAAAGGGTTTGATTACACCGGTAAAAATGTTGTGGTGGTGGGTGGTACATCTGGAATAAACCTTCAAGTAGCCATTCAATTTGCTACAGCCGGTGCCAATGTTGCGGTCGCGAGTCGCAGTATCGATAAGGTCAATGCCGCAGTAGAATTGCTTACACAAGCTAATCCGAACGCCAAGCATTTAGGCGTAAGTTTCGATGTTCGTGACAACGATGCATTAACGGTTGGTTTTACCAAAATTGCAGATCTCTACGGTCATATAGACGTATTAGTGAGTGGCGCTGCGGGTAACTTTCCCGCCAGTGCGGCAAAACTGTCTAATAATGGTTTTAAATCGGTTATCGATATTGACTTAATTGGCAGTTTTCAAGTGTTGAAACAAGCTTACCCATTGTTATCACGCCCGAATGGCAGCATTATTCAAATTTCCGCACCACAAGCGTATATCGCGATGCCGTTACAAGTGCATGTTTGTGCCGCTAAAGCTGGAGTCGATATGTTAACTCGCACATTAGCACTAGAATGGGGCGTTGAAGGGATACGAATTAACTCTATCGTACCAGGCCCAATAGCAGATACCGAAGGCTTTAACCGCTTAGCGCCAAGTGATGAAATGCAACAGCGAGTGGCCAATAGTGTGCCGCTAAAACGCAATGGTAAAGGTCAAGATATTGCTAATGCAGCTTTGTTCCTTGCATCTGACATGGCGTCATACATTACCGGTGTTGTTTTGCCTGTTGATGGTGGTTGGTCATTGGGTGGGGCCAGTATTGCAATGACAGAATTAGGCGACATAGCCGCCAAGCACGGTTTATAAAAATCGATAAATTTAAAGGTAAATACCATGGCAAATGCATTACAAGATCAACTGCTTAAAGCAGGTCTTGCCAGTAAACAGAAAGTCCGCGACGCAAAAACACAGAAACGTCGTGACAAAAAAGCCAAAATTGATGACGGCAGTTCAGAGCTCAAGCAACAAATTGCCGAGCAAAAATTAGTGCAAGCGAAAAAAGATAAAGCATTGAATGAGCAACGCTTTGCGCAAGCATCTGAAAAAGGTCAAGTCCGTGGTTTAATCAGTGAGTTTTCTAAATTTGCAATTACTGTTGCGCGAGATGCTGAGCTTAAGTTTAACTTCACCTTAGAAAATAAGATTTATTCGGTTTATATTACCGATAAAATTCAAGCTGATTTACTCAATGGCAGTTTAGGCATAGTCCGTTATGAAGATAAAACCTACATCGTACCGCATAAGCTTGCAGAGCGAGTGAAGCTACTCGTTCCACAATGGTGTGGTTATTTATGGGATAAAGCGGCTAAAGATTCTGTTGAGCAGGTAAGTGGAGTCGATGATCCATATGCAGATTATGCAATTCCAGATGATTTAATGTGGTAATTGGCCATCCTTAACCATTTATTATTAACCATTAACAAAAACGCCTCTATTTAGAGGCGTTTTTGTTTGCTGTTAACCAATACTTTGCCTGTCGGTATGACTCTGCTTGGCCGTTAACGCGATCACTTGCTGACAATAAGCAAGGTGATGGCGGATAGTGTCTAAGTATTGTGATGCTTGATTATCAATAAGGTACCAATAACTGGCTGTTTGTGGATATTGATTATAAAACAATGACTCGGCCATGATGAGATCGCTTTGGTTGGCATAGGTTAGCCATTGCACGCTAGGTAAGTTACTCAATGCGGCTAACAACGCATATTGCACATCAAGATTATCTGGTTGCTCTGTTGTCACTTGCAAGGCTAAGCGCTGGGCAATTTTAAATTGCGGATCAGAATTATCTGGGGTTAATACATCATTTTGGCGTCGACGAACTGCATCACTCAATAGTATTTCAAACGGATTAATATCAACAGGTTCAACATCATGTATCAATAAAGTAGATGCATCATCTACAAATAATTCGGGCCACTGAATATTATTACTGGTGAGTTGCAAACCTAATGCGATACGACGTTCACCTAACCAATTATGCACCATACAAGGCAAATGCTCTGAAGCCGGCATGTCATTGGGTCTCGCTAAAGACGGTAACAAAGACATACGTTGTACATTGACCTGTTTTGCCATCAACGACATCAATAGAATGGTCACCAATCCCGAAGATGGCCAGCAATTAAGTTGGCTATCGAGTGTTTCACCTACCTCAGTGAGTAATGAGACTAATTGATTATCATCGAGACTATTACTTACAACAAAGGCTTGATGTGAACCAGCATAAGGACCATTACAAATGTTTATGACGCTATCGGCATCATGTTCAGTTGCGTTGAAAATAAATGTATGACCCATTTCGGCGGGCTGCCAATCGCCATGTGCATTGCCAATAATAGTGACTTGTTGATAGTGCTCAGATATAGCAGATGATCGGGAGGTCTCGTCAGTACGTGTATGCATAAAGTGCCGTTCGCTATAGTCTAATTCTAAGGGGTAGATCTATTGGGTCATCAAATCAAGATCTAAGGGTCACAGATCTCAATCAAATAAGCTGTTAACTCAAGGATCCTACGGGTAATTGTAACTCATTGGAACCCTATCGGGCTGAGAAACATAAACTATTGAGATAAAGGCTGACATGAGTCGAGATTCGTCAAATTATGGTTAGATAATTGCTAAAAAGCTTTTCTTTTTGTCACACTTTAGTATAAATTAAAACAACTGTTTTAATTATTTGTTTAAGAGACTCTTATGAACCCATATCAAGCCCCATTGAAGGACATGCAATTCTTGTTGGAACAGGTATTTGATGCCCAAGCTACGTGGGAACAACTTCCTGCTATGGCAGATGTTGTCGACATGGATACTGCATTAGCCATTCTAGATGAAGCGAATAAGATTAGTCGTGATCTGCTTCATCCTTTAAATCGCAGTGGTGATGAGCAAGGTGTGGTTC
>NZ_JACJFI010000539.1 GCF_014164505.1 Shewanella sp. SG41-4 | reverse complement strand
GACTTACTTACCGGTTTACCTAATCGCTCTAGTTTGCAAGTGACACTCAGTAACTTAGTCAAAAAAGATGTGCATCACACCTTGATGGTGCTCGATTTAGATAATTTCAAACGTATTAATGATTCATTAGGCCATCAAATTGGTGATGATTTATTAATTGGGGTTGCTGAACGTATTAAGTTAGCCATCCCAAAGCACGCAAGCTTATACCGTCTAGGGGGGGATGAATTTGCTTTACTTGTCGATCAACACCCTGATATCGGATCGTGTGCAGCCATAGCAACCCAAGTGATAAATTGTTTAAAACCAGCTTTTACGCTTAATAATGACTCACTGGTGCTAGGCATTAGTATCGGTATTGTGCTTTATCCTGAAGATGAACAAAACGAGCAAGCATTGTTGCGTAAAGCTGATATTGCTATGTATCACGCTAAGTCAGGTGGTGGCAACTGCTATCAGTTTTATTCTGAGTCATTAAACCAAAATGCTTTACGTCAGCTTGAAATAGAAAGTTTGATTAGAGAAGCGCTTAAAGATGATTTGTTTGAAGTGTATTACCAACCGAAAATTGACGTAAAGAAAGATCGCCTCACCGGAATGGAAGCCTTAGTAAGGTTAAATCACCCTACATTAGGCCTGATTGGACCAAATGAATTTATTCCCCTTGCCGAAGAAAATGGTTTGATCGTTGAAATTGGTGATGTGGTATTACGCAAAGCATGTTTTGCTGCGCAAAAATGGTTAGAGCTAGGCCTATTTAGTGGCCGTGTTGCGGTCAATTTATCGTCAAGACAATTTGCTCTGCCTGATTTACGCCAACGAATAGAGTCAATCTTACGACTAACCAAATTACCGGCTAAACACTTAGAACTTGAAATAACTGAAGGGACTGTGATTAAAGATCCTGAACAAGCGATTAAAGTGATGCAACAATTGGCTAGAATGGGCGTCAGCCTTGCTCTTGACGACTTTGGTACCGGTTATTCTTCTTTATCATATCTAAAACGTTTTCCAATTAATTGTCTAAAAATCGATAAAACTTTTGTTGATGACATAGATAAATCTGACCGGGATCTTAAGATGGTCGATTCTATAATTACAATTGCCCACAATATGGGGCTAACGGTCGTCGGTGAAGGTGTAGAACAAACTGCACAACTCAACATATTAAAAGCACTTAATTGTGAAGAAATTCAAGGTTATATTTACAGTAAACCTATTAGAGAAGTCGACTTTGAGTTAATGCTCACCGCTGACAAACTTAAATTTGAAGCATTAAATAGTACATTAATGAAAAAATAAATAATTAGCTCTTATATTTGGCATGCTAAATGCTAATAAAAGTTCAGTTGTCAAAATAATATTGTTATTTAACCCTGAGCTTGAATTACTAAATATAAGAGAGATTAAAATGATTAAAGGAATGATTACAGTAGCGGTTTTATCGGCATTAGCTATCGGTAGCGTTACTATGGTAAATGGACTTGAAAATCAAACGGCCGGTATTCCAGCAATCAAAGTTCTAGACACGCAAACAGCCGGCATTCCATCAATTAAAGTCCTAGACACTCAAATCGCCGGTATTCCAGCAATCAAAGTTCTAAACACTCAAATCGCCTGCATTTCAGCAATCAAATTTCTAGACACTCAAACCACCGGCATTTGAGCAATCAAAGTTTTATAAACTCAAAT
>NZ_JACJFI010000538.1 GCF_014164505.1 Shewanella sp. SG41-4 | reverse complement strand
ACTCAAAAAAGGCGGATAAGCGAAGATAAAAGGTTACGTTGTGTCTAAAGACTCGCTCTTGATCACTTGCATTATTCGGTCAAGGTGCGAGGTCAGTAATGTTCTATCATCATTTGACAGATGGCACTCTGACAAAATGAAGTGACATGTTTTAACCACATTACGCCAGCGTGGGTTAGCAGGTAATTTTTTTACCTGTAGGTATTTATCTAAAGAACGTGTTCTTAAGCGGCCTGAATCGATAGAGATAGTCCAAATTTTGCTTCTGTCGGCTAATTCTACTTTATTCGTTTTAGTGCTTTTTTCCCAAATACTGATGCAATCAATCATAGTATTCACTAATAACTCCGCAAAAGAAGCTGTTAATTCAGAAGGCGATAATGGCGTAGATTCCTGTTGCTGGGCATCGTCTTGCTCTGGTATATCGTCATTAGATAATAAAAATAATTGCTGCTTATGTGACTCTATTATGGTCATTAAATGCTGCTGGGCTTTACGTTTTCTATAAATATAAAAGCTCACAATAAAGCCGACTAACAAGCTAACGCTGGTGATACCAAGGATTAAATTAAGTAACTTATCGATTTTTTGGCTCTTCTGTTGGCTGGTAATTTGCTCCTCTACTAATGCTCGTTGTACGCGTTCATTCTCTATATCGCTTTGAATGACTTTAATGTTCTCACTGTATTTTTTCTCCAATAAGGTTTCGTGCAACTGTTGATATTTCTTTAGATAAACCAGGGACTCATAAGGGCGACCATTGTCATAATATAACTCGCTTGCGTAGTGATAAATGTTCATTTTTTGCAATGAATCTTGTTTGGTGTCGCTATAGTCCATTGCGCTTTCAATAAATTTTATTGCCTGAGTCGCATCTTTTTGATGTGTGGCTATTTGGGCTTTTAAATAGAAAATTACGTCATGAAACGAATGGTCATCGCGGGTTAAATATTCCGATAATGTGTTGGCGACATCTTGGGCGCGCGTAAATTCATTAGCATTGATATGGATGGTGGCTACATTAATTAGCGCAGAAAGCCTATCGTCACCGACAAGGTTATCATTGTAGGCTTCGATGACCTTATTACTGTAGAAGTTTTTCTTATTAAACTGGTTGTTTATATTATATATTTCAGCAATATTTCCGTAGAGATGCGACATATAACCGATAACATGAATATCTACATTATGACTGGTGTAGCGTAAGTAATGCTCCAGTGAGAGTTCGAAATAGCGCTGGGATTCTTTAAATTTTTCGAGTTTTTTATAAATCAGACCAAGGTTGTTGAGGGTTATCGCAGTATAAAAGTCATTACCTAGAGCCTCTTTAATCGCTAAACTCTTCTGGTAGTAACTCAATGCTTTGTCATATTGATTCAAATACTGTTCAGTGAGTGCTAAATCGTTATAGCTTTTAGCCAACCAAATATCGGATTCTTGGGTTTTAGCAATGCTAAAAGCTTGTTCAAATAAGGTTTTAGCTTCTTGATAGGACTGTCTATAAAGTTTTTCCGCGGCTTTCTTACGTAACCAAAGATATTGAACATCGACATTTTGAGTAAATGCAGCGCTGTTTTTAACCTCATCAAGCATTTGTTCCGCAGCTACCTTATCTCCTAACTCTTGGGAAATATCATATAAGGTTAGTTGTAACTTGGCGGCAACGATGGGGTATTTATCGATGTCTAATATTTT
>NZ_JACJFI010000537.1 GCF_014164505.1 Shewanella sp. SG41-4 | reverse complement strand
TACTATCGCGTTTAGACCGTCAGAGCCAATAGATACCACTTCTCGGGCGATAACATCTGCATCTACTAAGTCTATGCCATACTCTGCAAATAAGTTAGCCACGGTGGTTTTACCGCTGGCTATGCCGCCTGTTAACCCTACAACATACTTGTTTAAGCTCATAACGTACTAAGATACCAATTAAGAATGTCATGTCCCCATACTAACGCTATCCAGCCTGCCGCAGCGATATAAGGACCAAAGGGGATTGGATTACCTTTGTTGAGCTTCTTAGTCATAATCATGGTTATGCCCACTACCGCACCTACTAGTGAAGACAGTAAGATAATTAATGGCAGCATTTGCCAGCCTAACCAAGCACCGAAGACGGCTAATAGTTTAAAGTCACCGTATCCCATGCCTTCTTTGCCAGTGACTAATTTAAATAACCAGAATACCGACCATAAACTTAAATACCCTGCAGCAGCGCCAATAATAGCGTCTTCCGGACTAGTATAAATGCCTTTAAGGTTAATGATTAACCCTAACCACAGGATCGGTAAGGTGAGCTGATCCGGTAATAGCATTTCATCTAAATCGATACCCGTTAATGCCACTAACACAAAGGTTAAAATACTGGCATAAACAAATTGCCATGTTGGGCCAAAATGCCAGGCTAATGCAGCAACCAATACACCGGTTAACAGCTCAATAATAGGATAGCGGCTTGAAATGCTGGTTTTGCAATCGGCACATTTACCCTTAAGCATTATCCAACCCAATATTGGTAGATTATGCCAAGGTTTTATATTGGCTTTACATTTTGGGCAGGCAGAACCAGGTACCACAATGTTGTATTTAGCAGGAAAAGCATCAATGGGTTTGTTTAAACGGTCATTACCGACCTGTTCGACAATATCAGGATGATATTCATTGAGGTAAAAATTACATTCGCTTTGCCATTCTCGTTTCATTATGACAGGTAAACGGTGGATCACGACGTTGAGAAAGCTGCCAATGGTGGCCGCAAAAACAAAGCTAATCGCAACAAAGACCCAAGGGTATTGAATCATTGTTGCAACAAAAGTTGAAATAAATTCAGTCATGTTATTCTTTTTTTTGAGAATTATTTAATATTAACCGACAATATTACCCATTTGGAAAATTGGTAAGTACATTGCTACAATCAACCCGCCGACAACAGTGCCAATCACTACCATCATAACTGGCTCAATTAGGCTCGATAAACCATCTACAGCATCATCCACTTGCATCTCATAAATGTTGGCGACTTTGTTCAGCATTTCATCCAAACCACCGGACTCTTCACCAATCATCACCATTTGAATTAACATGTCAGGGAATAATTTGGTCGTGCGCATTGCAACATTCATCTGCATACCAGCCATGACTTCTTGGCGAACCTTTAATAGCGCGCTTCGATAAACATAGTTGCCAGATGCTCCAGCAGCAGATTCTAAACCATCTATTAATGGAACACCTGCAGCAAAGGTTGTAGATAAAGTACGAGCAAAACGTGCCATAGCAGCTTTATGGAGGATATTGCCAATGGCTGGGATTTTTAAAACCATTTCATCTATTCGGTTACGGAAGGCCTGTGAGTTATTATGAGCAATTTTGAATAGCCAAATAACAGCAACAATAGCAATTACAAAATAATACCATGAGGCTTGTAACCCTCTAGAAAGACCAACTACAAATTGAGTGAATGC
>NZ_JACJFI010000536.1 GCF_014164505.1 Shewanella sp. SG41-4 | reverse complement strand
TTTCTAATAGAAGTCTGCCATATTCTGAGCTGGGGATGACCTCGCTCATTAGTTTAATTCCACAAGAATATCGTGTCCGTCAGTATGAGGTTCATAGGTATTGAGCATGCCGATACAAATAGCGTCAATTCCATTGGCTTCTAATAGTGTTTTAAGTTCCTGTTCAGCCTCTGCACTCACGGCAACTAATAGTCCTCCACTGGTTTGTGGATCGCAAATAATCGCTTTCTGGTCATCTGTTAATGGCGGCAAATGTTCGCTATAACTGTCAAAATTGCGATGTGTGCCACCTGGAATACAACCTTGAGCGAGGTAATCACTGACTTTAGGGAGTAAAGGGACTTGGGATAAAACGATATTAGCTTTAAGTTGTGCGCCTTGGCAGACTTCTATTAAGTGACCCGCTAGTCCAAATCCTGTGACGTCCGTTAATGCATTAACCCCAGTAATTTTAGCGATATCAATACCTATCGTGTTGAGCTGACACATCGCATTTGGGGCAATTTGACTGTCTTCATCACGCAACTTTTTCTGTTTCTGCGCTGTAGTCAGAATGCCAATACCAAGCGGTTTGGTGAGATATAGACGATCATTCGCTTTGGCAGTGTTGTTCTGTTTTACTCGCTCAAGCGGGATTTGGCCTGTAACCGCTAAACCAAAAATAGGTTCAGGAGCATCAATACTGTGACCTCCAGCCAACATAATACCTGCATCGGCACAAGCTTGACGTCCGCCATCAACTACTTGCTGGGCAACTTCTGGTGGCAATACATTAACCGGCCAGCCTAATATCGCAATAGCCATAATTGGCGTGCCGCCCATGGCATAAATATCGCTGATGGCATTGGTTGCGGCAATTCTTCCAAAGGTAAATGGATCATCCACAATGGGCATAAAGAAGTCGGTGGTACTGATAATGCCGGTTTGCTCATTGAGTTTATAAACTGCAGCATCGTCACGGGTTTGATTACCGACTAATAAATTGGGGTCAGTAAATACTGGAAGTTGTGACGCAAGAATGGTGCTTAAGACTTTAGGAGAGATCTTACAGCCGCAGCCTGCGCCATGACTATATTCGGTTAGTTTTATATCGGTATGAGGCATGGTTATGTTTCTGTCGCTGGCTTATTGATGAGCAATTATAATGTTTCTCAAGGATTATTTCTTGGTTATTCGCGGTTTATCAAACCTAGTCGTGTATTTTTAATTAAAAAAATAATTATTATGAACGTTGTTTTTTATTTTGTTTGCTGTTAATTTATCAACTTAATAAGGTGCATATCATTTTTAGGTTGGTATTGTGGCGAGACGAAAAGAGCATACGCATGAGCAGATCCGCCATATGGCTATTAGTGCTGTGGTTGAGCATTTACAATGCCATGGTGTTGATAACTTAAGTTTACGAAAAGTTGCGACAACTATTGGTTACGTGCCAAGTACGTTAATTAATATTTTTGGTAGTTACCAATACTTATTACTCGCTGTATCTGAACAAACATTGTTACAACTAGCTGTGCAGTTACAGTTAATTAAACCGACCACGCCAAAACAAACAATTGAGCAAATGGCATTAGTTTATAGCCAGTTTGCTTTAGCGAATCGACGCTGTTTCCGATTGGTATTTGAATTAACAATGACAGATGACCAGCCTTTACCTGCTGCTCACCTTGGGTTGATTAAGTCATTATTTTCTAATGTTGAGTCTCAACTAAGTCAATACTT
>NZ_JACJFI010000535.1 GCF_014164505.1 Shewanella sp. SG41-4 | reverse complement strand
ATTGAGGAAGTGCCAGAGTTTTCTAAAAAGCTATCTTTTATGAATTGTGAATTGACCGATAAGCGTGTGAGTTTTCAATTTAACAATACCAATAACGAACATCTTGATCATATGGCTTCAAGCATCTGCCGCTGGGGTGAGGATTATACTCCCGTATTAGTTTATGATGGTGACAAGGAATATATTGTTGAAGATGGTGATTTTAATAAACTAACGGATCGTTTTACCGGCAAGGAAGTCGAATTATGAGTAACACAATTTCACCTAGCACAGCAGCTAGTATAGCCTCAAGAGTATATGATACTAGGAAAAATAAAAGTTTTCAGAGTGACTTTCATCTTGATTTTATTAAAAATTTTAAAATAACTAATAGTCAGATCCAAGGCGTTAGTGGTGGCTTAGTTAACCAACTATTGAATCGCAGTACTGGCTTTGCATTAACGGCACAAGGGATCTCGCCACAATTTAAACAACATCATATTATTAGTGTTCGTGGCACTGTTTTTACGTCATTTGCTGACTGGTTAACTAATGGCAATATTGCTATAACAGTTGGGCCTAAAAGTCTTGAAGTACACTCAGGATTTGAAAAAGCTTTTAGCAGTATGCAGTCTGAATTTAATGATTATGTAGCACTGCATAAACCTCATTGTTTACATGTTGTGGGTCATAGTTTGGGTGGGGCTATTGCGCAATTAACAGCGCTTTGGGCAAGTGAGAAAGGGATTGACACCAAGTTATATACCTTTGGTGCGCCAAGGGTTGTTACTGAGAGATTTGTTCACCAAGCCTCTACTAATATCGAGCATTATCGTGTTACGCATGGTGCGGACCCTGTACCAGCAGTTCCGGTATGGCCCTTTAGTCATACTGTCGGTGAGTACCAAACAGCAATGAACAGTGGGTCTTTTTTCTCGATTGGTGCGCATTCTATGGAAAAAGCCACACCTGGTTATGTCAATACCGTTGCATCATATAAGAGCTATAGCGCGATGAATAGAGCACTTAAAACGCTTAACCATAAGCATACGGTACTAAAATATGATCAACGTCATAATGCATCATTCTCTCAACGCTGGCAGCAAATCATTACCGATGCTTTAATCACTCTTTTGAAAAAAACAGGTCAGTATGCATTAATTGTCGCCCAAGCCTCTTTAAGTCATGGTTTGCAGTTTTATGACATATTAGCTCGCTGTTTGCATGGTATCGTTGTTAAGTCAACTGATGAAATAGCTGAGGAGTTAAGAGGTTTATTAGGTCACATGCTAGTTTTTGCTGGAAATAGAATACAAACGGTTAAAGAAATGAGTGTGAAGTTTATTCGCTGGGTTTTAGGCTTGATGATAAAAACACTATATACAACCGCAAAACAAGCTATTGAGCTGGTATCTTAAACCTAGATTGACGATGAAATTCTCAGTGAATAGATTAGTGGCCGAGTGCTCTGCGGCCTCAACGGCTGACGTGAGTCGTGGCATTGAGGCTACACCAGATCAAAGGGGCAAAGCGTTTGTATCCCTTTTAAAATCCTCTGCACCCCAGACTAAAAATGCTGAAAAGCGCATATTTTCGATGGGGAACTATCCCGCTTTAAAGGTAAGCGGTCAATGAACTGGTGAAGCTTATTCTGCTTCACCTAAATCAACATTCCACGGCAGCAAATCAGTCATATCATCTAATGGTGCACGCTTGGGTAATTCCGTAAAGAGATGACGGAAATA
>NZ_JACJFI010000534.1 GCF_014164505.1 Shewanella sp. SG41-4 | reverse complement strand
GCCTGAATCGATTATGTTTTTTTCATTTTTAGTGACTTTTGCTATTTACTTCTCTGTTATTGCAAACATTTGGCGGATAACGGCTTTTCTGCATAAAACCTTTACGTTTACTCAGCCATCACACGAATGAATTATTTAGCTATTAATTTACGTCAGCATAATTATAATACCTAGCAGTTAACTATCGCCAAAAGTGGTAGAATACGTCGCGTTAAATGAATTTTTACAATGTTAAGTTTTATAATATGTAGTTTTATAAGTGCTTAAGGATGAGATGATGGATTATTTAGTTCCTTTTATAACGGCTTTTATATTTAGTTTTACTGCCATTTTAGTATTCAAACCTATCGCTGCTAAGGTTGGCTTATTAGATGTACCTAATGAGCGTAAATGCCACGATGGTGCCATCCCTCTGATAGGTGGGATTGCGATTTTTTTCAGTGTTTTACTCGCCTCTGGACTGTTTATTAAAAGCAGTCAAACCCTCAATTTGTATCTTATTTCGTCATCATTGATCCTTTTCATTGGCGTACTGGACGATCGTTATGATTTGTCTGTGCGGCTTCGGTTAGTTGCTCAAGTCATTGTTGCATCAATACTCATTTTTGGTGCAGGATTTTACCTGACCACTTTGGGTGATATTTTTTATTTTTTTGAGTTTAAACTCGGCTATGTTGGTATTTTAGTCACTGTTATTGCCGTGATAGGCTCGATTAATGCTTTCAATATGGTTGATGGAATCGATGGCCTTGCGGGGATGCTGAGCCTAGTGACGTTTACCTCTCTTTCAGTATTATTTTATCGTGCTGGCAATGATTGGTTTTTACTTCCTTTACTCTTTGATGCAGCCATTCTCGCTTATTTATTTTTCAACCTTCGTTGGCCTTTTGTTTCTGTGCAAAAAATATTCATGGGCGATGCAGGCAGTATGTTGATAGGGTTGACAGTCGTGTGGTTATTAGTCTTAGGGACTCAATCTTATAACGTACACCAGGGATCTGTGCTGAATGAGGTTGTCTTCTCGCCAGTAACCGCTTTATACCTGATAGCGATCCCACTAATGGATATGGTCGCTATTATGTACAGAAGGATTAGAAAAGGATTCTCTCCCTTTAAAGCTGATCGCGATCATCTACATCATATCTTTGAGCGTGCGGGTTATAATCGTAAACAGACGCTTGTTAGAATTACGTTGTTGTCTTTATTATTAGCATTATGTGGTTTGGCTGGTGAGTTTTACCAAGTTCCAGAGTCGATAATGTTTAGTCTGTTTATTATATTATTTATTTCTTACAATTGGGCTCTTGCTCATGTCTGGCAAATTATTACTTGGTTAAAGCGTAATGATTGATTGTAGTCTTGTAATTATTTTATCAAGTATACTGAATTTAAAGGGTTTTAGATGAAAGTTGTTATTCCCGTAGCTGGCCTAGGCACTCGCATGTTGCCTGCCACCAAAGCCATCCCAAAAGAAATGTTACCGTTAGTGGACAAGCCTCTTATTCAATATATCGTTAATGAGTGTGTTGCTGCCGGCGTGAAAGAAATCGTGCTCGTTACCCATGCCAGTAAAAATGCCATTGAAAACCACTTTGATAAATCCTATGAGCTTGAATCGACTCTTGAAAAGCGAGTCAAGCGTCAGTTACTTGATGAAGTCCAAGCGATTTGCCCTAAAGATGTGACCATTATGCATGTGCGTCAAGGCGAAGCTAAAGGGTTAGGGCATGC
>NZ_JACJFI010000533.1 GCF_014164505.1 Shewanella sp. SG41-4 | reverse complement strand
AAATACAATAATGATTTAAACTCACTTCTGGACAGAAATGCGTTAGTGCAAAGGGTCTAAAAGTGGGTAGTGGGATTAGTAAATGTATGGGTATCAATTAAAGTTTACTCTGCGCCCCACATATCACATTAGTTGGTAACTTCATCCGAATGAAAAGCTTATAAAATCTCTTACCATGACTAAACCTTGAAAAACTTATCTTCAGGAGATAATTCCAAGACAATGTTTCTACCTTTTAACTTATCATCGAGTAATGCTAGTTTATCATTTAAGATCGCTACAACGGTTTGAATTTTTCTTGTATTAGCCAATTTAAATAAGTTAGACAATTTATCTTCATCAGTTGCTTCTAGGTAATCCTGTATTGTGAACAAGGGCATTTTTGCCTCAGTCTTAATTGCATATTCAACAAACGCCATATCTATGGCCATAGAAGCTGCACGAGGTGAGCCATCACCTGATATTTTATCATCATTAACTAAGGTGAAATTTATTGAATTTATTGTATCTTTGGGCGTGTTCATATAAATACTAAAGTGGTCGAACACCTTTTTAGTTATTGCTTTACAAGAATCATTGAATATGGACATATTGTCTGTAAATTCAACTATAAACTGTCTGATTGTCTGTTGTAACATGTCTTTTTCTGCATTTAACATTGATATTTCATTGTTAATTGAATGTATTTCATCAATGATGTAAGAAATTCGACCTCTTTCCTCTCGCTTCTCCTGAATTTCTTTTTCTATTAATATAAATCCACCTAAGTGACTTTCATTTGTAATATTTCTAAACAATACCTTTTCTCTATCAAGGTGTTTATCTAATTCATGCTTAAAGTGAGCGAGTTGTATTTCAAGAAGGCGGGCTTGACCTTTAACATATTCAGCTTTCTTCTTAAAAATTGAATTATGAAACTCTACAGCTTCATCAAAAGTAGATTTCAATTCTGATAAAAGAGTTGATGCCTCTCTGTATATGGAAGCTATAACACCTGAATCTACATTTGATATTTTGGACTCATAATCCTCAATAGTTTTGTGATTATAGTGAATCCTGATTTCAAGTTGTGTTATATTGTTAGACAGACTAGCTATTTCTTCTCGGCACTGACGTACTGCAAGGATTGCATTGCTTTGCACGCCTTTTATATCATATAGATTTTCTTTAGTTGATAGTTCTAATAATTCTTCATCTATTGAAGATAAATGATCTTGATATTCAATTTGTTTACTACCATTAAGTAACGATTCTCTTCTTGACTCTAAAGAGTCAATTTTTTTATTGATATTAAATTCCCGCTCTAACTCATTGTGGCCTTTAAAACCAAAAATATGAGAGTAAACTAGTCTATACTCATCATCGCTAGTGAATAAACTATTGAACTTCAGAATTCGATTTACAGTTTTTTTATCCAACCTAAAAAATCGGTTCATTATCATTGCGAATGACGGAGTACTAGAAAAATGCCCAAATAAATGTGATATAGCAATTTTGAATGCTTCTTGAGAAGTATATTTATTATCATTTATCCAACTAATCCGGCTTATTTTTGATTTCTTCTTTTCTAAGGTTCTAGTTATAAGATAAGGATTATTATCAATAACTATGGATAGTTCAATTTTCACTCCACCAGAGGTCAAGTAATCATATACTTCGTGGTTCGTAATCTCTGAGTCAGGATCTTTCCATAAGTTAACACCATCAGAACCTAAACAAAACTTTATAGCTCTTAAAGT
>NZ_JACJFI010000532.1 GCF_014164505.1 Shewanella sp. SG41-4 | reverse complement strand
AATCCCCCAGCAGGGCCTGTATCTGCATTGACAACATAAACACCTTCACCGTTGCCATCGCTCGACGACATGCCACCACCAAAAATTAAAACAGGGCCTTCAATACCAGGAACAAAAGTAGTAACAGGTTCTGACCAAGTTTGGCCTAAATCCTCAAAACCTGATGTAGTAGAGTTGATCATCCACTTAAATGAAGGTGCATCAGGATTGGTAATATCTAGAGCATAATATGAAGCACCACCACGGCGCATCACCAAATACAGCCAAGCTTTATCAATCTTACCGCTGGCATTTGTTTCAGTGTATGCAACTGGTGACAAATCCATCCCGTATACACTGTGACTACCTGTAGGATTATTTTCTACTAAAATAGGTATGTTACTCCAGAGCTCTTCGGGTATAAAAGCCCATGACTCACTAACACTACCAACAGAATAATCATCACTGCCCGAATCAGAATCTTTAAACATATGCACTAAACCCTGGTTAGTGCCTAATATGATCCTAACATCTAGTGAATCCGAAGTACCAAAATTAAGTGCTAAAGGCTTTGAGTGTAGCGGATCTCCCATAATATCAATTCTAGCATCTCTAAAGCTGCTATCTTTATCGTCATCATTAACGTCAAGACCATAAAGCCAATCAAGCGTATCCTGAGAATGAGAAGAAACAAAACTTGAACTATCTATATCAATTATACTTCCGCCGCTCGTAGTTTTGATATTTCGGTTTTTTAAAGTATTCCTAAGATAAGGTAATACACCACCTGAAGTTACATTATTACCATCACTTGAGTTTGCAGCACAAGTATTCCAATAAGTACATGTTTCTGCAGATATATTGCCTTTTGCATCTATGGCTTTACTTGTTCCACCTGGCGCCACAATAACACCATCAGCATTAACTTTTAACTTTTTTAAATTACCACTCCAACGAGGACCTTCTCCAGGATAAAACATCGCAAAATAAGCCGAATTAAATGTTTGCGTTTTATCAAAATTGTTACTGGCAATGCTTGGGGAAGTAAACGAGGTATTCACTTCAAAAATATTTTTAACAATATTATTAATTGCCTCAACTAGTGCTAGCCCATTTGACGCTCTAAAGTAACCACTAGATACATTGGTTGTTTCATTTCTGGGGCTTCCTGCTCTAAATGCAGCTTCTTCTAAAAGTTTTGCTGCTGAGTCAGCTCCCGCAGAAAAGCCAATGGTATACAATTTACCGTTTGTTTGTTGTCTACCCCATCAGCATCTAATACACCTTGTACGACATCATTATTTGCCATATAAGCCGCTAATGCAGGCAAATAACTTTCTTCCTCAACCCCATAACCATTTACTGAAGTAAAGCTTGTATAATCTGCAGGAGTTATTGCCGAGGCAGTTAAGGTTTGAATTGCCGTGTCTGCTGACCTATCTAAGGTTTGTGCGCCATCAGTGATATACACAATATAAGCAGTATCAGGACACTTTTTAAATGGACTTGTATAATTACCTGAACTCAAAATGCCGGGTGGGGTATTGGTTACATAATCTAAATTATAATAACGCCTATCATAAGGATCATAATACCGTCTAGAGTCTTTATTACCATAAGTTACGGGGCCGCCTTTGAAAAATTGATATGCCTCATATAACGTTTCACATAATGGTGTATTTGTTTCGGGATCTAAACTGTAAATGGTATTAATCAAATTCGTCTGATTTGTATCCGTCATCTCTTTGATGTTAGAAACTATA
>NZ_JACJFI010000531.1 GCF_014164505.1 Shewanella sp. SG41-4 | reverse complement strand
ACTACACTATTGTCCGCCAATTCGCACTAACCACAGTTTTGTGGGGAATCGTTGGTATGTCAGTGGGTGTATTGATTGCGGCTCAGTTAATCTGGCCACAACTGAACTTCGACACTCCTTGGTTAACGTATAGTCGTTTACGACCATTACACACCAATGCAGTGATATTCGCGTTCGGAACATCAGCTCTTTTCGCTACATCCTACTATGTTGTGCAACGCACTTGTCAAATCCGTCTATTTGCGCCCAAATTGGCCGCATTTACGTTCTGGGGTTGGCAAGCCGTTATTATTGCAGCTGCTATCACTTTACCAATGGGGATTACCCAAGGCAAAGAATATGCAGAATTAGAATGGCCTATCGATATCGCGATTGCGATTATTTGGATTAGCTATGCAATTGTATTCTTTGGCACAATAGCTAAACGAACGACGTCCCACATTTATGTGGCAAACTGGTTCTTTGGTGCCTTTATCATTACTGTTGCAGTACTTCACATTGTTAACTCAATGGCGGTACCAGTAAGCTTATTTAAGTCTTACTCTCTGTACTCCGGTGCAGTCGATGCGATGGTTCAGTGGTGGTACGGTCATAATGCGGTAGGCTTCTTACTTACTGCTGGTTTCTTAGGGATGATGTATTACTTCGTGCCTAAGCAAGCTGGTCGCCCAGTGTATTCATATCGTTTATCAATTGTCCATTTTTGGGCGTTGATTGCATTATACATTTGGGCCGGTCCTCACCACTTACATTACACTGCCCTTCCTGACTGGACTCAGTCATTAGGCATGGTAATGTCATTAATCTTATTCGCACCGTCTTGGGGCGGTATGATTAACGGTATTATGACCCTGTCTGGTGCGTGGCATAAGCTTCGTACAGACCCTGTATTACGTTTCTTAGTTGTTTCATTGTCTTTCTACGGTATGTCTACCTTCGAAGGCCCAATGATGGCAATCAAAACAGTTAATGCTTTATCTCATTATACTGACTGGACTATTGGTCACGTTCACTCTGGCGCGCTAGGCTGGGTTGCAATGGTGTCTATTGGTTCTTTATATCACTTAATTCCAGTGCTATTTGGTCATGGTCGTATGTACAGCATGAAGCTGGTTAACGTCCATTTCTGGTTAGCGACTATCGGTACTGTTTTATATATCGTGAGTATGTGGATTTCTGGTGTTATGCAAGGTCTTATGTGGCGTGCGGTTAACTCTGATGGAACTCTAACTTATAGTTTCGTTGAGAGTTTAGAAGCTTCGTACCCATTCTACTTTGTACGCTTTATTGGTGGTTGTTTCTTCTTAACCGGTATGTTTATTATGGCCTATAACGTTATCAAAACCGTTAAAGCGTCTAAAGATTCATTACCTGCTATTGCAGAAGCTTAAGGAGCAGATTCGATGAAATTTAATCATGAATTAATTGAAAAGAATGTCGGTCTGCTTGCTATCTTCACTGTCATCGCCATTAGTTTTGGTGGTTTGGTGCAGATTACTCCACTGATATTTCAGAAAGACACTACCGAAGCTGTTGAAGGTCTTATTCCTTATACTGCTTTACAGATTGAAGGTCGTGACATTTATGTTCGTGAAGGTTGTTACAACTGTCACAGCCAAATGATCCGTCCTTTACGTGCTGAAACAGAACGTTATGGTCATTATTCTGTTGCTGGCGAGTCTGTTTGGGACCATCCTTTCCAATGGGGTTCTAAGCGTACTGGTCCTGATTTAGCACGTGTTGGC
>NZ_JACJFI010000530.1 GCF_014164505.1 Shewanella sp. SG41-4 | reverse complement strand
ATGAAGCTGTTTAAAGTCTTTAAAATCTAAGGCGCCGCCACGGTGATCAAGCCAGCGCATAATCAGCTTGTTTTTACTCAATAACTGTTGACGATAAATGCCTAAGTTTTGTCTTTTTTGACGCGGACCTTTGGTGATCGTGAGCCCCCAAGTAACCAATGGGGCGACATCTCCAGGCCAGCAATGTTGAATTGGCAACGATGTTAGGTCAACTTCATCACCGGTTTTAACCACTTGCTGACAAGGCGGATTACGCACTGTTTTAGGCGGCATATTTAATGCTTGCTTATACATGGGAATTTTGGCGATGGCATCTTTAAAGCCGGTAGGTGGCTCGGGTTCTTTTAAAAATGCTAATAACTCACCGACTTCTCGCAGAGCCAAAGGATCGTCTTTACCCAATGCCATAGCAACACGTTTAGGCGTACCAAATAAGTTAACCAGTACTGGCATTGTATGATTGGTCGGATTTTCAAATAACAGTGCGGGGCCTCCAGATCGTAAAACACGATCGGCGATCTCTGTCATTTCTAAATGAGGGTCAACAGGGTAGCTAATGCGCTTTAACTCGCCATTTTTTTCCAAATGATCGATGAAGCTGCGTAAATCTTTAAAACTCATGTTTACCGCCTGTAAATCAAATCCAAACCAATATGGCGCGCACTATAGCATTTTTCTAATATAGGGTTAATACCAATCCATATAAATTGGTATTGCTCTGCGGCGTTCAATACTTGTTAGGTTGTATAATAGTTATTTACGTTTATGAGTAACTATCTGAATTTTATTTAATAAAGTGATGAGGTGACAGTCTCTTTAAAGCAATGGTGTGACACCACTTACCGCTATTGATTATTAATTAATGATTTTTAAAAGCGATAGCCATTAACAGCAATAATCTAATCGCATCAATTCGGGAGGTGTTCATTGATGATATACCGAGTGAATGAAATTCTCTAAGCCGTTTGCTTATGATTATCGGTATGAAAGATGAGGATAGAATTGAATAATAATTGAGTAGGCTTATCATTTCAGATCCATTACGGATATCGACTTTAATTAGACTTAGCGTAAACTAATGGATGTAGATAATGTGCTGGAGGTGACGTATGACAATTAATAAATTCCCTTTGTTGCTATGGTCTTTGGGGAGTGGAGTTTGTTTATTATGCAGTTTGACTATGTCAGTGCAGGCGAAAGAGCCTGTGGATAATGGTCTCGGTGTTAGAGTGTCACATTCGGTAGGTTATCAGCATGAAGGTCGACACAATTATGGTCATACTTCGCATTATCGTGACCCATGGCGTTGGGGATTCGGTTGGAATAGTGCTTGGGGACCTAGTATTGGGCTTAGTCGATATAATGGTTATGACAATCGATATGGCAGTAGATATGGCAGTCGATATGATAATCGCTGGGGAATAGATGAGTATCGTGGTAACAACGATAATTTTTATCCTTATCGAACGGTTAATGTTGCACCAATCCAAAGCTATCAAGTGGTTGAGCCTGTGGTGATATCTGCGCCGCAGCGAACGACTACTCAGATTCAATATGCCTCAGGATTAAGTCGTTTACCTGAAAATGCCAAAGTGATTCAGCGAGCGGCCGGTACCGTCTATGAATGGCAAGGAGTTGAATATTATTTTGACTGGAACACTCAAACCTATGAGGTAGCCAAAGTAGATAACCTGAACTCGGGATAAAAAATTGAACTAATCGCCCTCTTCGTGATCAGATCTTTCGACCAAGAAGG
>NZ_JACJFI010000052.1 GCF_014164505.1 Shewanella sp. SG41-4 | reverse complement strand
TAAAGATAACGCAGCTAGTGGAATAAAGCACTTACTTTTATGCTTAAAAATCAAGCTAATTCTTTGTTGACACAAAAAAAATAGCCTATAAGCTCTAGCAGCGAGAAGGTTTATTTATTATATATTTACAAAAGGATTTGCTATGTTTTCCCAACGTTCATCTATTAGTATTACACCTCATATTCCTCTAGATTTGATTGCCCCTCACAATGCTTGGAGGCATGTTTATGCATAATAAATGTATCGCTTTTGTACTGTTTGGTATTGTGGCAATAACAAGTTGTTTTGCGAATGCTGCAGGCATAACACCTTTAGGTAATCACTTAAAGGGGGCTCTTTATTCTGAAGTATCGAACCAAACGGTTAAGCCGCAGTTTCCTGCGTTATATATCTATGATGTAAAGACGGAGCAGTTTCTTAGTAAACAAGACGCAGAATCTTATCTCAGCACATTAAACGATCAACCACTATGGACTGAGGTGATGCAGCAATGGGTTAAAGATAGCAGTCACTTTAGCACGACAAATAAAGCGTTTAAGCAAGCTGTTCCAACACTAGATTTTACGCAGGAATACATTGTTTTTTTCGATAACTTACCGGAACCCATGTTAGAACAGTTTGCTGCAATGGATCCTAATTTGGTGGCGAGAGACAGCTTAGTTAAATCGGTTTTGGCTCAATTAGATAATGCAAATAGCTACACTACCTATTAAACGTTAACGTGGTTTACCTGTTATTAACCGCGTTTTATGCAATTTCATATTCGGTTTGAGCTAACGTCGATATCGTTGATTAATCCCGATGTCATCAGGATTGGCCTCCATCATAAAAGATAACGTCAATTGCTGTTTGCTAGGCTGATAAACAATGCTCGAAATGGCGCTTAATAAGCTTGATGTTTGTTGTGGATGGCTATTAAACATGGGCTCAATGATCAGCTGCTTTTGTTGCAGTACAAATCGCCCCCATTGTAGATGGGTGAAGTGCTCATTAGCTTGTGGGTCTTGGTGTAGGTTAATCTTCACCATGGCGTAATAGCCATTATCGAACAGCACCAAGCTACTCAGTGCCGGGCTCGACAACTGATGCCAGACACCATAGACCGATTGGTTGGTCGTGAGGTTATAGTGATGTTGTTCATCAGCAATGCTGTCGGCATTGGTATCTATGGTTAAGGCGAGTTGTAACGACTGTGATGCCAGCGTCATGTTTAATTGCGGATGCTCGAATTGATATGCGGCTAATCCTTGTTGGGCATTATTGCTGTAGCTGGGGATAAAGTTCGCAGTTGTTGATTGCAGAACCAAGCGACCCCATTCCGCCACGCTATCTTGTGGTGTGGTTAAGTTAAGTTCTAGGTGTAAGTAGCTGCTATTACGATTTAACTGTAACAGGGTGATGTGTTCAGGGGTGTTGATTATCCAATCATCGAAGATGTTGTTATTGGTACTCGGTTGCGTAGCGGCATGCAGTGGATTTGCCTGCAATACACTGCAAGCCATCATTAGCAAGATGAGGTTAACAGGGTTTAGTGACTGGATATGAGGCTTAATTCCCTTAAATACGGTAAACATAAGATCCCTTTATGTTTGATGATGCGGTTAAAAACGAATAATAGAACTGCATGCGGTAATTTTAATCAGTCTTAAATATTAGTCTTTAATGCGGATTTATCAAATAAAAAAGCCCGCAGCATAATGCCGCGGGCTTGAAGCCTTTATTGAGATTAGCCTTTTATTGAACTTAGTCACTTATGGCACCAATGTAAGTAAAGGCGCTTAGGTTACTACTTGAAAGTCCAATGCCATGGTCACGCTTAATGCGGTAATGGTAATAATGGAAAATCCAAATACTTGCCTAGCCCAAGACTGTAAGTTGATGTCGCGACGATAACCTTTTAACGCCATGGCTAACCACCATAAACTGGTGGCAAAGGTTACAGCCATAAAGGCAATACCTGTATAACCCGCAAGCGGTAATAGTGCGCTAACCAATGCAAACACGGCAATGTAGAGCACTATATGCAGTTTTGCTTTGGCCATACCTTCAGCAACAGGTAACACCGGAATGTTGGCTGCGGCATAGTCATCAAAGCGAAATATTGCAATTGCATACGAGTGTGGCATTTGCCATAAACTGAACATCAGTAGCAAAATAATTGCACCTGTGTCCATTTGTCCACTGACCGCACAATAGCCTACAACTGGTGGCACAGCACCTGAGAAACTACCCACTAAGGTGCCGTAAACCGAGTTGCGCTTCATGTATAGACTGTACACGCCGACATAAACCACATAACCGATAGCGGCAAATAATACCGCTAAATTGTTAGTGAATATCACTAGCATGGTAAAGCCAATAATCCCCAGACCAATGCCAAAGCTCAATACCGCTTGTACCGATATTTCACCGGTAACGGTAACTCGGTTACGAGTACGCTGCATTTTGGCGTCGATATCGCGATCAATACAATTATTGACAGCGCAACCAGACGCCACCACTAAAGAGAGCCCTATCATGGTTGCAAACATCAAGGTCCAATCTACGTTACCTTGTGCGGCGAGTAAAAACCCGCCGGCGACGGAAATTAAATTGCCCATGATGATGCCAGGTTTAGTTACCTGAACATATCCTCGTAAGCGTGATGTTAATTGTGCTGACATAGATTGACCTTGATTATTCATGATAGCTGTCTAATTACATCATCAATTCGTTAGCTGCGTAGATAATCCACACAGATAAACCCACTACCATGACAATAATCAGTGCAGTGAATAAGAAAGAGAATGTATTGATCCTGCCTTCTTTAGAAAAATCTAAATGAAGGAAGTACTTTAAGTGCACCACGATTTGTACTATTGCCGCAGCAACCACAATCCATAAGGTGGTTGTATGGTCAAAGCTGTGAGTCATCACCGACCAAAATGGAATACCGGTTAAGATCACCGATAACACAAAGCCGACTAAATATGACTTAACACTGGCGCCAAAGTCGCCCTCGCTTGAATGTGCATTGCTCATCACAAGACTCCTAACAAATAAACAACGGTAAACACACACACCCACACGATGTCTAAGAAATGCCAGAATAAACTTAAGCAACTTAGGCGAGTGATACTACGATTATTTAAACCGCACTTGATAACTTCGACCATCATGATCAGCATCCAAATTAAGCCCGCGGTAACATGCAAACCATGCATGCCGACTAAGGCAAAAAATGCTGATAAAAAGGCGCTGCGATCTGGGCCATTGCCGTGTTCAATCAGATGATGGAACTCGTACACTTCCATCGTGATAAACACACAACCTAACGCGAAGGTGATTAACAACCACGCTAATGTCGCCGCTTTCTTTTGGTGTCTAGCGCAAATCATGGCAAAGCCATAAGTAATACTACTGACTAGTAAGGCGGCGGTTTCGATAAGCACGAAGTCTAATTCGAAAATATCTTTGCCCGACACCCCACCATCTGTGTTCATGAATAACACTGCATAAGTCGCAAAAACGGATGCGAACAAAATACAGTCGGTCATTAGATAAATCCAAAAACCGAATAAGGTGTTACCACTGGTATCGTGGTGTTCATCATGGTGCTCAGCAGAATGAGCGTCGTGTAAATCTGCTTTAATAGCAATACTCATTATCTGCCCCTCGCTACGTTATCTATATGTGCATTTTCAATACGCGCGATTTCGTCTGGCTGCACGTAGTAGTCAACATCATTGTCGTAAGCACGCACTAAGAACAATACAAACGCACCTGCAAATCCAACAATGGCTAACCACCAAATATGCCAAATTGCGGCAAATCCCATTGCGGTAATCGCAGCGGCCATAAATATCCCACTGGCGGTATTTTTAGGCATATGAATCGGCTGGTATGTTTCACGACGTTGATAGGCAGTGCCTTTCTCTTTCATGTCGGTGAACGCATCAATGTCCGTTACAGGATCTAGCTGGGCATAGTTATAGAACTGTGGTGGTGAAGAGGTTGACCACTCAAGCGTATGGCCATTCCATGGATCGCCAGTAGTATCTAAGTTTTGCTCACGATCACGGAAGCTGACATACAATTGTACAAACTGTAAAATAATACCCACAAGGATGATAAACGCGCCGACCACGGCAAAGTAAAGCCAGAAGTTCCACGCTGGGTTATCTGTGTGGTTAATACGACGAGTCATGCCCATAAAACCAAGCACATATAACGGCATAAAGGCGATATAGAAGCCTATCTGCCAACACCAAAATGATGCCTTACCTAAACGTTCGTTGAGGTGGAAGCCCATCGCTTTAGGGAACCAGTAGGCAAAACCAGCCATGTAACCAAATACCGCACCACCAATAATGGTGTTATGGAAATGGGCGATTAAAAACAAGCTGTTATGTAGTACATAATCTGCGCCAGGTAATGCTAACAATACTCCGGTCATGCCGCCGATGGTGAAGGTCACCATAAAGCCTAAAGACCACAATACTGGCACGGTGAAACGTAAACGGCCGCGATAAATGGTAAATAACCAGTTAAACAGTTTTACCCCAGTCGGCACCGCAATCACCATGGTCATCACCCCGAAGAAGGCGTTAACGTTAGCGCTCGACCCCATAGTAAAGAAATGGTGTAACCACACAATAAAGCCAAGTACAGAAATCGCACCCGTTGCCCACACCATTGAGGTGTAACCAAATAAGCGCTTAGAGGTAAAGGTTGAAAACACTTCAGAGAAAATACCGAAAGCCGGTAATACCAAAATGTATACTTCAGGATGACCCCAAGCCCAAAACAGGTTGATGTACATCATGGCGTTACCGCCACCGTCATTGGTAAAGAAATGGAAATCTAAATAACGGTCTAAGGTTAATAAACCTAACACAGCGGTTAAAATTGGGAACGATGCAACGATTAACACGTTTGCCCAAGTACAGGCCCAAGTGAAAATTGGCATTTGCATTAGCTTTATGCCCGGAGCGCGCATTTTTAACACAGTGGCGATAAAGTTCACCCCGGTTAAGGTTGTCCCGATGCCGGATATTTGCAAGGCCCAGATGTAATAATCAACCCCCACCCCCGGACTGTATGCGAGTTCTGACAATGGTGGATAAGCTACCCAACCCGTTTTGGCAAATTCACCTAATCCAAGTGATATATTGATTAATATCGCCCCAGAGGTCGTTAGCCAAAAGCTTAAATTGTTTAAGAACGGGAACGCGACATCACGAGCACCAATTTGCAATGGTACGACCAAGTTCATTAGACCAATCATAAATGGCATCGCCATAAAGATAATCATGATCACGCCATGGGCAGTGAAGATTTGGTCGTAATGTTCAGGTGGTAAATACCCCGCAGCGCCATTGGTGGCAAGTGCTTGCTGAGTTCGCATCATAATCGCGTCAGAGAAACCACGGATCAGCATTACCATTGCTAACACGATATACATAATACCGAGTTTTTTATGGTCAACCGAGGTTAACCAGTCGTGCCACAGCACGCCCCATTTTTGATGCTTAGTGATTAAGGCCGCAACAATGATCGGGTTTGCTGCCCTCTGGCCTTTAAACACTATCAGATACTCGTGCAACTGGAACGTCATATGCGCTAACGTTATCGCCCAAGGTCGAGTGGTGATCTCGGGCGTTTCTGGTGGCGTGGGTTCTGCTGCTATTCAACTTGCCAAAGCCCACAGATACGTCAGGTGCGTACTCAATAACGTGATGAACTGCTACACTGTTTTTGGTTATTTTTGAATTTAAGATTATTTTTTATGCAGCGTCCACCACTACGTCAAGCCAAAACCATCGATAACGTTTTTAATAGTGCTTATTGGCACCTTGGCCAGCAAGACTTTACCATTAACGAAATTCGCACCAAGCTTGAGCGTAAAACCGACAATCAACAATGGATTGATACCGTACTCGCCAGACTCATCGAGGGCGGATATTTAAAAAGTGATTTTGACTTTGCGGTACGTTACTGCGAGTTAGCTTTTAGTAACGAAATAGGTATCGGTGCCATAAGACGTAAGTTACAACTTCGCGGTGTGAGTGCAACAGAGATTGATGCCGCGCTAGAACAGGTTATGCACGAGCAAAAAATAGATACTTTTAAGCTCGCTACCTCAAGGCTACTAGGCCGATTTGAGAATTTTTACGGCACCAGCAGAGAAAAAGTCTATGCTCAAATGACCGCAAAAGGATTTTCTCGATCTGAAATTGATCATGCATTATCGTTACATCCACAAGGTGAAACATTGCGCAGTAAATTGGCGATAAAAGCAGAAAAAGTCGATTTAACAACTGAAATAATTAAGCTGTTTAATAAAGGTAAAGGTAAAACACTCATTTTACAGGAACTCAAACAGCGATTGATTGATGTGAGTGATTTTGAAGAAACCTTGTATCAGTTAACCTTAACAGAAGATGTCGATTTTTATCAAAGCTGTAAAAATGAGCTGGCTAAAAAACGCTATAACTTATCTGATTATAAAGACAAGTCTAAAGCGTATGCGTTTCTATCTCGTAAAGGTTTTGCCAGTGATGAAATAAAAGAGGCCATGAGCCTAGATAATGATGCATCATAAAAATAGCTTCTAGAGAAGTGCTAAACATTTTAACAATAAGCTGTGAATAAATTTTATCGATTATTCTCATTTAAAATAAATATTATACTTACGTCATCATAGTCGTTATATCGCGTTAATGTGGTTGGCTACTATTCCTTGTTATTACTATTTGGGGCGGCAAATTATGTCGTTTAAACATAAGTTAGTGTCATTTATCGTTAGTTTGTCTCTGGGCACTTTGTTTTTTCTATTTTTATTCTTATGGATAGAAAAACAGATTGCCGTTGAGCAAGAGCAAGCTGCAACAACCCATTTGGCCTTAATGAGTACTATTAGCAAAGACATTCAACACACTCTTGAGCGATTAGATAGGCTTGATGATCCAGTGTGTAGTAGTGAAATGTTGCTGCATATGCGCCGTGAGAACTTCCTGTCTATCTTTATCAAAGATATAGGCTATTCAGATGAAAATGGTAAATTGCTGTGTACCGCAGGTTTAGGGATAATTGTTACAAAGAGTATGGAATCTGAGCCCGACTACATTAATAACTACGGTGCAAAAGTGTGGGTAAATAAAGCGTTAGAGCTTTTTGATAGGTTACATACCGCGGTTGTCATCAAGCATAACGCTTTCAATGTAGTGATTGAGCCTGCGGAGATCAATAAATTCAGTTCTATGGGATTCGATTGGGAAATTGTATTCAATAGAGCAAATCATTATCAACATGTGTCAGGCAGCAATAATCTATATGTCAAAGGTATCGTTGGCAGAGTGAACTTAACCCATGCCTATCAATTTCAACAATGTGATCCTGAATCATCTTACTGCGTTGCACTGAGCCTTAGTGCTGGCGAGTTTTATGAAAAAAACCGCCTGTTGATTGCTATCATTATTACGTCATCATTTTTTCTGACATTATTTTTATATTATTTTATATCATTTAAAATCAATGGTTTTATGTCAATAAGCGCTCGAGTTAAACGAGGCGTTAAATCAAACAAGTTTTTTCCTTTATTTCAACCGATAGTCAATATTCAAACCGGTAAGATCGTCGGCTGTGAAGTGCTGGCGCGATTTGAAGATAACGAAGGTAAAATATTTCCAGATGAATTTATTCCCAAAATTAGACAGCTGGGCCTGTCATGGGAGTTTACTGAGCAACTTGTTGAAAAATCGCTGCTGCGCCTAAGTGAAAGCGGTATTGATTTGAAGGGTTTTAAAGTCAATATTAATATTTTTCCTTCTGATGTTTCTAGCGGAAAAGTGTTAAAGATAATTGATCTGCCGTATGTGAATGATCATCCCATTAAGATTGTGCTTGAGATTGTAGAAGATGAACAGTTGACCGGTAAAGAGTTTGCAAACCACTTAGAGATCCTGGTGCAACATGGTTTTCTGATTGCAATCGATGATTTTGGCACTGGATATTCAAATTTAAACCAAGTGTCAAAATTGTCGTGTCATATTTTGAAAATCGATAGAAGCTTTATTAATGCCATGGAAGGAGGGTCCATCCGTTCATCATTAATACCTTATATTGTCCAAATGGCTAACGAACTACACATAGACGTTGTTGCTGAAGGTGTTGAAAACATCATGCAACATCAAGCACTTAAAAATTTAGGAATATTAAACGGGCAAGGATGGCTATACGGTAAGCCAATGAGTGCCGATGATCTTTGTCCAATAATTAAACACTTTAAGATTTAAGGTTTGGTTTTATTCTATTGGCCCAACCTTGGGTTGGAGATGAGTTCAGCAAGGCAAGTTAGCGAGATTTTACCTATTCATATAAATAGGTTTTACTCTCGCCAACTCTGTTTGGCGTTAGTCTTTTGGACTCTTAGCGCTGGCTGTTGGTGGCGTTATTGATGAGGCTTCGCGAGATGCAAGGGATCGAGTATCGCAGTGAGTTCATCTTCGCTCAGCTCGGTTTCTTCCAGTGCAATGTCTAATACCGATTTATGTTCTTTATCTGCTCGTTTGGCTATTTTCGCGGCCATATCGTAACCCACCACTGAATTGAGTGCGGTGGCAAGAATAGGATTTTTCTTCAACACTTGAGTCAAGTTGTCGCTATTGGGCGCAAAATCTGCAAATACCTTATCCGTCATGGATTGGCAGGCATGGGTTAATAAATCGATGCTGGAGAGTAACTTGTCTGCAATCAGTGGCAGCATGACATTTAATTGAAAATTACCCGATTGCGCCGCGATGGTTATGGTCGTTTCATTACCGATCACTTCAGCGGCAATCATGGCAACCGCCTCCGGAATAACCGGATTAACCTTACCGGGCATTATCGATGAACCAGGTTGCAGCGCGGTTACACTAATTTCTTGTAGTCCGGCGATAGGGCCTGAGTTCATCCAGCGTAAATCATTGGCAATTTTCATTAAGGTGATCGCCAATCCTTTGAGCGCCGAAGCCACGGCAAGAGTGTGATCTTGGCTACTCATATATAACGCAGGCATTACCGCTGCCTGCCAAGGGATTTTATCTTGCTGTTGTAAATAATCACAAGCGAGTTTGGCAAAACGCGGATCACAATTAACCCCAGTGCCAACCGCAGTGCCGCCCAAAGGTAAATGATGTAAGTTGAGCTCTGCTTGTTGGAGCTTCGCTTGAGCAGCATTGAGCTGTAGTCGCCAACATTGTAGTTCTTGCCCTAAGGTAATGGGCATAGCGTCCATTAAATGGGTGCGTCCAGTTTTGACCAAATTTGCATGCTCATCGGCCAAAAACGCTAATTTGTCACTTAAGCTATTAATGGCCGGATACAGTAGAGTCTTTAAATGCCGCACTGTACTAATGTGAATACCGGCAGGCACCACATCGTTGCTGCTTTGGCCCATATTGACATGATCGTTGGGGTGAACTTTATCCTGCAAAATGTCGCTGGCTAAGCTGGCAATCACTTCGTTAACATTCATATTGGAACTGGTGCCTGAACCGGTTTGGAACAGATCTAGTGGGAAATGGGTTGAAAAGTCGAGCTGTTTACTAGCGGTAATCGCTTGTTGGATCGCCGCCGCCATGGCGTTATCCAGCAAACCTAACTGACTATTAGCCTGTGCTGCCGCTGATTTTATGTCGAGTAGGGCAACGATTGCCGGTGTAGGAAAACGCCGCTTCGAAAACTGAAAGTTATCTCGTGCGCGTTGAGTTTGCGCCTGATAATAAACATCATCTGGCACCTGAACTTCTCCCATACTGTCATGCTCTATACGAATTTTACTCATAAGGTGTTTCGACTCAATTTGTGATTGGGATATGTTTAGTGTGTTCACCAAGCTTAGCAGCAAGTGCCAGTAAACGTTTATAGGGGGATCAGTATTGAACCATTCTATGCAGTTATTGAAACAGATTGAAAGTAATGACAAAACTTTCCGGTATTACAGCTTTGATCGACTAGCTGAACACTACGATTTATCCCGCTTACCCTTTGCGGAAAAGATATTATTAGAAAATCTATAGCGTTATGAACATTCGGAATGTGTTCTGCCAGGAGATATTGAGTTGGGGCGTGGGCATTCTCAAGGTAAACAAATGAATCTGCAACATTACTTAACGGTCGGATCTATTTGCTTCAGATAACTGCTCTTGCACGTATGGGTGATGTTTTTGGTAACATTATTCAATGTTATTTGCCCAATTTATTATCCTCAGTCGAATTTTTGTCGCTATTTTTTTGAACTTCAGGGTACAACCAGTTAAAAATTTGAGCAAAAAAATAATAAAGCGCTGTCATTAGGGCGGCATAAATACCGATATCAACAATACCCGGTAAGTCCGATAAACCAGTGAAGCTATCTTCCAAAGAATATTGCAGAAAACCGGCTACTGCGCTGGAGCAAATTAGCGTTAAGTAAAGAGATAGTGTGCTAGTCGTATTCCATTTACTCATACGCGTCCTTTAGTTCATGTTGGCTAATTCTCAAGGGATCGGTGAGGAAAATCTATTGAGGTTATTTATCCTGATTTTTTTAGTCTGTAATGTAAAGTGTTGCATGCTCTAAGCATACTCGTTGAGTTCAAATTAGAGGTGGTACAGCGATGACTCTTGGAGAGAGACAGGGGCAACAGGGCGGTTATGGGTGGCGAATAGCGAGTCAAACAAGTGTTAACGCGCATGGTTTTATTGTCTACAACCAGCATGAATTCAAGCATAAAAAAAGAGGTGCTTTGCACCTCTTAATCGTGTTATTTCATATTCATTCACAGCAGGTAAGTGGCTGGTTATGAATGACATATTAGTAACATATTACGCCAGTTTTAAGTCGTACTGGTTACGGTACATCACCATGTCTTCGATCGTCAGTACTGGCATATTATGTTTGCGGCCAAAAGCGACAATTTCTGGCGCTTTAGCCATGCTGCCATCTTCGTTGGTCAATTCGCACAACACACCAGCGGGCATTAAGCCTGCCATTTGCATTAAGTCGACAGTGCCTTCGGTATGACCTCGGCGAGACATGACTCCGCCAGCGCGAGCACGTAATGGGAATACGTGTCCAGGATGGGCCAAATCTGATGCCTTAGCATCGCGGTTTGCCGCCGTTTTAATGGTGGTCACGCGATCTTGAGCGGACACGCCAGTAGTAACGCCATGCTTTGCTTCAATAGAGATGGTAAACGCAGTTTGGTTGGCGCTGTTGTTATTAATTACCATTGGTGGCAATTGTAACTTGTTGGCGTGTTCGTCGGTTAAGCATAAACACACAATGCCGCTGCATTCGCGGATCATTAATGCCATTTGGGCTGTGGTTAAATGCTCGACAGAATAAATAATGTCGCCTTCATTTTCACGATCTTCATCGTCTAGTAATAATACGCCTCGGCCTTCTCTTAGCGCGGCTAGTGCGAGTTCTACACGGGTGATTGGATCGCCAAATTCGGCAAGTAGTGATAACTGATTCATGGTTGTACTCCTAAAATGACCAGAATCAGGGCTTATAAAGAGGGATATAAATCCAAAACAAATTGCATCAACAAGCCGAGGCTAATTGATGTATCTCTATTCTCTCTCATCCGGACTGTAACCGTCGGCTCTGGACTGTTAGGCATTACTTATTTAATAGTAATGTCCTATGTCACCAGATCTGCTGACCTCGACGAATCGAGCGCTCGCGGGCTCACTTTTTCAAGTTTACCGCCGGTGGGGAATTGCGCCCCGCCCTGAGAATTAAAAACAATGTGTTTGCGCTGATGTGGCGTTAATCGATAACTCGATTAGCGCATTATCGTGTATGAATTAACGTAAAAGTCACTTAATTCACTGCCAATACAATCAAAACGCCTCGCTATGGTAATCAGTTAAGCCGCAGATGAAAAGGGGGATAAGTCTCAAAAAGAGTAACAAATAAAACGAAATGCCAATTCTGTGCTACCAATTGATGTTAAACCCGCTTGCTCACTGGTATGACCTTTGTTAGCCTGTCGCGCTGACATTAGGAGTAACCTTGCATGAATCTGTATTTTCGTTTTATTTTATTGTTTTTATGGCGAATAGGTCGTTGTAAAAGTATTGGTTTTTTAGGCACTAGTCGAATTGATTATCGTGTTTTACCGTTAGATTGCGACATCAATATGCATTTAACTAACTCGCGTTATCCTGCTTTTATGGATTTAGCGCGCACCTATTTGATTGCCGAAATGGGCTTGATGAAGCAGTTTCTAAAAAACAAATGGTTACCGATAGTGAATGCGGCAGAGTTTACTTATATCCGCGATATTAAGCCGTTTGAAAAGTTTACCATTGAAACTAAAATCGTTGGTTGGGACGAAAAATACTTTTATATTGAGCATCGTATGGTTACCGCCCGTGGTTTACATTGCATTGCGCATGTTCGTGGTGTGTTTGTATGTCGAGGTAAACAAGTGCCTATTGAAACCTTAATTGCTGCAGCCGGTTACACAGGCGACACACCTGAAATGCCTGCTGAAGTGGTTAAATGGAAACAGTTTTTACAACTTAAAAAAGAACGTAATATATAGCGTTAGTTGATTTTTGGTATCAATGTTAATTTTTTAAAGATCAACAAGCCTTTATCTGTCGTATTGGCAGATTATCGATTGGGTTAAAGGAGCTACGCGGTGGCATTAGAAAAGTTCAGTGATATTTGGGCGCGAGCATGTGAGCGCAAAGGCGGACCTGCGGCAGTTAAGTCATTGCTACCTGACACTCTCGATGCCGATGAAATCAGCGAATATACTGATGCGCAGTTATTGTCTGTAATGAGTAAACGCGTATTTCAAAGCGGTTTTGTTTGGCGGATTGTTGAGAATAAATGGTCTGCTTATGAAAAAGCCTTTTTTGACTTCGAACCAATGAAAGTGCTGATGCTGTCACCTGATCAAATTCAACAGCGAGCAACCGACCCAGCACTTATTCGGCATCAAAAGAAAACTCAGGCGATTGTTGATAATGCTTATATGATCCAGCAGATTAATGCTGAACACGGTAGTTTTTCTGAGCTTATTGCGAATTGGCCAAGCGAAGATATTACTGGTTTGTGGCAAGTGCTTAAAAAGCGCGGCACTCGTTTAGGTGGCAATACCGGGCCTTATTTTTTACGTGCCATTGGTAAAGATACCTTCTTGCTAAGCCAAGATGTGCAGTCATATTTGACAGGTCATAACGTTGTTGATGCTGGCTTTACTTCGAAAACAGCTTTACGCCAAACCCAAGCTGCGTTCAATCATTGGCAACAAGAATCTGGCATGAGTTTAGCGCATATCAGCCGTGTTATTTCCTTTGGTGTCGGCGATAACCGCGTGTAGCGTGGTAAATAATTTACTTATGCCTGATAACGACATAAAAACATAGTGACAATGTTTGCCGCAATTTCATCTTTTTGTTGTTCGTTTAATGGCTCCTCGACTTGAAATATTAAAGGCCAAAAACATTGGCCCTTGATCAAGCTTTGCACTTCTGTTTGAGCTTGTTCAACTTTCGTCACCGTTAAGCGTCCATCCAGCGTTGCCGCTTTTATCCAGCGCAAAATAGCCGTTTCTTCTTTAATAACCTTTTGCAATTCTTGCTGCATTTCAGTGGTATAAAAAAGATGACCAATTACCATTCGTGATACTTCAATGTGCTCTTCTGATTGAATGTAATCCATATCAAAACGCACCAACTGTTGCAATTGTTCAGCCAAAGGTTGATGTGAGTTATATACCACAGAGGGTTGAGATAATGCTTGTTGCCATAAATCAGTCATCAAGGTCATCACCAAAGCTTCTTTGGTGGCAAAGTGGTTATACACTGTTCGCTTAGACACTCCAGCCACTTCGGCTAATTTATCCATACTGGTTGCCGCAACCCCTAATTGTTTAAAGGTTGTTCTGGCTGCTTCAATAATCGCGGCACGTTTAATCTGGCTGCGTGTTTGCTTTTCTGTGTTCATTGGTTTCATCTAATCAATCTTATTGTAATATTTTACACTGAGTAGTTTACTTTTCAACAAGGGATTATTAAACTACACCGTGTAGTTTACTTTTGGAAGTGATAGATGAAAATATTAATGAGTCTTTTAGCCGTGCTTGGTGTATTGATTGCCATTATTGTGATCAGTAAATATTGGTCGGCATCGCGCGGAGATAAAGCACAAATATTCAATAATACCGAAAAAGTCTATCAAGCGGGTATTAGCAGCTTATGGCCCATAGCCAAAGCTTATGGGTCGACAACGCGTAAAGCGCCCATTCCCCAAGGCGCGATTCCATTAGTAGCATTGACCCCAGAGATATTGGCTCAATCGACACAAGATACCGTTTATCGTTTAGGGCATTCAACGTTATTGATACGTCTTGATGGCGAATATTTATTAATTGATCCGGTCTTTAGCGAGCGAGCATCACCGGTGCAGTGGGCAGGACCGAAACGTTTTCATCAATCGCCAATCAGTATTGCCGATTTACCGGCAATAAAAGCGGTGATCATTAGCCATGATCATTACGATCATCTTGATAGAGCAGCCATTGAGCAATTGGCTGCCAAGGTGCAACATTTTATTACGCCACTTAAAGTAGGTGAGTACTTAACGGCTTGGGGCGTTGACCCTATTCAAGTGACTGAACTGGAATGGTGGCAGTCTGTTGAATTAAATGGCTTGAGCCTTACCGCGACACCAGCGCAACATTTTTCAGGTCGTGGCTTGCTTGATCGTAACCAAACCTTATGGGCTAGTTGGGTTATTCAAGGTTTGCAGCACAAGATATTTTTTAGCGGAGACAGTGGCTATTTTGATGGCTTTAAAGAAATTGGTGAGCGTTATGGGCCATTTGATCTCAGCATGATTGAAACGGGTGCCTATAATGAATTGTGGAGTGATATTCATATGTTGCCAGAGCAAAGCCTACAGGCGCATATTGATGTTCAAGCAAAGGCAATGATGCCAGTACACAATGGTACATTCGATTTAGCGTTACATGATTGGTTTGAGCCTTTTGAACGTATTAACCAGTTAGCCAAACAGCAAAATGTCACCTTGCTAACGCCAAAGTTTGGTCAAGCGGTAATGTTAGCTAATCCACAAGCTAGCGAGTTGTGGTGGCGTGCCATTATGCTTGATCCACAAAATACAGATGAATTAAATCAAGTTGTCATCAACAACAACTAAGTTAATATATTAATGGTAAACATAGACATGGATAGTTGAGGCGTTAATTAACTTTACCAGCATGTTACCAAATAGTGTTTTTAATGAATCAATAGGTAATCTTTGTTTGATTACCCGCATAATAATTACAGCTTGGTAACATTTTAAATATATATAACTGAAGCTTATTATTTATTTACACTTTATTCGTATTAGTTCGGTTGTTTGAATTTTATGCCTATGCGATAAAGTACACAGAAAATTTAACAGGTTAATTTTAGCTATTTTCAAATGAAATTCCTCAAGACCGAGGTGTCATATTGAAAATAAATTGGAGTAGGAGCACTCATGCACAAAGCATTGAAAGTCGCCGCAGTTATTTCTGCTGCATTATGGATTACCGCTTGTGGTCAAGGGGATGAAAATGCCCAGTCACAGCAACCGCGACCACCTACACCCGTTGGCGTGATGACAGTTGAAGCAATTTCGCAAGCGATTAAGGTTGAATTACCTGGTCGCAGTCGTGCCTTTTTAGAAGCCGAAGTGCGTCCACAAGTGTCAGGTATTATCACTAAGCGTGCGTTTACAGAAGGCACCGAAGTTAAACAAGGTCAATCTCTGTATCAAATTGATGCAGCCACTTATAAAGCGGCATTAGTGAGTGCAGAAGCCGATCTTGCTAGCGCAAATGCTGGATTAGCTTCAGCAAAAGCCAAGGCGGCGCGTTATGCAAAATTAGTTAAAACTAACGCCGTTAGCAAGCAAGACTTTGATGAAACAGAAGCCGCTTACAAAGAAGCTCAAGCTGCAGTGACTGTGGCAAAAGCTGCCATTAATACCGCCAATATTAACCTTGAATATACTGAGGTTAAAGCACCGATTTCTGGTCGTATTGGTAAGTCATCTGTTACTGCTGGCGCGTTAGTTACCGCTAATCAAAGTAATACCTTAGCGACAATTCAACAGCTCGATCCGATTAATATCGACATCGTTCAGTCAAGTGCACAATTATTGCGTTTAAAAGCCAATTTACGTTCAGGCCAGTTACTGAAAAGTGACAATGCTAAAGTGACCTTATTGCTTGAAGACGGCAGCACATATGATCAGCAAGGTACATTACAATTTGCTGAAGTTAATGTCGATGAAACTACTGGTTCCGTGACGTTACGTGCCGAGTTCCCTAATCCTGACGGTATATTATTACCTGGTATGTATGTGCGTGCGCTATTAAATGCTGGCCAAGACCCACAGGCTATTTTAGTGCCTCAACGTGCTATTACCCGTAATAGCAAAGGCCAAGCGGTTGCAATGATAGTAAACCAAGACAGTAATGTTGAAATGCGCGTGGTACAAACCGCTGAAGTGATTGGTCATCAATGGCGTATTGTCGATGGTTTGTCTGTTGGCGATAAATTAATTGTCGAAGGGTTACAAAAAATTCGCCCTGGTGCACCAGTATCTGCGCAGGTGTTAACGGCTGATCAACCACAAAAGTAGGGAATAATTATGGCTCGCTTTTTTATTGATCGCCCTATTTTTGCGTGGGTGATTGCATTATTAATTATGCTTGCAGGTGTGTTAGCCATTAAAGGCTTACCCATTGCGCAGTATCCAAGTATTGCCCCGCCAACCGTAGTGATCAGTGCTTTCTATCCTGGTGCTTCTGCCAAAACCATGGAAGACACAGTCACTCAGGTGATTGAGCAGCGCATGACTGGGCTTGATCACTTACGCTATATTTCATCGACCAGTGACAGTTTTGGTAATGCCACTATCACCTTAACATTCAATGCTGAGGCTGATCCTGATATTGCTCAAGTGCAAGTTCAGAATAAGCTGCAAGCTGCTACGCCATTATTACCTTCTGAGGTTCAGCAGCAAGGTGTCAAAGTTAACAAATCTAGCTCTGGATTTTTAATGGTGCTTGGCTTTGTGTCTGCAGATGGTTCAATGGGCAAAAGCGATATATCTGATTATGTTGCTGCCAACGTTCAAGACCCAATGAGCCGTGTACCTGGCGTGGGTGAGATCACGCTATTTGGTGCGCAGTATGCAATGCGTATTTGGTTAGACCCGTTTAAGTTAACTCAATACAAATTAACCAGTATTGATATCGTTGCGGCAATACGTGAGCAAAATGCCCAAATATCAGCAGGGCAATTAGGTGGTGCTCCGTCGGTTGCTGGCCAAGAACTTAACGCGACCGTATCAGCACAGAGCCGCTTGCAAACCCCAGAGCAATTTAAGCAAATTATTGTTAAATCTGACTCATCAGGTGCTAACGTTTATTTAGGCGATGTTGCTAGAGTTGAGTTAGGTGCAGAAAGCTACGCGGTTGACTCATATTACAATGGTAAGCCAGCGTCGGGCCTTGCATTCAAGCTGGCTACAGGCGCGAATGCGTTAGATACGGCAGAAGGAATTAAAGCCAAAGTTAATGAGATGAAAGAGTTTTTCCCTCAGGGACTTGAAGTCGTTTATCCCTATGATACAACGCCATTCGTAGAGCAATCGATTGAAGGTGTTGTGCACACATTGATTGAAGCCATTGTATTGGTCTTCTTGATTATGTATCTGTTCCTTCAAAACTTCAGAGCAACGCTTATTCCTACCATTGCGGTACCAGTAGTATTGTTAGGTACGTTTGCGGTGCTATCCGCTGCTGGTTTCACCATCAACACTTTAACCATGTTTGCCATGGTATTGGCCATTGGTTTGCTGGTGGACGATGCAATTGTGGTGGTGGAAAACGTCGAACGCGTGATGTCGGAAGAAGGCTTAAGTCCGCTGGAAGCGACCCGTAAATCGATGGACCAAATTACCAGTGCGTTAGTGGGTATTGGTTTGACCCTGTCAGCTGTATTTGTACCAATGGCATTTATGTCTGGGTCGACTGGTGTTATTTATCGTCAGTTCTCGATCACCATTGTATCGGCGATGGCCTTGTCGGTGTTTGTGGCAATTGTACTTACGCCAGCATTATGCGCCACCATGCTAAAGCCAGTTAAAAAAAGCCATACTCACGCTGATACCGGTTTCTTCGGTTGGTTTAACCGCAAGTTTGATGCAATGACCTCTCGTTATGAATCAAGTGTGGGAAGTATTTTAAAGCGCTCATTCCGCGTCATGTTGATCTACGTTGGCTTGGTTATCGCAGTGGCTTGGATTTTCTTACGCATGCCAACCGCATTTTTACCCGACGAAGACCAAGGTATCTTGTTCACTCAAGCTATTTTGCCAACCAACTCAACCCAAGAAAGCACGGTTAAGGTATTAAAAGATGTATCCGACTATTACCTGACCGAAGAAAAAGACCTGGTAAATTCAGTGTTTACTGTTGCGGGCTTTAGTTTTGCGGGTTCAGGTCAAAACATGGGTATTGCGTTTGTGAGCCTAAAAGATTGGTCCACACGTGAAGCGCCTGGTGAAGATGTTAAGTCGTTAGCGGGTCGAGCCATGGGCCGTTTTATGCAAATTAAAGAGGCGTTAGTGTTTGCTTTTGTGCCGCCATCAGTGATTGAACTGGGTACCGCAAATGGTTTTGACGTCTACTTAAAAGACTTAAATGGTCAAGGACATGACAAGTTAATTGAGGCGCGTAATCAATTATTAGGTATGGCTGCGCAAAACCCTAACCTTGTTGGGGTGCGTCCAAATGGCCAAGAAGATGCGCCCATCTATAAAATTAATGTTAATCACGCCAAATTACGTGCATTAGACATCGATATTAATAGTGTGAACAGTGTCTTGGGTACCGCCTGGGGTGGGTCGTATGTGAATGACTTTATCGACCGTGGCCGAGTTAAAAAAGTTTATATTCAGGGTGAGGCTAAATACCGTATGCAACCTGGCGACTTAGACTCTTGGTATGTGCGCAACAATAATGGTGAAATGGTGCCGTTTTCGGCCTTTGCATCAGGTTCCTGGGAGTTTGGTTCACCACAATTACAGCGTTTTAACGGTGTACCTGCGGTTAACATTCAGGGCGCTACCGCCCCGGGCTACAGTACCGGTGCTGCGATGGATGCACTTGAAGAAATGGCAGAGAAGCTTCCACCTGGCTATGGCTTAGAGTGGAATGGTTTGTCGTACGAAGAGCGTTTATCGGGTAACCAAGCACCTAGCTTATATGCCTTATCTATTTTAATTGTATTTTTAGTGTTGGCGGCATTGTATGAAAGCTGGTCGGTTCCATTATCGGTCGTCTTAGTCGTACCACTTGGGATTATAGGTGCATTGTTGGCAATGAGTGCTCGTGGTTTACCTAATGACGTATTTTTCCAAGTGGGCTTGTTAACCACGGTGGGCTTGGCGACTAAAAATGCCATTCTAATTGTCGAGTTTGCTAAGGAATACTACGAGAAAGGCTCTGGCTTAATTGAGGCAACCTTGCATGCTGTGAGAGTACGTTTACGCCCAATTCTGATGACCTCTTTAGCATTTGGTCTAGGTGTTGTGCCATTAGCGATTAGCTCAGGAGTAGGCTCTGGTAGCCAAAATGCCATTGGTACTGCGGTATTGGGCGGCATGATGACATCTACCTTCTTAGGTATCTTCTTTGTACCATTATTCTTTGTGGTAGTTGAACGCATTTTCAGTAAGCGTGAAAAACCCACTGAAGAGGAAGATGAAAAAGTCGATAACGATAGAAAAGATATTTAATTTTTTACATTATTGATTGTTGAAAGCCCAGTTTTACTGGGCTTTTTTGTGTCTATTGTTTCTGTATAGAGGCAGCTGCTAATAAATAGCGTTAATGGTGTTAAGTCAGCATTATTAAACGATATTTTGATTATTTGAGCAGGGAAAACTTTAAATGTGTTTAAAAAACACTCTTGTGAAAATGCTTTTAGGTAGTTGATAAAATTAAAGATTAAAATTTAAACTGTACAGTATTCAACCGTGTCAGTACTGTTGTTTGTGTTATAGTTAAGATCTCAATCAAAACGATTTTTTAACATCTATTCATACTTGGCTTACTCTTTTGTGGTTTCTTTTTAGCAAAGGTATCGCCGATAAAGATGAACTTTTGATTAAATAACCTGAGATCGGTTTAAGCCATAACAGAAATCGCATTGAAATCGACATCTGTGATATTGAGTTGTGGCTTACTTTCTTTGAGTTGATAAGCGATTAAACCACCAATCATATTCAACATA
>NZ_JACJFI010000529.1 GCF_014164505.1 Shewanella sp. SG41-4 | reverse complement strand
AAAATTATGAAAAAACAAAAGTCGCAAAAATAATTGGTATTGGCCGTGAAGTAACCGGTCTTAAATCTGATGGTTCAACCTTCCAAATGCATCTGTCAATCAATCCTATAGAGGGTCCATTAGGGCTTGGCTATGTGGGGACCATCAGAGATTTATCTGAAGATATACGTGTCGCAGAAAAAATCGATTGGTTGTCGCATTTTGATAATTTAACAGGACTGCCAAACAGGGTGTCGTTAATCAATTTTCTTAATCAAGCAGAACAACAAAGGCGGTTGAGTTTGATAGCCATAAACCTTCATGACTTCAAGAAAATAAACCTCTGCTATGATATGGGGGAAGGTGATTTTGTATTACAAGCAATCGCAACCAGAATATCAGACTTTGCAGGGCGTCATCACTTTGCATTTAAAGACATCGCTGACCATTTTTGGTTAGTGATTGATATAGATTATGAACAAGACTTAGTCAATACGGTTGATAAACTTAAGTGTACTCTACAGCAGGTTATTTCAGGTAAAGCTGAACATTACATGAGTATTAGCCTGGGTGTTGCGTGTGTGCAACAGAATAATATTTTAACTAGCCTAATTGCACATGCAGAGGCGGCTTTGTTCTCATCAAAACAAAAAGGTGTCAATCAGATTTCCTATTTTGAAGACCTACAGGTCGAAAAACTTGTTTCGGAATATCAAGTTGAAATAGCCCTGCGCCAAGCTTTAAAAAACCAAATGTTAGCGTGCTGGCTTCAACCAAAAGTGGATAGCCAGCATAAAATAGTCTCAGCCGAAGTGCTGGTGCGCTGGCAGGATGAGAATGGGCATTATATCCCACCAGACCAGTTTATTGGCGTAGCAGAAAAAACAGGCTTAATCGTTCCATTAGGTAAATTTGTCACAAATAAAACCGCAGAAATGTTAGCTGATTTTAATCAGATAAACCCTGATTTCACCCTTGCGATGAATGTGAGTCCTTTGCAGTTTTTACAGCCCAATTTTGTGTTCGATTTAGTCGATTGCTTTAATAAAAATAAGGCTAATTTAGCTAACTTAACGATTGAAATAACAGAAACTTTGTTAATTAACGATGTAAGTATCGTTAGACGTATTATTGACGAGCTAGGTCAATACGGTATCAGCATATCGATAGATGATTTCGGCACTGGTCATTCAAATCTAAAGCGCATTATAGACATGTCCATTTCTGAACTAAAAATTGATAAGCAATTTGTACAAAATTGCCTTACCGATAAGAAGTCTGAACACCTGCTGAGTGCGATTGTTGGTCTATCAAAAGTCATGAATTATAAGATTGTAGCAGAAGGCGTCGAATCTCTTGATATAGCACAACATTGTATCGAGTTAGGGATAGATTTTTTACAAGGATACTATTTTGGCAAACCACAGTCTTATGGCTGTTTTATTAACAGCTTCAATATGATGGCTGCAAGTTAGCTAGTGATACTATAATGAATAGTTAAGTTTAGTGTTCGAAACAATTATATGATTAATGAACGATATTTTGAGTAGTTTTCTTTTCGACGTTCTATAATAAGTGCATGACTTTTAACCTTGACGCTAAGACAGCCTTTAATAGCACCTCAAGCATTGATGTATTAATTAACCTCATATATGGGTAAGGTTTAGCGAAAGATGAACGACTGCATGGCAAATTTTATGCCGCATAATCAGTCCCTTTATTAACGTGGAAGTAAAAATGGAATCAACAGACAAGTTGACCGACACCAACGCAATTTTAGCG
>NZ_JACJFI010000528.1 GCF_014164505.1 Shewanella sp. SG41-4 | reverse complement strand
CCGATGTTATTCAAATAAAACGTTTTATAGGTCCAAGTATTGGGTTCGGTGACGGTAGTGATAGCCCCGTAGGTGATAACACAAGATTTTCTGTTTCAACCACATCAACCCAAGCTATATTTTTTAATGGCCTTGATCCGGCAACTAATTTAGTAAATTCTAGAGTTTGGGAATACCAACACCATGTTTATTTTATTGATATTGAGAATGGTGCTCCGATTTTAAGTCGTAAAACGCTAACGAATACAGGTATGAAAAATGATGAACAACTTGTTGAAGGAATAGAGAATATTCGTTTTTTATATGGATTTGATAATAATGGCGATAACACACCAGATACTTATGTGCCTGCCGCTGATGTGTTAGCTCCAGTGTGGGATAATGAAACATTACAAAGATTAGTGGCTGTGAAAATATATGTATTAGTGCGCTCAGCTCAAGCTGATAATAGTTATGATAATCAAACAACTTACCAGCTGGGTGACAAGCAGATAAATCCCTTTAATGATAATTTTAGACGGAAAGTGTTATCGACTACTGTCGTTTTAGAAAATCCTGTATTGATAAGGAATTAGATGAGTATTTCTATTATAAAACAAAGAGGTATCGTTTTATTTCTATCTCTAGTTGTTCTAGTGATTATGACTGTCATAGGTATTGCATTAGCTGTTAACTCAACGCAGTCTTTACGAATGTCTGGTGCTGGAGCTGAACGTATCGAAGCTATGTCTGTCGCAAATGGGGGCTTAGAGCAAGTCATTGCTAATAATTCAGGCGCTTCTTTTAGTAATTTGTTAGCAGTAAAAACGGAATCAGTTTTTAACAGCACTCAAGTTATTACGCCATTACCAGAAACGGGCGTTAGAGACGTTGGTTGTCAAAGAACATCTAATGCTATGGGCTTAAATTTAGTCAGTTGCAGGCGTTCTCAAATAACAAGCACAGCCCAATTTGGCCGTGATAACTTAGGTTCGTTAACTGTTGCTGCAGGAGTTGAGCAGCAAGTGTTAGCAGGGAATTAATATCATGAAAAACAAAATTATAATTAGTGTAATAGCTATACTCGTCACTATTTCTAGTGGGTTATTTGCTGATGATACCGAGCTTTACTTGATCGACCCAAGTAAAGCCACGGGTAAACGTCCACAAATTTTATTTATTTTTGATAACTCAGGTAGTATGAATACGGAGGATCAGCAGTCAGTTAGTCCTTATTGTTCAATAAGTGATGAAGCCGCTGGCAATTGTAGTTATCCTGATGGTTATGAAACCTATCTAAATTCCTATTCTGGCTACATAAATAATAAAGCATTGTATTGGGCGGGTGGTGGTGTCGATAATTCAATTTCACCCACACCCGATGAACCAAATGATGCTCGTCGTTTTTATTCCCAGAGTAATAATTGCAACAAGTCGTTAGAAGCTTTAGCCAAATATGGGCAATATAATGGCTATTTTCATGAATTTCAAAAACGGGGACAGACTGGTTCATGGGAACCATTAGTTGAAAATAATGGTTTGAATAAAAATCAGGTTTTTGACTGCGCGCAAGATATTTTAGAGTACGACGCTAAAAACCCTGGTGTAGACAAGCAAGGTAATTCATATGCTGATGGTTATCCAGTAAATACTACAGCAATGTATACAACTAATACAGGGACAGAAGCACGTAACTTAAGCTATAACAGTACAGGTTTTGGTACTGGTAGTGTTGTAACAGTGTATACCCCAAATTATTTGGTTTGGTATAAATGGGTTACCACAAC
>NZ_JACJFI010000527.1 GCF_014164505.1 Shewanella sp. SG41-4 | reverse complement strand
TCCACAGTTTTAACACTCGATGACGACAACGCAGTACTACCATAACCAACAACAAGGTTATTTTCATTTACATCGGCAGCAACAGATGAACCACCTAACTCAACCGTAGCAGCACTGGTATCACCGTCTTGTTCACGAACATAGGTTGTATAAGGAGGTAATAATGAAAATTCAACATCATTTTTTACTGCAATTGCACGTAGTTCGAAGTCACGATAATACCAAAGCTCTTGTGTTGTGCTTGTACCTTCATAAGCTAAGGTCTTTTGCTCACCAGTATAAGCGCCCACTTTGGTGCCATTACTGTTTAAACCATAGAAAAAGGTATCAACTGAATTAACAACGAGTTCACCATCACTGTCTACGTCAGTAGGATTAGTGGTACCGGCTAAGCTATAAAATGTAGGTTTCCAAGCACCTTCAGCGGCATTAGCACTAGTTGTTGAGGTAAAATTGTTTGCCTCTATTGGTGCCAGCACCGAATAGGTAATTGATTCTGCATCAGAAATACCATCTTCAACATCAATAATGCCGCCTTCAATGTCTTCGGTGCCAAGTTTCTTTTTACCTTTTGAAATACCGACAACTTCATCTTCACTGTTCACTGCCATGGCATAGCCATTACGTGTACCGTCAATAGTGCCTTTTAAGTCGAAATCTTCAATATTTACAATTTCATATACTGGCGCAGCTTGAACTGTTCCAACGACACTTAATACACCTATCGCAACAAGGGATAAGGCTTTATCAAACTTTAACTTCATGTAACTATTCCTGTTTTAATATGCTTTACTTCAGTGACTCAAGCTCTTCCCATCGCTCGAAGCAAACTTCTAAATTCTGTTCTTTTTCTACCAACAATTGCAATGTTTTATTGACCAAATCCTGCGGTTGATTATAAAAATCTGCATCACCTGCGGTTTGCTGCAATTGGGCAATCTCTTGCTCGAGCTTTTCCATTTGGCTCGGAAGCGTTTCTAATTCTTGTTGTAACTTGTAAGACAGTTTCTTTGCTGCTTTCTCAGGGATACTGACAGGCTTTGTTTCAACCACTGCGGAAGGTTGGACAACATTTTCAGCAACTGGTTCCTCAGAATAAAACTTTGCACCTTGGGCTACCGCATCTTGATAACCACCAACATACTCAGCCCATTGACCATTACCTGCAAACCACCAACTGCTGGTAACTGTATTGTCGATAAATGCTCTGTCATGACTCACGATAAGTGATGTACCGGCGATATCAGCAAGTAGAGACTCTAACAACTCTAGCGTCTCAATATCAAGATCGTTTGTTGGTTCATCCAGAATAATTAAATTGGCTGGACGTAATAATAATCTGGCCAACAATAAACGGTTCTTTTCGCCACCAGAAAGTGCTTTTACCGGAGTACGAGCTCGCATTGGCGAAAATAAGAAATCTTGTAGATAACTCAAAATATGGCGATCTTGGCCATTAATGGTGACGGTACTTTTACCCTCTCCAACGTTTTCTTCTACCGTTTTCTCAGGATCAAGGGCTTCGCGATACTGATCAAAATAAGCAACGTCTAACTTGGTACCAACTTTAATTTCGCCAGATTGAGGTTGAAGTTTTTCAATCAATAGCTTGATTAGCGTTGATTTACCGCAACCATTTGGGCCAATTAACGCGATACGGTCACCACGTATGACCGTAGTACTGAAATTTTTAACTAAATTTTTATCAGGCAAATTATAGTTAACGTTTTTAATATCAAATACTAACTTACCAGAGCGTTCGTTATCAG
>NZ_JACJFI010000526.1 GCF_014164505.1 Shewanella sp. SG41-4 | reverse complement strand
CCTCAATCTCTGATGGATCCATTACTCTTACCGATGGATACTGCAGTGGCTAAGTTCAATGAAATTAATTTGCCTGAGCAGATGTTATATTACGTTATGCAAGGCCAAGCAATTCAAGCAGCTGGACTCAAGCCTGATGAGTTAGTTCGTATCACGATTGGCGATGAACGTCGATTTGTCGGTATGGGAACCATGAATGACGATGGCTTATTAGCGCCAAAACGGTTGATTGTAATCCATGATAATGAATCAGTAGAGTAGTCAATTTGGCTCGTGATAAAACTCGGTTTTCAAACCGCACTATTCTATGCTTTTTTTTGAATGCATTTGCAATAGGGTTTATTGACTTGCCAATTCGTCTTGTTAGAAAGAACTGACAAGCTTCGATAAAATAATGATTTTCAACTATCTATCCCATATTTTATCCCTACTATGGGTTAGTTATTTGGCTTTAGCAGATAAATTATTGAATTTAGATTGCGGTTAACCATCAATCTGGTTAAAATGCTGCCCTCGCTCTGGCTGAGTTAGTGATCGGCTTGAGATACATTTACTTTTTTGGAGATACACATGTCACTAAGTGCTGAAGCAAAAGCAAAAATTCTAGCTGATTTTGGTCGCGGCGAAAATGATACCGGTTCAACTGAAGTTCAAGTAGCTTTGTTAACTGCTCAAATTAACCACCTACAAAGTCACTTTAAAGAGCACATCCATGATCACCACTCACGTCGTGGTCTATTACGTATGGTTAGTGCGCGCCGTAAGCTTTCTGCTTATTTAAAGCGTACTGACGTAGCTCGTTATACTGCTATGATCCAGAAGTTAGGTTTACGTCGTTAATCCGACATTCTGCTTACTAATATAAGCAGTTAAACCATAAAAAGGAGGCCATAAGCCTCCTTTTTTATTGCTTCAAATAAATATGTCCAACTCTAGATAAAATCGATTGTTTATTAGCAAGGTTGTCTTAGCGCTATGTGTTAAATCTATAAAATAACACTTTGGTAGTCCTTTATATAAACAGTTTTGCTAGCAATGAAATAGTCCAATATCAATCAATCTAATGCCGTTAGTTAGCGAAAATGATTTTTATTCCCCCTTGTATAGTTGACACTCACATTGATGTTATCGCTATCAATCTTAATTAGCTTATTTCATCAGCTTATGTAATCGTTACTAACCGCTCTATGAGTATCAGTTAATTTAATAAATCAAATTTCGTGGTCACTCCGATTAGTCACATTCTATCTTTTCACATATAAATATTCGTTAAGCCGTTATATGGCCATTGCTCTGGTTATACTCAATATTTCTGTCTATGAATCTAAGTTCCCAGCAATTCTTGAAGATATCTTTCGTGTACAACTTCTCATTAAATGATGCGCTGCAAATTAAATGGGATAATTAACGTGTTTAATAAAGTTAGGATTGTACATTCTTGTATGTTTGAACATTGATCGTAGACATCGGGATTAATGAGGAAAGACGCTGGGGGAAAGCAGGAGCCGCTGCTGAGTACAATTGCGCGAACTGTTACACCATACGCTAGGAAAGTTGTTAACTCTTGCTCAGAGCTTGATAGTAGATTTTTGATTGTGTGGTATTTATCTTTTAAGCGATAGATTGTTACTAGGATTGTTTAGTGTGCAAAATAGGGTAATAAAATCAGATTATAAATTTGATAATCATTTTGCTAAGAATATTAAGATCTTTAGGTGAAAAGATATGTTATCAGTGGAATTTAGGATATCCACTCTAATATTGCGTCGG
>NZ_JACJFI010000525.1 GCF_014164505.1 Shewanella sp. SG41-4 | reverse complement strand
CCTAACCATGGAACCATTACATCCGCGCCAACACCCCAGAAAGACATGTTAACATCGCCTTCACCGTTGCCGGCAGTACTGATAGCGCCGCCACCCCAGTTAAATAGAGTAGATAAATAAACTTCTTGGACTGGACCGAAAGATAAATCGGTACCAGTAATAGCATCAAGTGAGAAACGAGGAGCTAACTTCATGAACATTTTGCTCGCGCCGTTATCTTTATCGCCTGAATCATTGTTAGCTAAGTTGAAAACATCAACATAACCATATAAATCAACAAAACCAGAGCGACCGCCAAATTCCATTTCTAAATAGTTATGAGTTGCTTCATCTTCGTTCGCAATTGGATGTTCATCGATTGCGTACATAATGTTAAACTGCATCCACTTATAATCATTAGCATGAATGTCACCAGTTTGTTCAGCAGCAGATGCTGTAAATGCAGAACCCGCTAGAGCAACAGTACTTGCTAATACTAAAGTATTTAATTTTTTCATCATCAACCCCATGTATATTATTTAACTATCTTCTTGGATAGCACTTCTTTTTAATCATTCGTATTTTACCGTTACTGATATAAATCTCAATATTTAATCAATAAAAAACGAATACAAAATTCTTTTCTGTGAACAATGTCGCGACTTTTTGTCTACTCATTATTAACAATTTGACATTTCAATCTTGACTAGAGAATTTAATGCATCCTCTTTTGCAATCAATAAAACAGCATAACTTCGTATTGGGAAACGGTGGATTAACACAAAAATCAATAACAACTTTATTACAAAACTGGGTCTCTAATTATTATTAAAGTAAAGACCCAGCTGTAGGAGGTATCCCCCCCTGGAATTACTCTTACTTAGATAGCTAAGAATAAACCGGCTAATGTCGCGCTCATTAAGTTAGCTAATGAACCAGCGATAACAGCACGGATACCTAATTTTGCAAGGTCATGGCGACGTGAAGGAGCCATAGCACCTAAACCACCAAGTAAGATTGCAATAGAAGATAAGTTAGCGAATCCACACAAAGCAAAAGAGATAATCGCTTTAGTACGGTCTGACATCATTGCGCCAGTTTCAGCTACTACTTTGAAGCCTTCAGCAGATGCATCTAGTAGATACGGAGCGAAGTTTAAGTAAGCAACAAATTCGTTAACAACAATCTTTTGACCGATGAAAGAACCAGCAACTAGCGCTTCGTTCCAAGGTACACCGATTAAGAAAGCAAGAGGCATAAAGATATAGCCAAGGATAAGCTCTAGAGTAATACCCTCTAAACCGAACCAACCTGTTACGCCACCGATAATACCGTTGACCATTGCAATTAATCCAACGAATGCGATCAACATGGCACCAACGTTCAATGCAAGGTGCATACCTGATGCAGCACCTGAAGCAGCAGCATCTAACACGTTTGCTGGCTTATCAGGATCATCTGGTAACTGATCCATTTCATTGATGGCAGCTTCTGTTTCTGGGTGCATCAGTTTAGCCATTAATAGACCACCTGGTGCCGCCATGAAAGACGCTGCAACTAAGTAAGCAATTGGAACACCCATTTGAGCGTAACCAGCTAATACAGAACCTGCAATAGAAGCTAAACCACCAACCATGATGGCGAATAACTCTGATTGAGTCATAGTAGCAATAAACGGACGCACTACTAACGGTGCTTCAGTTTGACCAACGAAAATGTTCGCTGTTGCTGACATTGATTCAGTACGGCTTGTGCCTAATGCTTTTTGTAGACCGCCACCAATAATGCGGATGATCCAC
>NZ_JACJFI010000524.1 GCF_014164505.1 Shewanella sp. SG41-4 | reverse complement strand
TGTTACTACTACAAAGGCGCAACACGTTGACCGTATAGCACCATTGAAGCAAACACTGAAGTTCGAACATTTTGCTTATCAAGCTGAATTAATGCGCAGTCCGTGTGTTCCACCATCAAGGGATTTGACAGAAGAGGTGATTGATACATCTAGAGATTGTTTACAACCAGACTTAAAACGTCGCAAAGGTCGTTTAGAAACCTATGCATTAGACAATTTAAGAATGCGTGGAACATTGAGTGAAGATGGTACTATTTGGGCTTTAGTCGAATCTAGTGATGCCAATGTTTATCGCATGGGTGTAGGTGAGTATTTAGGGCTTTATCATGGCCGAATTGCTAAAGTAACGCCGCAATTTATCGAAATCATAGAATTAATCCCTGATGGTTCAGGTTGTTGGGCAGAAAGATCCAGCAATTTAGAATTATCAGGAAAATAACGTGCGAAGGATGAGGGAATAATGGAATCTTCTGCCGCGATGAAAAACGTAATAACAAAGTTATTATTTTTTAGAGCTTTTCTAGGCGCAGTTTTATTAATGGGTTTAATACCCAGTGCGATAGCTGCAAATCGTCTTATGGACGTCAAATATCATTCAATGGTTGATCATCAATTAGAATTAGAGTTGATTTTTGAATCATCAATAGCGTCACCATCTGTTGATTTATCAGCAGACCCAGCAGAAATTATATTGAATTTCTCTGACACTATTTCTAATTTAAATAAAAATAAAATTCCGGTAAATACTGTTGGTGTTAAAGAGTTAAATGCGCAGCAACAAGGTGGTGATTTACAAATCATTGTTGGATTGAATAAAGTAAAGCCGTATCAAGGTAAAATTGTTGGTAATAGTTACCGGTTAACTATTAATGATGATGTATCAGTATCAGGTCCTGCAGAAGCTAACAACCCATTTGTTAATAGCATTAGTGGTATTGATTTTCGTCGCAATAAAACTGGCGGTGGGGAAATTTTATTCAACCTTAGCAATCGTTCTGTAGCGGCGAATGTAGAACAAGTTGGCTCCAAGCTTGAAATAAAACTTTATAATACCGATATTGGCAGTGATTTACTTTACGTCATGGATGTACAAGACTTTTCCACTCCAGTGAATAGTTTTGAAACATTTAAAGATGATTTGACCGCTCGAATCATGGTCGATGTTGACGGTAACTACGACTATAATTATCGCCAAGATGGTAATGTGTTTAAAGTTAGCGTAGATAAAGTAGAACGTGTCTCCGTGGCTAAAGAAGCAAAGAAATATAATGGTCGTTCATTGTCACTAAACTTCCAAAATATTTCTGTTCGTACTGTGTTGCAAATTATTGCTGATTATAACAATTTTAACCTTGTGACGAGCGATACCGTTGAAGGTGAGATTACTTTACGCTTAGATGATGTATCTTGGGATCAAGCTTTAGACCTTATTTTACAAACTAAGGGATTGGACAAGCGTATTGAAGGTAACATTCTAATGGTGGCTCCGAGTGAGGAACTTGCCATTCGTGAAAGTAATGACCTAAAAAACCAGCAAGAAGTTAAAGAATTAGCGCCGCTATATTCTGAATATCTGCAAATAAATTATGCTAAAGCAGTTGATATAGCAGAGTTACTTAAAACCACAGATTCTACTTTGTTGTCATCTCGTGGCAGTGTTGCGGTTGATGAGCGTACAAACACGCTATTAGTAAAAGATACGACTGAGATATTAGAAAACGTACACCGTTTAATTGAAGTGCTAGATATTCCCATCAAACAAGTGCTTATTGAAGCTCGTAT
>NZ_JACJFI010000523.1 GCF_014164505.1 Shewanella sp. SG41-4 | reverse complement strand
TGACTACCAATCCAGAAGTGAGCTCAGTACGCGACTCTGATCGTATATTAGGCATGTTACAGAGCCGTTCACGTCGTGCTGAATTGTCTTTGGAACCCATTAAAGAATATTTATTGTTAACTCGTTACTCTCCAGCACGAGTCAAAACAGGTGAAATGCTCAGTGTTGAGGATGTTAAAGAAATCTTGGCTATTGAATTACTCGGTGTAATCCCTGAGTCTCAATCGGTACTGAAAGCATCAAACTCTGGTGTACCGGTCATTATCGACCAAGAAAGTGACGCAGGTTTAGCATACGGCGATACGGTTGCACGCTTATTAGGTGATGATGTACCTGTTCGATTTATTACAGAAGAAAAAAAGGGATTCCTTAAAAGGATATTTGGGAGCTAATTATGTCGATACTTGATTATTTTAGAAGCAGTAAAAAGCCCAATACCGCATCATTGGCAAAAGAACGATTACAAATTATTGTGGCCCATCAGCGTGGAGAGCGCGGTGCACCAGATTATTTTCCAAAAATGAAACAAGAGATCATCGAAGTGATCCGTAAATATGTGCAAATATCAGATGACCAAGTTTCTGTGCAACTTGATCAAAACGATGACAATTTATCGGTGTTAGAGCTAAACATTACCTTACCTGATTCAAAGTAACCAGCTAAGCTCAAGCTTGCCCTACTCGTTTTAAAACAAAAAAGGATACTCGCATAATGCGAGTATCCTTTTTTGTTATGTGGATATAGTTGAATGAATTAAAGCTGAATTAACTAAAGCCGAACTAACTAAAGCGCACTGGCTCTAGTAAATTACCAATCAACTGTCCACGCCAACCCCCTAAGAGTATCGGGGTAGGTGTTTGTTTATTGTGATACAACCATAATAAAAATTCATGAATATGGCGTTTAGAACCAATAAACTCTAATGCTACGTTTTCACGCTCACATAATTCAGTTAAGACTGTTTTAACTTCTTTAAAAGCTGATTTATAACCAGACTTAAGCGCAACAACATCAACTTCTTCTGGTAGATTAATTAAATCAGCCGTCGCCATAACGGTTAATAAATCTTTACCGTGAATGCGTTTCTCTTGATCCGTTAAGTCATTTAAACTATTCAATTCCGCTAATGTAGTCGGTTGTTTTTTGGCTAATGCTATTAATGCATGATCTTTTACCACAAAACCCAACGCAAGATTACGGTTTACCGCTTTGGCTAATCGCCATTTCGCCAATACTTTTAAATAGGCTAATTGCTGACTCGATAATTGAAAAGCATTTTTGACTTTAAGGTAAACGCTATCGCCTTCAGGCAATGACATACGCCCTTCGGTCATACGCTGACCTTCTTCAAATAACCATTCAATACGATTGTCCGCAGCCAGCTTCTGTTGCAGCTGAGGATACAATTGGTATAAATAGAACACATCGTTAGCCGCATATTGTAATTGTGCATCAGAAAGTGGTCGGTTCATCCAATCCGTACGCGATTCACCTTTATCTATTTCAACTTGTAAGCATGCGTCAACGAGCTTGGCATAACCTAAACCATGACCCAAGCCAGCAAAGCTTGCGGCTATTTGGCTATCAAATAGTGGGCTTGGTTGGCATTCACCATAATGAGCAAATACCTCAAGATCTTCGCTACAAGAATGCACTAACTTAACGATTTTAGGGTTAGTTAATAGTTGCCAGAATGGGCTGAGGTCGGTAATAGCGACGGGATCAATTAAGGCTAAAGTTTTACCATCGTAAGCTTGGTTAAGCCCCAATTTTGCATAGTAT
>NZ_JACJFI010000522.1 GCF_014164505.1 Shewanella sp. SG41-4 | reverse complement strand
AGTTTGAAGAGAGTTAATAACCCAACTAATCATTGAACGTATATTATCCGCCTGATTACCATAAAGGCAGTCCAGCAATTCATTTCTAACTGATTGTATAACCTTAAACTGCTTATTAGTAACAGCTAAAGCTGCAATAGATATCTTCTCTCCAGAACCTACGATTGGTTCTAGATATATAGCTCTCCAATAGCCTTCTTCTTTTGGAAGTTCTGGAAATAATGAGTCGAGCTTATTCATAAAACTAACTCCTGCTGCTTGAAGCCCCAACGGGTAGTAATCAATTCATTTAAAATATTCAATCGTTCTTCCAAGAAAACGATAACCTCTACAACCTCATCATCCGATAAATATAAACCGCCTAGGGTTTTCTCTGATAAGAGCGAAAATTTAATACCTGAGTACGCTGGAATTATGTCCGTCTGGCCGGTTCTATTAGCTTTAAACTTTTCAAATTCGCTTAGAGATACAGATAATTGTTCAAGTATTTGATTTCGATTAGCAGGTAAATTCGTACTTAAACCTTTATCTATAGCATTTTCATGATCTATAAAAAAATATTCGTTATTACCATCATACAAAATATTACCTATATTTCTATCCCAATTCCCAATCCACTCGTCGAAGATAGCTATATCTAATGACTTTGAAAAATTCATTAGACTCTCAATTGCTTCTTTACTGTCTTTATTAAAATATCGCCTGAAACTAGGGTGTTCTGCATCTTGAGACGCAAATCCTAAACTGAAAGATTGTTCCGGAACATAATTGGGCAAACTCTCATGTGGTATTTTGACCAAAATAGGTTTAGGGATTGGTAATCCTAAATCTCGACCAATAACCGCGCATATGCACTCTACATAAATTTTCCGTAAATCAATTAACTTAACAAAGCCAACAATTGTATCCTCATGAGTATATATATGTGCTTTCCACGTAGGATTCACATTGTCATCATTAAATTGCTGTGCGCCTGGCAACATAGTCCCTATATTAATCTGTTCCATAACTTTATCTTCCTTAATTCTGTCCCACTACTTTCAATAAATCACCGTAGCTGGCAACCATATTGAATTTAACTTTTTCAGCTTCATCGTCTGAATCTACTTCTAGCTCTAAACGCTTGAAGAACTTTTTCGCACATTCAATTTTAGCTTCTTCAATTTTTTTAAGTTGCATAGTAGACATTGAGCCTTTAGTTTCAGCAATAAACAGCACATGTTTAACAGCACCATCTTTAAACGCTATTGCCCAGTCAGGGTTGTATCCCTCTGTGCCAAGTGGCGTTGGAATAGTAAAACCTCTTGGTAGTTTGGCATAAACTTCAATTTCGTTGCTGGTGTCCATTTCTTCAATGAATTTTCGTTCAACTTTCGAATCTGTAGATGCAAAATCATAAACGTGTTTTTTAAGGTTATCGACGACTTTACTAAAATCATTTATCACCTGATTCTGGGTAAATATATCGCTGTCGTAAGTCTCATCAATTAAGTCATAAGACAAATGCTGAATGGTAGCCGTTGCTTTCTCTTCATTAATTAAACGTGTTGCTTCACTAATAAATTGTTCAGGGTTAACTTTAAATAAGCCAAATTTTTCAGGTGAAATAGCCTGTAAAATTTCACAAATAGTTTTCCGAGTTAACTTAGTATCTTCAGAAATTTCACCTAATAAGTCATAAGGCACTGAAGATTGCACAGTTGTTTTGTGCAATTGTCGATCAGTCTCTCTGACTTCAAAGCTGCTTCCTTGTTTTAGTTCATTTTCAGAAAGTTGTTCTTTTTGAT
>NZ_JACJFI010000521.1 GCF_014164505.1 Shewanella sp. SG41-4 | reverse complement strand
AGATAATAAGTCAAGATCAAGGTAAGGGAAATGACAATATTCGGCCAATGTCATAGCGAACTTGTCATTTGTTTTACTAACCGGTTATTACTCGAGTTGAGGTTAGTTAACCACACCAACATTAACTGCACTAACTCGAACGGTGCATGCCATTCAATACCTACTCGAGTCATCAACCTTTACTGATAATGCTTAAGTTTTATGCCTTGAATTGGCTGGTTAGTTTTTTCAAATTTTGTGATGTCGACTCTAAATTCTCAGCATTTTGGTTCATTTCGCTTAGCTGCTCTAGATTGTCCTGACCAGAACTGACAATACGGTTGATATTGTGGGTTAAGTCTTCAGCCACTGCACTTTGTTGTTCTACTGCAGTTGCAATATGAGTTGCCATATCTGTGATTCTTTCTGTTGAGGTTAATATTCTATTGATGGCTGTTCCCGAGCTTTGAGCATTTACAACAGAAGCTTCACTTTTATTTTGGCTTTCAATCATAACTTTAACGGCTGATTTTGCGCCGGATTGTAGCTTAGTAATGCCTGTCTGAATTTCAGCGGTACTTTGTTGAGTCCGGCTAGCAAGGGCTCTTACTTCATCAGCAACGACAGCAAACCCACGACCTTGTTCTCCAGCTCTAGCAGCTTCAATCGCAGCATTTAACGCCAATAAATTAGTTTGTTCTGCAATGCTACGAATGACATCTAAGATGGACACGATGTCAGTGACATCCTTATCTAGCGAGTTCACCACTGTCGCTGCGTCTGTCAATTGTGTGGATAAATCATTAATTGATTCAATAGAGTGATTGATAATATTGGAAACCTCTTTAGCATCCATATTTGCTTGCAATGCTGAGTCGGCTGATAATTGTACGCTGGTTGCTATTTCTTTAGCCGAGGCAGACATTTGCGTGATAGCCGCTGCCACTTGATCGGTTTCTAATTGTTGGTCATGCACATGCCCACGACTGAGCTCTGCCCCAGTGTGCACATTTCTTGCCGCGCTGAGTGCATCATCAACCGATACTTGAATTGATTGTACAAGTAATTGAATTTTATCTACAAAAATGTTGAATGAACTCGAGACTTTACCTATTTCATCTTCACGGCTTACATTCAGCCTGCGTGTTAAATCTCCTTCGCCACTGGCTATATTTTCTAATGCATTGGCTACATGGGTTAGTGGTCGGGTGATTAGTCTACTAAAGAGAATAAACAATGCTGTTACTAAAAATATATCCAGTAATAGGCCTTTTAAAATAGTTCTAAACGCCAACTCTGCTAGCTCTTCTTTGATGCTGGTATCATCGATGTATAATTTTACTGAGCCTATATCGGTGGTGGTTCCATCTTCCACATGTTGTAATTTTATTGTTTGAACATGAGCACTCATTTCACCTTTAGATTGAGCAATCTGGTCACCGTTATCATTATGAAAACTTAAAAATGCAACATCATCCGATTGTTGTTCTGAATCGAGTATTCGGGACATTTGAGATTCTTCATAATTCCAAACTGCGCTTGGAAGGCTTAACTGTAATCTTGAAGCGACTAAGCCAATCTGTACTTCTTGTTTGTGTCGCAATTTCTCACTTTGTGCAAGGTAGTCATATACTCCAAATATCACAATCAAAAATGTGACTGTAATGAGTGCAGCCATGATTAACTTAAAAGAAATTGATTTCATTAACGTCATAAATAGTACTCATTTTAACTTGAGTGCAATAAAGCAACGTAATTCAAACTATTGCGATATTTGACTGTTGTAAGTGCCGAATACCCTGTTCGAATC
>NZ_JACJFI010000520.1 GCF_014164505.1 Shewanella sp. SG41-4 | reverse complement strand
AAATAAGAACGATTAAAAGCAATGAATCACCTACAAGCATTCAATGCAACGATCCTGAAGTAGACAATAGTTACTGGCAAAGTATTGCGTTCAGTGAACTGCCCCAAAACCAGTTTTTTTGTCTCCGAGCTAAAATCACTATTCATCGTGAAACATTAACAAGCTCCCCTTCGCTTTTAGTAGGCATGTTGGGATCGGCAAGGTTTCATTGGGATGGACAGCCACTATACGAGAACGGTTTAGCTGCCAGATCATTTAAAGATGAAGTGCCAGGAACCATTAAAACATTAGTAAGATTACCAGATGGGTTGTTAACCGATGGCCAACATTTGTTAGGGGCAACCATATCGACTTTTAGTGTCGGTAAAAAGCTCGATTCTATCGGCTATTTACTGGCCATAGTGAATGAGCAAAAGTTGCACACTACTGTATTGTTAGTGAGCATGTTAAGTGCCTTTTTCATTGGTAGCTTAGTCATTTTATTTATCATCTTTCAATTAGTAAATTGGCTGTATCAAGCAGAGAAATCCTATCAAATGTTCAGTACTCTATGTTTATCAGCCGCGCTGCTATTAAGCATAGAGCAAGCAAAGTTCTGGTTAGACTATCCCTACAATTGGCACACCTTGAGATTGTCTGCAATCCTAGTACTTACATTTATTACAAGCTTCCTACTCCCTCTATTTTACGTGGCCTACTTTCGACTTGAGCATATTAAAAAATGGGCACTTTGCATTCTAGCAAGCTTAAGCATGATTTCCATGTTAGATCTTAGTTATGATTTTACTAGTGTGTCTCTTTTTTTCGTCGCTTTATGTTGGTCTCTTGTCGTAAACATTTTACAAATACGAAAGGGTGGACAAGGTAAAGTTGTATCATTACTTATTCTGATTGGTATCGGCTTCATTATTTTTTACCCCGAATATTTTGTAGAGTTTGGTTTTGCCGTGTTTTTTATCGCTATTGTACTCACAATGTTGGTGGCACTAATCAAAGAGATGAGAAAGCATAGAGAGCACTCACTAAAAGCCGAGCGCATCAAAATTGAACTGCTAAGGCGCAATATGCAGCCGCATTTTTTGATGAATTGTTTAACACAATTAATGGAGCTCATCGAAACAAAACCTCAAGAAGCCCTTATTTTGATTTCCGCTTTAAGTCAGGAGTTTCGCCAGCTTACTCTCCATAATAAACAAGATTATGTGTCACTATCTGAAGAGATAGCTTTATGTAGAAATCATATTCAGATAATGTCGCTCCGTTATCAGAAAAATTATCAATTAGCAGTGGTTGGCGATGTAGATGGAATCTGGGTACCATCGGCCATATTGCATAGCTTGATAGAAAATTGTTTCACTCATAATAAAATATCCAGCGATAGGACCTTTGAACTTAAGGTATCTCAAGTGGGTAAACGAGTCGATTTAACCTTAACAACACCAATTGAAAACAAAACTAAACATCAAGGAACCGGCAATGGAAGAGATTTCATTCACGCTAAATTAGCTGAACTGAACCAAATGGATGCAGAGTTTGCCAGCTTTGAGTTGGACAGTAATTGGATATCAAAAATCAGCTACTTAAATTGTAACGCAATAGAAAATTGATAACGGGAAACGTATGGTAATTGTCATTGTTGAAGATGAACCGTTGATACAGCAACGGATTCAACGTCTAACATCTGAGATTTTAGTGAAACAAAACCCTAAGATTATTTGCTTTGATGATATTGACGATGCTGAGTCGTTTCTTAGTGAAAATACAATCGATGTATTGCTGCTTGATTTGAAC
>NZ_JACJFI010000051.1 GCF_014164505.1 Shewanella sp. SG41-4 | reverse complement strand
CATCAACTGTGATCATATCAGCCGTCTCGTAATCAGGAAGGTCGTAGATTTCATAATTATTGACTTCACGACACATGACATCAGCTTCTTGAGATACGTTTATAGAATATAATGTTTGTGGCCAATTTAGCGTGTTGAATTTAAGACTATCAGGAATAATGTTAAGTATTGAGCTCCAGCTATCACTTGGTGTGAGTATTTTTTCTACATTAATAGTGACATTAACATCTGTTGATTCATACACTGTTTTGTAACTATTACCATCTATAAACGGTTCAGGCGTCGGCAATGGTGCAATGGTATACCAACCGTTATGGGTTGTGTTCCAGCATTCAATTTCTATTTCTTGCTCATCTATATCTTTAGGGAATTCGGTAACATACCCAATTCCGTCAATAGAGGCTGATCCTATAACTGTCTTTCCTGTCTCATCATTGTCTAGTGAGAATGTGCTGAACTGTGACAGCAACGCTAGCGATAAAGTATTTGTAAAGCCGTTTTCATTAATGATGTTACCAAGCACAATATCCCAATCATTTTGTGACAAAATACGAGAATCGATTGGTAATTCTGTAAATCCTAATGCGATAGCTGAATCACTAAAGAGTATATTTGCGGCTAAAGTAAATATGTCGTCTGAGAAGAACTCTTCGATAGAAAGGCCGCTATCAATTAATATTTGCCAAAGTTGAGCATAAGTAGCAGCAAGAATTTTTTCTGCTGCGATTAAGTTTGGGATTTGAGTCGCGATGACTTGCTGTAAATAAGCAATGGCATAGTCTATGCGCATAAAGTTAGCTGAGGCTGATGTTTCCGCTGAAATAGAATACAAGGTGTCTGCATCTAATTGATACAAAATAGCTAATAGCGTGTCTAACTCGGTTGATAGTTGACTAATGTCACTGTCAGACAGGTTTTGATTCATCATTTCTATAATGCGAGACTGTTTAATATGAGTCAGGTTGTTAATCGCGCCATTGTATTGTGGGCTTGCGATTAATGTCCCTTGTCCTGCATCATTAACGATAGCTTTTGGTGCTGCTCGGTTAGTCGGGTTTTTAACCTTAAGTGCTAAAGAGCGGGCCTGGATTGCTTGTGTTGCTGTTGCTGCTTGCCAGTTAGCCACTAAGTAATAGTCTGGCGTTTCAACTTCGCTCTTCCAGTCTATTTGATAGTTACCATCAGCATCGGTAATTGCAAATGGTTCATCGCTATCACAGCTTAAGTTTTTATTTAAATCAGCACACACTGTAGCGCCAGATAATGCGCCTTGGTATACCGCTAAACCACTAATCTGATGGTCGAATTCTGATACCGGAGGCGTTGTTGGTGTGCCAGAATCTGGTTGCGTAATTACAGTATTAGAATCGTCGTCAGATGAACCGCAACCGACTAAGAGTGCGCCAGAGATTAATATGGCTAATATGCTTTTATGGTGCATTAATGTGTCCTTACATTATGAGGTGAAATGTTTTCACCTGTTATAGAAAATTCTAACGAGTGAATATTAAGTCAGCCTAAAAATGTATCGTTTAATGGATACATTACTAAGTTCACTTTTAAGTGTTAACTGGAGTATTTATAAAAAGTTAACCGGCAGCGAAAGCAAGTAATTGGCCGCGATTTTTGATTTTGGTTTTTTTATAAATGTTCTGTACGTGCATTTTGACGGTATTAACAGAAATGTTGAGCTCTTTGGCCATTTCTTCGTTGGTTAATCCATGCAGTATGAGTGACAAGACTTGTTGTTCTTTTTTGGTGGTGACGGCAAGTATTTTGGCGCGATTACCAGATGATGGAATACGCTTTCTTTGGAGGATGTATTTAGAAACGGCTTTTGGGTCGAAGCTAATGTCGCCATCTTGTACTTGTTTAATGCTGTGTATTTGATGAGCGATAGAGTCTGCGACACTCATAGCACCATGAAATCCCGATGAAATAAGGATAACTTCTAGTTCTACATTCAAAGCAGGACAAAATGCAATGTGCAAGTCGCTTTTAAATAATTCAGCAGATAAGTAACCAATTTCTTGTAATGGATTTTCAAGATAATGAACCATAATGGCGCTGCCATTTTCGGGATTTGATGCGGCTGATAATTCTGATAACGCGCAGCTCGCATTGGTTGAAATTAAGTTAAATTCAATCAAATTAGCGAGATTTTTAAATTGCCCATGAAGGTTAACTGGAAAATCTACGATTAAAAGGTTATTGCTGAACATGTCACATTCCTTGTTTAAAAAACCAGCATCCGGTTGCTGTTTTTTTTATACTTTCACACTGTTTTTTCTGCTATTTGTCGAAATATCTAGCAGTTTTAGTCTCTATCAAATCAATAAAAAATGCATTCGGTGTAATCTATTAGTATGAGTGCTTATACAACATCCAATGTAAACCAATGTTTTATTTACATTTGTACAATATTAGTTGTTTGAATAATACTCAGTGCAGTATCCTACAACATAAAAAGACTGTTGCATACGGTAAAATGATTATTTTTAACCCTTAAGCTTATCCTAAGCGGTATATCACTTATGCTGTGTTTTGCTCAGCGTTTAGGTTTTCTTGCATGGCTTGGCTTACCTTTATTCGCTGCTGGCTTTTTAGGTTTGGCGCCTCGACCTTGCATAAAGTGTTCTGGACCTTCAATTTTATCTCGTAAGCTTTGAGTGGGCTTTTTCTTGGCTTTTTTGGGAGCATTTTTAACTTCTGAAGATGAATGCTCAATTAACTTCATTAACGTACTAAGCTCTTGTTCATCTAAATCTCGCCATTCTCCAACGGGTAACCCTTTAAGTGACACATTCATAATTGACTGACGTTCTAGCTTGGTCACTTCAAAATTAAAATGCTCACACATTCGACGAATTTGACGATTAAGCCCTTGAACTAGAATTATTTTAAATACGAACGTTGAAACTTGTTCCACTTTACATTTTTTAGTGATGACACCTAACATAGGCACGCCGGCGCGCATACCTTGTAAAAATGCTTCAGTGATCGGCTTGTTAACCGTAACCACATATTCTTTGTCGTGATTGTTGCCTGCGCGGAGGATTTTATTGACTAAGTCACCATTGCTGGTAAGAAAGATTAACCCTTGTGAATCTTTGTCTAAACGACCAATTGGAAATACTCGTTCGCTGTGGTTTACAAAATCGACAATATTATCGCGTTCGGTATTTTCGGTGGTACTCACAATACCTACCGGTTTATTGAGGGCGATGAAAACAAGATCGGCTTCGTCTCGAGGGGCAATATCATGACCATTTACTTTGACTTTATCGCCAAATTCGACGCTGTCACCAATTTTGGCGCGTTTACCGTTGATAAAAACATTACCTTGCTCAATGTAGCGGTCTGCTTCACGGCGTGAGCAAATACCACTCTCACTAATGTACTTATTTAGACGGGTTGCAGATTCACTCATGGTGGTTCCTTTATCAACATAAACGCACTGCAAAGGCAGGCTAGATCGGCGCAGATAATATCATAAAATAGTATGACCGAGAGCGGTTTGATAAACGTTTATTATCACTCGTTGAGTTCCAATGCCATATAGGTGAGTATCACAAATCAAAATCCAGTTGCGTTGTGGTGTGCTGTTGTTGAGGTAACAGATTGATGTCGGCCAATGCAGATGTACTTTTTGCCAACTGTTGTTGCAGTAAACGATATAAATCGACCGCTAATTGTGGTGCATTGTGATTGTCTGGGGTGTGGATAAACAAATAGGGTTGTTTGTTTTGCGCAATCCATAACGGCAGTTGTTTAAGCCAGTTTTGGAAAAAATGTATATTGGCTTCCGCTTGTGGATGACCAATAAAGCGCACCACAGGATTGTTTGCGGTTGCAATGGCGTGTACTGGCACTTTAGGCTTTTTTTGATGGGCATCTATCACTGCGGCGGTGGTTGGAGCGGCCGCAAAAACAGGCCTAGTATCCATAATGATACGATTGCAGTTATTGTCGATTAATAAGCGGTTTAATGCTTGCTCTGCTTCACCTTTAGCAAAAAAGGCGCTATTACGTACTTCTACGCCATAGGTGAGACCTTGCGGCACTTGAGTTAAAAACTGCGCTAACTGTGGCAACGATTGTGGCCCAAAACTGGCCGGAAGTTGAATTTTCCACACTCCGGTTCGGTTAATAAGGGGTTCCATTACGCTAAAAAATTGTTGTAGGGCCGGCCCTGCATGTTGGAGCTGTAATTCATGGGTGATGTGCTTGGGCAGTTTAAAGGTAAATTTAAAATCGTCATGGGTTGCTGCGTACCAATTTTGTACATTCTGTAACGACGGCGTGGCATAGAAAGTAGTGTTGCCCTCGACGGTATTAAATATTTCGGCATAACGTGCCAGTCGATGTGCTTGGCTATTGCCGTAGACGGTTTGTTGCCATTGGTTTTGTGACCACATGGCTAACCCTAATCTTAATGGCGGATAAATAGTGGCTGTTGAAGTGTTGTTGTCCAAAACAATCCTTAGACTTGGGTAAGTGTTTTATATAAAGATATCGATATTGTGCTAATAAGGTCTTTAATAGGCTAAAAAACAATATTTAGTTATTTTGCCTATATCTAATGGCTTTGCCCATCTGATAAAATTATCACAATTAGTTACGTGATGTATTGAACATCTCAACCAAAAGTTAAATGGCGGGTTATTGTGATTTTATGCGTTAGATGGAGACTTTGTGTCTAGTCCACATACAGACAGTCAGTTTGATAATTATCGACCTAATGCATCTTCCGCCAAACCGGTTCAGGTTCCGGTTCGTCGCAGTAAAACGGGTTGGTTATTCATCGTATTATTGTTAGCAACAGCTTATCTGATCGAGTTTGAGGTGCGGACATCGTACTATCAATCTTATTTTTTGCATCAATATGCCACTAAATTAACTTATAAAGTACGTGATTATCGCAGTGATGCGGTGATTTATCCTAAGTATGGTCCCTTTGACGATCGTCATGGTTATAGCCAATTACCGCAGAAAATAGCGCGTTTAATTGAGCGTAATTATCAAATTACTCAACAAGTGGCATTTTCACCAATGTTGATGGATTATACCAATATTGGTTTTTTCCCGCCGTATCATGAAAAAGCCCAATCAGGCTTAATGATAAAAGATTGCCGTGACATGACGGTATTCGATTTCTCCTATCCTAAACGTGTATACCAAGACCAAGATAAAATCCCCGACCAAATCATTAACACCTTATTGTTTATCGAAAACCGTGAAATGTTGAGCCCAGAAGCTAACTACAACCCTGTTGTTGATTGGCCGCGATTTGTGTTGGCTGCTGCCAGCCAGGTAGCGGGTATTTTTGGGGCCGATATGTCTAAAGCCGGTGGCAGTACCTTGGCCACCCAAATTGAAAAATTCAGGCATTCTAACCATGGCTTAACCTTGAGTATTAAAGATAAGTTATTACAAATTGGTTCGGCCATTGTACGGGTGTACCAACAAGGTGAAAGCACCGTTGGCGCTCGCCAACGCATTGTACAAGATTATCTCAACACCGTGCCATTATCATCGGCTCCGGGTTTTGGTGAAGTGCATGGTATTGGTGATGGTTTATGGGCCTGGTTTAAAACCGATTTTAATCAAGCTAACCAAATACTATTGAGCCGTCATACTCAGCAAAATGCAGCAGAGCGTGGCAAAGTATTTCGTCAAATAGTGGCCTTAATGATTGCTCAGCGTCGGCCGTCGTATTACTTACGCCAAGGTCATGAGGATTTAGAATCGTTAGTAGACAGCTATTTGCGGTTACTGGGCGGTGATGGGTTAATTGAAACGCAATTGATGGTGTCGGCACTTGAGCAAAAATTACAATTTAATTCCAGTAAGTTAGCGACGACTAACCTCGCCAACAATAAAGGGGTTAATGCGGTGCGTATTCGCACTGCGGGTATGTTGGGGTTGAGTTTGTTTGATCTCGATCGCTACGATTTATCGATTAACAGTACCTTTCATGGTGACTTGCAACAACAAGTTAGCGATTACTTACGTAGTTTAGCGCAGGTCCATTCTGCAGAGCGCATTGGATTACTAGGTGAGCGTTTACTGTCTGCCGAGCAGTTAGATAAAGTGCTGTACAGTTTTACCTTGTATGAAAGTACCGATAGCGCAAATCGAGTACGGATTCAAACCGACAGTATTGATCAGCCATTTGATATCAACGAAGGCAGTAAGTTGGAGTTAGGTTCAACGGCTAAATTGCGTGTGTTAGCCACTTATTTAGACATTATTGCCGAATTACAGCAGCGTTTTTCGGCGATGACGGTGGCAGATTTACGCCAAGTGGATGTGGAGCGAAAAGACCATATTACTCGTTGGGTAGTCGATTATTTAATTACCACCCGAGACCGTAATTTAACCCGTATGTTGGATGCTGCACTGCAGCGCGAATATTCGGCCTCTCCAGAAGAACGTTTTTTCACTGGTGGTGGCTTGCATGTTTTTAACAACTTTAATAAAAAAGAAAACAGTCGAGTACCAACATTATATCAAGCATTGCAAGAGTCGATAAACTTGCCATTTGTACGCTTAATGAAAGACATCGTTAATTACAGCAGTAGTTATAACAGCGAAGGCAGTGTGTCGCAGTTATTACGTAACGACAAAGATCCGCGTCGTGAAGAATACCTAAAAGCATTTGCTAAACGTGAGGGCAGTTCGTTTGTAAAACGTTTTTATCGCAAATATCGTCAGCTTACGCCTGAGCAACGTCTTGAGGTATTATTTGATAGTATTCAACAACAAGAGCACAAGCTAACGGCAGTTTATCGTTATTTAAAACCCTACGATAGCGCTCGTGAGTTGAAAGCTTTTCTTGCTGAGCGTTTACCAACAAAAACCTTTACCGATAAACAAATTAATGTGCTGTACAACAAGTATGGCGAAGAAAAGTTTAATTTGGCTGACCAAGGCTATATTGCGCGGGTGCATCCGTTAGAGTTGTGGGTTTTACGTTATTTAAATGACTACCCAGAAACGGGCCTGACTCAAGTATTAGATGACGCGCAGCCGCAGTTACAAGAAGTGTATCGTTGGCTGTTTAGAACTCGTCATCAAAATGCGCGTGATGTGCGTATTCAAGTAATGTTAGAAGTTGAAGCATTTTTAAGTATTCATCAGCGCTGGGTGAGAATGGGTTATCCGTTTGAATACATGGTGCCTTCATTAGGTTCTGCTTTAGGCAGCTCGGGCGATAGACCTGCTGCATTGGCTGAGTTAATGGGTATTATTCAAAATGATGGCTATCGTTACCCAACAGTGAGAATTGACGAACTGCAGTTTGCCAATGAAACACCTTATGAGGTGACATTGGCCAATAATAAACAGACCGTATCGCGGGTTATGCATCAAGAGGTCGCACGAGCACTGAAAAGAGCACTGGCAAATGTGGTCGAAAATGGTACCGCTAGAAGGCTTAAGGGCAGCTTGGTTGATAGTAATGGCCAACCTATTGTTATGGGCGGCAAAACGGGCACCGGCGATAACCGTATAGCGACTGAAATTCGTAATGGCCGCAAAGTGTCTTCAACTGCCATTAACCGTACCGCAACGTTTGTGTTCTATTTAGGTGACCATCACTTTGGTACCCTAACGGCATTTGTGCCAGGTGAGAAGGCCGACGACTTTAGCTTTACTTCAGCACTGCCATTACAAGTACTTAAAGGCATGATGCCGATACTGTCACCGATGATAAACCAGCAAGAACAGTGTCAAACAGGCTTATAGATGATGAATTGCTTCAATTTGCTGCGATAAATAAAAAGCCCATGCTGTAAAGCATGGGCTTTTTATTCGAGTTAACATGTTGTTAAACGCTAAAAAGACTGAGCATGACAATAATGTGGCATACTACAGCTGCACTGGTTAATATTGTGCGTAATGTGAGGTAGCTGGTGGTGGTTGATAATTGTTTGGCTTTAAATTCAATATACAATAAATACAAATAACCACTGGCGAGTAGGATAAGCGCAGATAATGCAAACGGCGTTAACAGTGAAATCCAGCAGGCGAGTGCGATGATATTACTAATGATCAGTAACTTAGCGATATTGTCATCTAAGGTTAATATGACCGCTTTGCCCCACAGAGTACCGGCAACAAAACTTAAAATCACTGCACTATAGCTAACAAACCCCAGCATAGTATGTTCGGGTGCTAATAGGCTATGATTGAAGGCTAATATACTGAGAATAATAAAAGGTAAAAGGCCAGCAAAGCCCAACCATTGCCATGTTTTAATGCTTTTCATCCTGTAGTCCTTTAATGCATGTTGATACGATAAATCATCGTCAAGCGTGTCGATGAATGAGAGTATATAACCTCAATTATGGATAATAACGATCATCAAACAGGCATTTCTGATATCTGTGTTGAATCGACTTACAATAGGCGAGCTATTGATACGTCAATATGCCTTGTTAGCAAAACACATGGCAAGTTTGATATTGCAGACTTGAATTAAACCCGTTTTTAACGATTTATCCCATCTCTTTTTAGAGCTGAGGTTATCTATAATATAAATGATCTTGGTGACACAACATAGAAAAGGCGAACCCGAAATGAATATTTCTCTTCATCCCATTACTGAAGCAGATTTAGATATATTTTTTGAATTTGAAAACGACCCTATTGCTAATAAAATGGCAGACTTTGTGCCGCGTAAACGTAAGGCTTTCAACCTACATTGGCAGCAAAAGATATTGGCTAATGAAAAGGCTACAGCACAAGGGATTTGGATAGATGATGTTTTAGTGGGTAATGTTTTATCGTGGATAAATACCGACGCAGCAGCAAAGTCTGACCCGCAAATGCGTTTAGTTGGCTATTGGATAGGACGTGAACATTGGGGCAAGGGCATTGCCACCAAAGCAGTAGAAATGTTTTTAAAGCAATTTATTTCGAGCCCTGTTTTTGCTTATATCGATAAACAGAACGAAGGCTCAGTAGCAGTAGCGTATGCTAATGGCTTTTTCGACGTTACAGCGCAGTATCCGCAACTAATCAGTAAAGACAATTTACGTTTATTCAGACGTGGTAACGTTTAATATTCTAGTAATTAATGATTACCGCCACCACACCCACCGCAACAACTGCCACCATTAGCTGGTTTTTTTGCAGTGTTTTCAGCCTGAGATACTTGGTTTTCTGTTACAGCTTTAGTGTCTGTCGCAGTAGTGTCCTGGGCTGTAGGTGCCACATTGCTAAAAGGTTCAGCTTGTTTGGCTGGCTTAAAAATACCGCTAATTGAAAAACTCATGGTGATACCTCGTGGTGGGATCTGATTGTGTAATGTTGTGACGAAATCTAGTGGCCAAAGCAAACGTGTTTTTTATTTGCATGTTTAAATTGTATAAGGCTTACTTTTTTAGTCAAGTGTTATCTGCCGCAATAAGCTCGACCTGCTTAAGATGTGTTGAGCATCACATTTAACTGCCGTGTTAATTAACGATAATCCAAGTAAACAATGCCTAGAGCCTTTGTTTTCATCTGAATGAGCGTGATAAACTGCGCATCCACATGTTTGGAGTTTTTATGTCTTTTGCAGATTTATCGTTACATCCCATATTGATTAATCGTCTAGCTGAATTGAAATATCAGCAACCTACGCCGATCCAATCACAGGCTATTCCGGTCATTTTAAGGGGTAAAGATGTGATGGCGGGGGCGCAAACTGGCACCGGAAAAACGGCTGCGTTTGCATTGCCGTTACTGCATCAAATATTGATTCATAAAGATGATCTTGCTACTAAGCCAGACACTCAACATAGTCATTTGACTCCGATTACTGCGCTTGTATTAGTCCCCACACGGGAGCTCGCCCAGCAAGTACACAATAGTATTGAGCAATATGCTTATGGCAGTTCAATCACTAGCGTGATGGTTTATGGTGGGGTTAGCATTGGCGACCAAATACGTCAGTTAGCTAATGGCACCCATATTTTGGTGGCAACCCCCGGGCGTTTATTAGACTTGCTGCGCAAACGTGCTTTGTCATTGTCGCAGCTCACTCATTTGGTATTTGATGAAGCCGATCGCATGCTGGACATGGGCTTTAAAGATGAAATTGTCGAGGTGCTTAAGCGCTTGCCAAGTACACGACAGACATTATTATTTTCAGCCACTTTAGATGACCGTATGCTCAGTTTTAGCAGGCGCTTATTACGCTCACCACAAGTGATTGAAGTGGCTCAGAGAAATACCACTGCCAGCAGTATTGTCGAGCGAGTGTTTAATGTAGACGCTAACCGAAAGTGCGCCATGCTGTGTCATTTAATCACCCAAGAAAGCTGGCAACAAAGCTTGATATTTAGCCGCACCAAGCAAGGTGCTGATGCACTGGTAAAGCAAATGAAGCAAGCTGGAGTTGCAGCTGAAGCATTTCATGCCGACTTATCTCAAACAGCACGTGAACAAGTGTTAGCAGCCTTTAAAGCCGGTGAGGTGACCGCATTAGTTGCAACCGATGTGGCCGCTAGAGGGTTAGATATTAACGAGTTAAATTATGTCGTTAATATGGAGTTACCGTTTCAAGTTGAAGACTACGTACACCGAATTGGCCGCACCGCTAGAGCAGGTAAAGCGGGGCAAGCTATTACATTATTAAGCATCGATGACGAGCCATTATTAACTAAACTGGAAGCCTTTTTAGACCGACGCTTACCGCAGCAATGGCTAGCAGGTTTTGAGCCAGACCTTGATTTAATTGCACCAGTGACCCGCAAAACAACTAAATCGGCATTAAAGCAACAAGCCCGTAAAAAGGCATTGGCGGCATCTTCACGCGGAAAAAAACGCTAACGTGGTGTCGCTCATCAGGCTGTCGTCATTTAAGCCTATTTTATCTAAGCCTAATTTATCGTTGAAAAATGCTCATTTAATTGACTAAGCTCTGAGCATTTTCATCTCATCATCTTAAATTAGCGGGCTGTTGAGCCGTTATAATGAGTTTTATATCGATTCCACCACATGTGACAGTGTGGTGATTGTCTTTTTACTGCCATATTTTTGTCATCCAATTTGAACCTCCTTGTCACATTAGACGCTTATCTTAACGGACAAATAATTATACCTATATTTGATCCGTTATTTTCAGAGCATATCTAAGGACAATTTATGAGCAAGGCGACATTTGATCCAACTCGTTTTAACAACAGTAAAAATACCCCCTTCAATGAAGTGATGGATAATCATCTATCACGTCGTAATTTTGTTAAGCGTGGTTTAGGCCTTAGCGCGATGACAGCGTTTGGTGGCTTCGGATTAAGTGCTTGTGGCTCAGACAATGATACCGTTGCTGAAACACCGACCACGCCAACAGCACCAACGAAAAGTTCTGCCGTACTAGGTTTTGAGTCTATTGCCGGTTCTAAAACCGATGCAGTGGCGATTCCTGCTGGTTATTCAGCTTATGTGTTAGCACCTTGGGGAACGCCTCTTAATTCTAAAGCTGCAGCGTGGAAAGCCGATGGCAGTAATACCGCAGTAGACCAAGCAAACTCAGTTGGGATGCATCATGATGGTATGCATTTCTTCCCGTTGAATAATTCGGCCGATGACGGCTTATTGTGTATTAATCACGAATACATTGACCAAGATGCTCTACACCCAACAGGCCCAACGTTTGATGCTGATGGTAAGCGCACAGTAATTGATGAAATCCGCAAAGAAATAAACGCTCATGGTATTTCAGTTGTGCGTATTAAATTAGTATCTGGACTATGGCAAGTGGTCGAGAACGACAGCCATAACCGTCGTTTTACCGGTGCTACCGTGATGGATATTGCTGGCCCACTAGCGTACAGCTCATACCTTGAAACGCGTTATTCGCCAGATGGCAGCCAAGCGCGCGGTACACTAAACAACTGCGGTAATGGTTATACGCCTTGGGGCACTTATTTAACATGTGAAGAAAACTGGCCGGGTTACTTTGTGAATAAAGGCACCTTAACGCAAGAGCAAACCCGCATTGGTATTTCGACTTCTGACACTCGTTATGGCTGGAGCCATTTAGCGGGTAATGACGATGAGCGTTTAGACGAATTTGCTCGTTTTGATGTGACGCCAACGGGCTCAAGTGCGACCAACGATTACCGTAACGAAGCCAATGGCCATGGTTATATTGTTGAAATTGATCCCTACAATCCTAACTCACGCGCCATTAAGCGTACAGCATTAGGTCGCTTCCGCCACGAGGGTTGTGCCTTTGGTAAACTTGAAGAAGGTAAGCCAATCACATTCTATTCTGGCCACGATTCACGTTTTGAATACCTGTATAAGTTTGTTTCTGACGCTGCATGGGATCCAGTAGATGCTAACAGCACTAATCGCTTAACAGTAGGCGATAAGTACATGAATGCCGGAACCTTATATGCGGCTAAGTTTACCGAAGACGGCGTGGGTGAATGGTTACCGCTAACGCTAGATGGCGTGACTGCCGACGGTAGCACGCTTGCGAGCAGCTTTGACTCACAAGCGGCGATTATACTAAATACTGCTGGCGCTGCTGACTTAGTGGGTGCAACACCAATGGATCGTCCAGAATGGACAACTGTTGATCCATTTACAGGTACAGTATACCTAACGTTAACCAACAACAGTAAGCGTACCGACAGCACTAACCCTGCTAACCCGCGCTTAAATAACAACTTTGGTCATATTATTCGTTGGGATGAAGGTGATGCTGCCACTGAATTTAGCTGGGATATCTTTGTTTTTGGTTCACCTGCTGATGGTGATGCCGAGACTAACTTGTCTGGCTTAACTGACTTAAACCAGTTTGCTAGTCCAGACGGTTTGGCGTTCGATCAACGTGGTATTTTGTGGGTGCAAACCGATAACGGTGCCTCTGAAGTCACCGAAGAAACCAATGATCAAATGTTAGCGATTGTGCCATCTAGCATGGTGGATGCAGACGGTAACCAACAAGTGGTAACGGCAGAAAACCAAACTCAGCTTAAGCGTTTCTTTGTTGGCCCTAACGGTTGTGAAGTGACCGGTTTTGCAATGTCGCCAGACTACACCACAATGTTTGCCAATATTCAGCATCCCGACAACTGGCCATACTCTGATAAAGCTGACGAAATAACGCCTGCAGGTACAACTGTTCGTCCACGCGCAGCAACAGTGATGATTCGTAAAGATGATGGCGGTGCGATTGGCGTTTAATTTAAGCCGCTATATCTGGCAGCCATAGACTGTGTTTTAGTCTTTTTATGACTTTAAAAGCGTATATTAACCCTGATAGACTTGTTCTATCGGGGTTTTACTTTTTCTGTGTACAAAATCTAATGATCAGTTCTAATTACCAGTTCTAATTATCAACTTTAATTATCAATAGTCTATTTACAAGGGCCATCATGCTAAAAGGAATTCATCACGTCGCGATTATTTGTGCCGATTACCCACGTTCAAAAGCATTTTATACTCACGTTTTAGGGCTAAAAGTGCTTGCCGAACATTACCATCAAGCGCGCGACTCTTACAAACTCGATTTAGCTTTGCCCGATGGCGGCCAAATTGAACTATTTTCATTTAATGGTGCGCCGCCAAGACCCAGTTATCCTGAAGCCCAGGGCTTACGTCATTTAGCATTCAAAGTCGATGATATCGAGGTGGTCGTGGCTCATTTGCAGCAAAACCAAATATCAGTCGAACCCGTTCGTATTGACGAATATACCGGTAAACAATATACCTTTTTTAGCGATCCAGACGGTTTACCGTTAGAGCTTTATCAAGTCAGTTAATCTATATCGACCAGGCCGCTGTTTCTGAGCGGTATTCAAGCTGTTATTAATGAAGCTTTTTATCAATAAACGCAGTTATCAATAACGGCTACCTATCTGCTTATTTTGTCCTTTTGTTAGTTTAATTTCATATTTAATGAATCCTTACACAAATGATAATGATTTGCATTTGTGATCTTTGTTTTATTTATGTAAAGTGCATCACAGAAATGAAATTTAGTTAATGCTTATTAATAATAGGATGATGTTAAGGATGAAGTCGAGTAATTACAGTAGGTTATCATTAGGTGCTCAAGCAGTTGCAGCCGCATTAGTCTTCAGTAGCCCAGCGCTATATGCCGCAGACACCAAAAATGAAACTTGCGATAAGGATATATTGGCAAAATGTAAACCCGCACAAACGGACGAATCAATAGAGCGCATTCGTGTTCATGGTGTGCAAAACTCGGTTTACATGTTTAATAACTCAGCCGACAAACGCCGAATGGCTGCACTTGTCGATACGCCGCAAGTGATTACCGTATTAACTCAAGATCAAATTCAAGAGTCGGGCAATACTGACTTAAAAGACATTTTGTCAGCCCAAGCGGGTGTGACCTTAGGTACGGGTGAAAACGGTAACGCTTTTGGTGACCGTTATATTATTCGTGGCCACGAAGCTCGTAGTGACGTGTTTGTTGATGGACTTCGCGACCCTGGCATGACCACTCGCGAAAGTTTTGCTACCGAACGAGTTGAAATTACCAAAGGTCCAAGTTCCACATTTGCTGGCCGCGGTTCATCTGGCGGTGCAATTAACAGTGTGACTAAAAAAGCCTCGGTGGCATACGATTTTGGCCGCGTCGATCTCGGTATTGGTACTGACGATCACACTCGTCTAACGGTGGACTATAACTTACCGATATCAGACAAAGTGGCAGTACGCCTTAACGGATTAACCGCTGAAGAAGACAAACCGGGCCGCGAAGGCATTACGAGTGAACGCCAAGGTGTTCAGTTATCGGGTGTGTATGAAGCCACCGATGCATTGTCGTTTACTGCCGATGGTTACTACCTAGACGCGAAAGATGTGCCAGATTTAGGCAGTTATTTTGATCGAGATACTCGTAAGCCGCTAGAAGATATTCCTGTGTACGCTCAAGAGGGTGACTTTCTAAATTCTAAGGTCACCACGTTTACCTTACGTACCGAATATGAGTTAAATGACAGCATTACCTTGTACAACGCCACACGCGTTGGTCATACCGAAAACGGCTATATTACAACCGGTATGGGTGGCACAACGCGTGCAGATACCGACCCAACAGCGCCTGGTGCCAGCACCTTAACGCTGAGTACCCACCAAGGTAACCAAGATGTTGATTATGTCAGCACTCAGTTCAACTTATTCTGGAACACCCAAGCACTTGGTTTTAATCACAAGTTAGTATTTGGTCTTGAATACACCGATGAAAATGTCGATAACGGCGTTTATAGCATCACCAATAACAATGATGGTAATTGTTTGACCAATGGTCGCAGTGGCGTATCAGAGTCTTATTGTATTATTGATGGTGACGGCAATACTGTCGACAATATCGGCCAGTTAATGGATCGCAGCTATGTTGATGGTGGATCTGATGCTGTATACGACATCGAGACTGTGTCGGTATACATGATGGATACGGTCGAATTAACCGATCAGTTAGCATTATTCTTTGGTTTCAGACAAGACAGCTTTTATTACAGTAACGACACCACGAGTCGTGCTGTTGAAGTGGATTATGCCTATTCCGATACCATGTATAACGGTAATTTTGGCTTAGTTTACGACTTATCTGAAGATGCCAATATCTACGCCAATTACAGTACAGCAACCAACATCAACGGTGGTGAATCAGACTTAGGTGCTAACTGTGGTTATGGTGGTATTTGTGGTACACAAGAGCAAGCTGCTGAAGCCGATGCCGAAATAGTTGAAAACCTAGAGCTCGGTACCAAGTGGATGTTGTTTAACGACAAAATGATGTTCTCGGCATCGATTTTCCAAATCACTAAAAGTGATGTGATGGAAAGTGTTGGCGACAGCTACTCAACCTTGGGTACTCTTAATACCGGTAAAAACCGCGTCAAAGGTATCGAGTTTGGTATGGTCGGCAATATTACTGACAAACTCAGCATACAATTCTCGGCAGCCAAAATGGATTCAGAAATTTTAGAATCTTATAATCCAGCTAACATTGGTTTAGTACTGAGTAACTTTGCAGACGAGAGCGCTTATTTGCAACTGCGTTATGAGCTAACCGAATCATTTGTATTTGGTGGTAGCTACACTTATCAAAGTGAAATGTATGGTGGACAACCAGACACTGCAGCAGGTTATGATAGCGACAATAGCCGTTACAGCATTGTGGTGCCTAACTATCAAGTAGTTGATTTATTTGCCAGTTACAATGCCACTGAGGATTTAACTTTCCGCATAAACGTAGGTAACATATTGAACGAAGAATATTGGACTGCAGCTTATCGTTCTGGCTCATTTATGTACTTAGGTGATGCCCGTAATGCTAAATTGTCGATGACCTATGAGTTTTAATTAAAGGTATTTGCATGATTGTTATTGAACAAATTCTCTCGAAACAGGATGTTGGTGCTTATCGTCAGCAACTGGCTGAATGTCCGTGGGGCGACGGTCGTAAAACCGCAATGGGGATGGCGGCGTCGGTTAAAAATAACAATCAAGCAGATGCGCAACACGCTAATGTGCGCCAACTGGCTAATCAACTACTGGCGCGTATTGGCGAAACGCCTAAAATTGTATCAGCGGCGTTACCGCATAAGATATTTCCGCCGTGCTTTAATCGTTATAGCGAAACCGAAGAGTACGGCTATCATGTCGATGCAGCCATCATGCGGATCCCCAATACCTCTGAAGTGATCCGCAGTGATGTATCCATGACGGTATTTTTGAGTGAACCCGAAGAGTATGACGGTGGTGAGTTAGTTATTGCCACCGAATTTGGTCAGCAGCACATTAAGTTACCTGCAGGATATGCCGTAGTCTATCCGTCGAGTAGTTTGCATAAAGTGACAGCAGTAACCCGAGGGCAACGCGTTGCAGCTATTACCTGGATGCAAAGTATGGTTGCCGATGTGACTTTACGTCAAACCTTGTACCAGCTCGATCAAAGCATTCAAAACTTGATCAAAACCAATAACACAGATCGCGCCGAGTTAGATAACCTGCATAATGTGTATCATAATTTGATCAGGCAGTTTACCCAGCTGTAATCGCTATCACTGGCTTTTAATAGTCGGGGATAATTACTTGGTTTGAATTGCACGGTTTGAATTGCACGGTTTGAATAGCTGGTTTGAATAACTGGTTTGAATAACTGGGTTAAATTACTAGCATGTCTTAGCATTGCTGAAATCAATAGGTATGAATAGTAATAGTGAGGCGAGGGTGACTCAATAAGAGCGGCCACAAACAGATGTATACGCTGTTAAATATACGGTGACAGTATGCGTTTATAACGCATGTTATCACCGTTTATCGGACTAACTTACCACCATTTGACCAGTATAAAGCACAAAGTTACGTAGCATTATAACCCCCAATAAGCTCAGGCACGCAGTTCCGGCAACATAGGAAAACTTGCGTTTTGAAGTGGCGGTCATAAATAAGTTCATCGCTAATGGGGCCGACAATCCTAGCCCCATAATCCCGAACCAAAATATTAAACCCCAAAATCCTTCTCCAATCGCGTTTAATGCCGCGACTTTACTTTGACCACCACTGAGAACTAAACCCATAAAGAAGGTAAAAATAAGGAAAATTTCTCCTAAAATCAATGGGATTTCAACTCTATGGATAAAACGTACTTCTTGACCATTGGGACTGCCTTTGAGTAACACACCGCCTAATAACGACGCTGCAGCACCTGAAGATAAGCCCGATGCTAAAAACAACAAAGGTAACACAGGGTTATTTAACATCGGGAAGCGTGGTTGAGCCGATAATAAAAAACCGGTATAGGCACCTAGTGACACCGAAAATATGATCAATAACCCCGTTATTCCTGCTTCATACTTTGCTAGCATTGTGGTTATTTTACACACTATTGGGAAACGAGGTTGGCACCAATCTTCAATAGGTCTACGAAAAATAACTGCAATCCATGCATACATGAATACCTGATAAATCAATAAGATCAATACACCCATCGACATCACTGAGGTGGGATTGTAAAACACCAGTATTTTCCAAAAGTCCCATGGTTTGGTTAAATCTAATACTAAAATCCCCAAACCAGCTAAAACGGAAATTGCCGCAACAATACACGCCGCTTGAACAAAGCCAGATCGGTATGCCTGCTCTTTAAGGCATACATGTTTCAGCAACACAGCAAAGAACATAGCACCTGCAGAAACCCCTGCTAAAAATAGATATATGGCAATGGGCCAATGCCAGACCAAAGAGTCAAAATGCAAAGCGTTCATAATATAATCTCCCCTTGTTTGGCTATAATACGAAACAGTTTGGGCCGGGTGCCTAAATCTACCTTAGCGCGTTGTGTTGGGTTAGCTTTTAACAGCATAACCAGCTCTGACTCAGGATCTTTAAGATTGCCAAACACCAATGCTTTGGTCGGGCAAGCTTCTACACAGGCAGGTTGTTGATCTTGTTTGAGATTAGTTTCTCGGCAAAAATCACATTTGTCGGCCGCCTTAGTGACAGGATTAATAAAACGTACATCGTAAGGGCAGGCTAAAATACAATATTGGCAACCCACACATTTATCCGCGTTAACCGTGACAATGCCGGTTTCTTTATCGATATACGCGGCTCCTGTCGGGCATACATTAACGCAAGGTGCATCTTCGCAATGTTGGCAAGAGTGGCGGCTAAAGTGATAATACTGATTTGGATATTTGCCATAAGGGCCTGACTTTTCAATGCTCAGTCTTGTCACTCCGTCCGGAACATTATTCACCTCTCGACACGCTTCAACACAGGCGTTGCAACCTATACATTTGGTTTCGTCATGAAGCATGGCGTATTTTAAATTGTTTATTCCTATGCTCGTATCGGCATTGGCTTGATCGCGACTGAGTGAATACACCGACATGCCGGCAATCAATGCGCAGGAATTTTTAAGGAAATGTCTTCTTGAATTTTCCATGGTTAGTTACCTCGGCACCGTGTGGCAATTTTGGCACACATGGCTGCGACTTTTTGCGTCTAATCCCTTAATGGGGTCAGATTTAGGATGCAGTTTATGGCAAGATGTACAACTCACTTTTTGTGCGTGTACGTTGTGAGTCCACTCTGCTTTGGCTATCTTTTTCGGTGAATGGCATTTCAAACAAACGCCATTTTTAGCGTTTATAGTTATGTCGTTTTCCGCAGAGAATACCATCAGATCATTGGGTTTCTTAGGGTGATTGCCTTGTTCACCATGGCATGAACTACAGCTCATTTTTAGCTGTTCTTGGGCATGGTGACCTTGCATTGCACCATTGCGTTTGTGGCATCTCATACATGAGTCATTGTTAATTTTCTCAGTAGAGTTAGCGCTATTGGCTCCCTGACTCATAAGGGCAAACGACAATACGCCTAAACTTAACATCAGTAGCCAGTTATTCCGGGACATAATCAGTCCTCTCTACAATAATGGATTATCAAAAAATATCGGGCGAAAACAAATTGCCTTCACCCGACAGGGTCTTCATACAGGTAGGGATAGTTTTAACATTTGCATGTCGTAAGGTTTGCCTCGAACGATTTCAACTAATTTAATGTTGAATTTTTCAAACAAACTTTTTGCGTTAGCATCATCTTGTTGACTAAAATCAGAGATAACCAATTTCACTTCCGACGAGTCATGATCAATCACAACATAATCGAGTCGCGTATGATTTTCAGCCGCGGTTTGGGCATCCATTTCAAATACGGTATCGATTGGGACATTGCAACAAACATCATATTTGCCACCCACCATCGTTTTTAGTGATTTTAAAAAGTTAAAGCTCTGAGTATCAAAAAGCATTTTTTTGAACTTAATTGAGTGGTCTTCAGTATCGGTTTTGAAGAATTTTATACAAGTCATAATGAAAATAACTAATATAAAGGGAACAACAATAAACAATACCGAGTACACAAACGCATAACTTAAAAAGACTGAAGTAATCATATGTTCCTCCAAAAAATCATTTTTTAATTTATTGTTTTATGAATTGAAAATACGTCATTGACGTACGATTAATATTATTCTTTTATTTTTATTAATAATTGATCGTAATCAATTATTAGAGATGGTTTTAATTTATTTGACTGTAGTTATGATTCAGGTCTAATTGCTTTTTGTTGCATTTTAAATTGATGTATATTTGTAATGAATATAGTTTCTGTGATAATTTTAAATTGGTTTTTTAGATTATTTGTTTATCATAATTAAATAAATTAATATGTGGATATCTGTTTTCTAGAAATGCTATTTTCTTAATTTGGGATTACAGTACATGAAATCAACTTTTACCAAACGATGCACCAGTCTTTTGGTAAAAGCTATGTGAAATATGCAGTGCTAAAAAAATCATTTTTATGATCTGG
>NZ_JACJFI010000519.1 GCF_014164505.1 Shewanella sp. SG41-4 | reverse complement strand
GAACAAAATAATTATCAACCACAACATCAAATGCCTCAAAGGTAATCGGGGCCAGTCGATTTTTCGAGATTAATGTTGCAGCGATGAGTAGCCTTTTTATACAAAATAAAGCTTTTGACAGGTGATTATTCAATATGAACAAGTCATAACGCAGTCTAAAGCAGTTATTAACACTGCACCAAGAACGCGGTATCAAGAACACTGCCTAAGGGCTTGGCTAAACCATTCCCACTCTTTGTTGAAAGTGATTGGCTTAAAAATCTTAGCAACGCACCTTGCGCCGCAATTAGAAACCGTTAACTCGAACCAATTTTGACTACAAAGGACCAATAATCCCTAGTTCTGTTTCAATGCTTGCAGCTTAGTTTGGTAGCGTTGTTTATTATTGCTATCACTTAATGCTAACGCTCGCTTTAGGTTCTTCTCAGCGAGCCGTTCTTCACCTGTTGCCCAGTAAGCCCTAGATAACCCAAAATAAAACTCATGACGATAATCCGCTTTCTCTAAGGCTCGTTTATACCATATGAGCGCATCTTGATATTGCTGATCAAAATACGCTTGTTGAGCCATGTCAAAATAGTAAAATGGATTATTTATTCTAGCGAGCTCAAGCACCTTATGTATTTGTGCCCACTCATCTAAACGCCCTTGTTCGCCTAAAATCAACGCTAAATTGTACAATGTGGTCAAATCTTGAGAGTCTACTTGTAGCGCTAAACGATATGCATATTCAGCCTCATCTTCGTAGCCCTTATGTCGATAAATAACCGCTAGAGTATTGATTGCCGACACATACTGAGGATCTAATTGAATGCTTTTTTTAACGAGTGCATAAGCCGCATCATAATCAGTTTTAATTAACGCTTCCGCAGCAATATTATTATAAAACATCGCAGTTAACTGGCGTTTATTAACTGTTTTTTTATGATAAGCACGGACAGAGCGTTCAGGCAAAAAGTCCACCAGAACATCTGTACCTCTAAATAACACAGTGGTATTAGTTTTCGGAGGTAGTAAACGTAAATTAACGTGGCCATTAACTAAGTAAAAACCACCTCGCCTATCCCAAACCGGTTCAACATCTATGTCATTAAACTCAACAGGCACATTTAACGCATCTGCCAACGCTGCCGCCAACACCACCAAAGACATGCAGTTACCTTGACGATTCAACACGGTTTCACTGGCTGAGCGGGTAACATTATCACGGTACTCAAAACCACCATCTTGTGCGCCTATATATTGAGCCAACCATTCATTGGCCATAACATTTTGACTACGAAGACTACTGTCGGCTTGAAACTGTCGTCTAAATTGTGCGACAAACTTTTCAGGTAAACGATAAATATCATCCATATCCACAGTCTCGACAGGTATGAACATTTCATCATGAAATAGGTTAGCAATCTTGATTGCGTTGGTTTTTGGTTGAGTTGATTGACAAGCGCTCATACTGAAAAGGAAAACAGCAAGCACTAGATGAGTCCATTTAAGTGTTGATTGGTCATCATTAGCAAGGGAACTAACCGGTACAGCTTTTGAGTGATGAGTGAACATTATTCAGCCCTCAGATAGGAATACGCTATCTAAAAGCATAGTCAATAGTTGACCATTAGGCCAAAACAACAACCACAAGGTTGTAACGACTTATTTGCTACTGAGGTGAATTCGCACTACTAATCGGAGGATCTATTTGGATATAAAGTTGTGTGTCTTGATATTCATAGGGACGATAAAATTGATGGCCGCAGTTAAAATAATTAAATGGCGACGATACCGTTATGCAACCAATAGGC
>NZ_JACJFI010000518.1 GCF_014164505.1 Shewanella sp. SG41-4 | reverse complement strand
TTGACATCCTCCCCCACCTCAAAATCCCCAAAAGGATTTTGCCGCTACGCGGAAAGGAAGGGGATTCCTACGGCGCTAAGCAGTTTTCAGCTTAGTCGCTTCGATGGGTTCCTGCTTCACAGAGCGGCCTAAAGCTGCCGTTTCTCCACAGGCTAACAAGCGCTGCCCGCGCTCTAATATATTGATAGCGCCGACAACATCGGCGTTATTTTCGTAGTTACAATCTACACACAAAAATTGCGCTTGGGTTTTGCGATTATCCTTTGATACATGGCCACAGCAAGGGCAAGTTTGGCTGGTGTATTGCGCAGGCACGGCGAGCAAAACGCCGCCATTCCAAGCGGTTTTGTATTCCAGTTGTCGCCTAAACTCACCCCAGCCTTGGTCGAGAATGGCACGGTTTAAGCCCGATTTTTGCGCTACTTTCTTGCCATGCTTTTCCGCCGTACCTTTTGATGATTTCGACATATTCTTAATCTGCAAGTCTTCTACACATACCAGCGCGTGGTTTTTGCTGAGGGTATGTGTGTGCTTATGCAGAAAATCCTTACGAACATTGCCGATATCGACGTGTATTTGTGTGACCTTGGCCTTGGCCTTTTTCCAATTGGCACTGAACTTCACTTTCTTGCTCATGCGCCGCTGATATTTAGCCAGCCGCTGCATCTGCGTTTTGAAGCTGTTTTTCGGCTCAATATAGCTACCGTCATTCATTGCCGCAAAACGCGCAATGCCCACATCAATACCTATGGCGCTTGTAGCCACTGGCACAATCTCAACATCGCGCCGTGTTTGAATCGACACAAACCACTTGCCACCTGATTGACTTACCGTGGCGTTACGCACTTCGCCCAATACATCTCTGCTTTTACGGTATTTTAGCCACCCCAGCTTGGGCAGGAAAATACGGTTATTGGCTTGGTCTAATTTGATTTGCTTGGGTTCTGGATAGCGAAAACTATCGCCACTGCCTTTCTTTTTGAAACGCGGAAAATCCGTACGCTTTTCAAAAAATCCCTTGAAGGCTTTTTCTAAATCCTTGAGCGCATGTTGCAGCGCTTGCGAGGGGGGATCCTTAATCCAGTCGAAGCCCGTTTCGCGCTTCCACTTCGGCAGATCCGCCGCCATTGGCACATAGCCTATGAACTTATTTCCCGTTTCGTGGTTATCTTTCTGCAACGCCAACGCCTTGTTATAGACGAACCGACACGTACCCGCAAAGCGACGCATATTGCGCACTTGCTCGCCGTTGGGCTGTAGCTCGAATTTGAAGGCTTGTAGTCGTTCCATAGCCAAAGTATAGTTTGGCCTATGCAAACAAACAACGATATTCGACACGGTAGACATTGTGTATTCAATATGCACGTTCACTTGGTCTTTGTGACTAAGTATCGGCGCGAAGTATTCACCCAGGAAATACTCGATGAGCTTAAACCCATCTTTGCAGCTGTATGCGCGGATTTTGGAGCTGAATTGATTGAATTCGATGGCGAAGACGACCACGTTCACTTACTCGTTAATTACCCACCGAAAATAGCGGTATCGGCACTCGTGAATAGTCTAAAGGGCGTTTCCAGCCGCATGATTCGCAAGAAAAAATATCCGTCCATCACGAAAAAATTGTGGGGCGGCGCACTGTGGTCTCCCAGCTATTTTGCGGGCAGTTGCGGTGGCGCACCTATCGACGTGATTCGCCGATACATTGAGCAGCAACAAACGCCGAACTAAAGTCAAAACCGTGCCAGCTACGCTGCCAGTGCCTTACATCCCCGACCTGAAGGACGGGGTTTTACGGCGCGTCTGATAAAA
>NZ_JACJFI010000517.1 GCF_014164505.1 Shewanella sp. SG41-4 | reverse complement strand
GTACCACGCTGCCAACCAGAGGATGAGCAAGATCCTGGCATAATAAATCTGAATGTAATAAAAACTTAGCACTTAAAATCAGTAATAATACACTTGCTATTGCAGCCCCAGTCCACTGACTGTAATGATGTAAATCAACTAGGGTTTCCCAGCTCCAACCTAAACTTGCAATACCCAACGCCAACCCTGCCATTGGGGTTGGAACTGCCGCTAGTGTTTGTTTTACCGCTCGAATCATTACAACCTCAAAACAACCCATCAGAGAATAAGCTTATATTACGCTTGCACTTTGTTTATATATATCCAATTATATGAAACATGCGTTCAACAAAACTGAACAAGATGTCATTCATAACAATAACGATGAAAATAACAATGAAACCGTTCACACTAACTTTATAACCATCAAACTAACTCTATTTCAAACTAACTCTATTTCAAACTCACTCAATATCAAACTAAGCGGCGCTATGCACATTTCATTAAAACAGCTCAATGTGTTTACCAGTGTTACCCAACATAAAACCTTAACCGCTGCAGCCGAGGCGCTGTATTTGTCTAAAGCTGCGGTGAGCATGGCACTGGCAGAACTAGAAAAACAACTGGGGCACCCGCTATTTGATCGGGTCAATAATCGCTTAGTGCTGAATCAAGAAGGACACAAGCTATTACCACTGGCCGACGAGCTGCTTAGTAGAGCAAATAATATCAGTCAATTGTTTGATGCAGACCACGCTTTTACGGGTCAATTGAAAATAGGTGCCAGTGACACCTTAGGTAATCATGTTGTACCGGGGTTATTGAGCCAATTTAGGCAGCAACATCAACATTTCTCACAAAGCGTGGTGATTTCAAATTCACGCTTAATCTGCCAAAAACTGCTGGATTACGAGTTAGACATTGGCTTGATTGAGGGTAAAAGTCATCACCCAGAACTCATCGCCACTCAGTTTAGCCATGATGAAATGTGTATTATCGCTGCGCCTCATTTACCCATAAGTCTGCAGGCACAATGGACGTTTAACGATTTAGAACAAAGTGAGTGGATATTACGTGAAGCAGGTTCTGGCTCAAGAGAGTTTTTTTTGCGCACTATCGCGCCGCAAATAGAATCGTGGCATGAAGTGTTTGAACTTAACACTACTGAGGCATTAATTAACAGTGTCGCCGCTGGACTTGGCTTAGGGTGTTTATCTGCTTTGGCGGCACAATATGCGATTAATGATGGCCGTGTGACTAAGCTTGATTCTCCAATTAAGGGGAATCATATTAATATGCAGCGACCGTTTTGGTTGGTGGTTCACAAAGATAAGTATCACAGCCCGCTGTTGAAAAGCTTTATTGAGTTTTGTCATCAATCGGATAATTCATAAAGCGGTTTTTTTATGGCCTGCGGCCACTAACGTCGTGGCGCTTCACCATACCTATTTTTCAAACTTCGTTTGAATTAAGACCGCAAGGTTCCACCCTGCACGGGCCAAATACATCAGACATGCCAGTCACTCTTCTCTATCATTTCGGTCGACATTTCCCATCGTCCCGGTCACCATTCTCCGTCATTCCGGTCGCCATTATCCGTCATTCCGGTCGCCATTCCCCGTCATTCCGGTAATGCTTGTGAGCCGGAATCCAGCTCTGTTCTTTGGTTTTAGTCTTGACGATGGCCTACGGCAACTAACGTCGTGGCGCTTCACCATACCTATTTTTCAAACTTCGTTTGAATTAAGATCGCAAGGTTCCACCCTGCACGGGCCAAAAGGGGATCAACAGCAATCCCCTCTTGGATCACCCCTGCCGTTCCGGCAACATTTTCGCTTTTTAACCAAAC
>NZ_JACJFI010000516.1 GCF_014164505.1 Shewanella sp. SG41-4 | reverse complement strand
ATAATGTTCTAGCGTATTCCCTAAACATCCTCAATTCCTGACGTTTTACTCACCCGCTTGAAAGCATAAATGAGTTAGTATGAATGCATAATATTCTACTCATCACATTCGTAAAATTATGGCTAAATCGTAAAAATGAGGTCAAATTGTAGTTTTAGCCTCATATCTATCGTTAAATGTTGTGCGCCCCAACGAACACTGTAAATTCATTTATATATTCTAAGGTAAACCGAACATCTTAGTATATTATGTACACGTATAATCATTGCACCTACGGCCAAATTGGCTCATCATATTCTGTTTCAGTTTGCTCACTAAGGAATTCACGTTTGAAGAAGTTTTCTTGTCAATGTGGAAGCACTTTACACTTTGCTAATAGTAAGTGCGTATCATGCGGTTTGCTATTAGGTTTTATCCCAGATGACCAGCAACTCAGTGCCTTTACTAAAAACCGCAACGGGCAGCTGCAAGCATCTAGCAATGGTTTGTTATATAGACAATGTAAAAACTATTCTCAATATGATGTCTGTAATTGGATGGTGCCGATTCAAGATAGCCATGAGCTATGTGTGTCTTGTCGTCTGACAGTAGTCATACCTAACCTTTCTGATAAAAATAACATCAAGTTGTGGTTTCGTATGGAGCAAGCTAAAAGACGTTTGCTATACACTTTATTGAAGCTGAATTTACCGGTTATCAATCGATCTACTGACCCTATTTCTGGCTTAGGTTTTGCGTTTTTAAAAGATCAAGTAGAGGATGAATTTGGTAATGAATTAACGGTTAAGAACTATGTCTCTACTGGGCATAGCTCTGGATTAATTACCATTAATTTAGATGAAGCCGACTCGACATCACGTATTCAGATGCGTGAAATGATGGGTGAACGCTATCGCACTTTGGTAGGCCATTTTAGACATGAATCGGGCCACTATTTTTGGGATCGCTTGCTTAAAATCTCACCACGCTTGGATGAGTTCAGAGAGTTATTTGGTGACGAACGCTTAGATTACGCAGACGCCATGCGCCAGTATTACCAAAATGGACCGGCTAACAATTGGCAAAATGTATGGATAAGTGCTTATGCCAGTATGCACCCATGGGAAGACTGGGCTGAAACCTGGGCACATTATTTACACATGGTCGATACGCTTGAAACCGCCAATGATTTCCAATTTAGTGTATCGGGCAACATGGTTGCTAACCCGTTAGTTGATTCGGCTGATTATAGCCAGACATATACCTCAACCAGTTTCACTCATTTATTCAATGATTGGTGCCGACTCACTGCTGTTCTCAACGCTTTGAACCGAAGTATGGGGATGGACGATGCCTATCCATTTGTTATTTCAATTACAGCGCTAGATAAATTGCGTTTTGTTCATGAAATTATTACCGGCGATAACAGCCAAACTGTTGTTTAAATCAAGTAAATTATTAAAGGAGGGAAAGTGATATTTCCTCCTAAAATATGTAAAATATATTTGATGCTTTGTAAATAAAAACGAATTAATCCAATAAAGATACCAAATTGTGCGTATAGTGGTTGTTTGAAAAGCAATCGAATAAGGTATGTATGGCTATTGAATGGAATGATTACAATATCGCAAACTTTCACGATGAACTTGTTCAAAATCAAGGTGTTCTAAGACCCTACGCAATTGATTTATGTAATTACTTAAGTTCTCTTTCTGACTCCGAAATCATTGAATATAAAGCCGCGGCAGATTCTGCTATCCACGTAATGGGTATTACTTTTCGGGTATATAATGATGAGGAAGGTTCAATCGATCGGGCATGGCCGTTTGATATTATCCCGAGATTAATCG
>NZ_JACJFI010000515.1 GCF_014164505.1 Shewanella sp. SG41-4 | reverse complement strand
TAGAGGCCTAGGACACCGCCCTTTCACGGCGGTAACAGGGGTTCGAATCCCCTATGGGATACCATATTTTTCAAATTTTAGTTTTAGTCAGCTAGAATTTGGGGCTATAGCTCAGCTGGGAGAGCGCTTCGCTGGCAGTGAAGAGGTCCACGGTTCGATCCCGTGTAGCTCCACCAATTATTTGGTATTTAATGCATATATTGCATTAATAGATTAACCACCGGAAGGTGGTTTTTTTATGTCTAATTTTTATCTATCCCTCCTTTTAATTAAGTCCATGTAAACTCATATCCCTCAGCCAACAATAAATACCCCCCACATCACGACCAGTGAAAATGTGTGACATCCCACCCATAAAGATTTTTTTGCTGTGTGACAATCCACACATAAAATCCCTCTCCTGTTTCCGTATTAAATTAAAGTTAATACATTTCATTGAGTTACAAATAATTAACATTCTGGCCTAATGCTTGCTATGTTTTATCTATCCTCATAAAGCGTTTATGGCGTACTTGTTCTGGGACAAGTCACCACCTTGAGGAATATATAACACTAAAAAAAGGAAGTTAATTATCATGAAAAAATCGACCAGTACCTTTACACACCCACTCAAGTCAATTGCAAAACTTGCGACTATTGCCACTATTTTTGCAGCGAGTTTTAATGTTTTTGCTGAACCTGTTGAAATTAAATTTTCGCATGTTGTTGCAGAAAACACACCTAAAGGGCAAATGGCACTTAAGTTTAAAGAATTAATAGAACAGCGTTTACCTGGCGAATACGTTGTTAACGTATTTCCTAACTCACAGTTATTTGGGGATAACAATGAGCTAGCAGCATTACTGCTAAACGATGTGAAATTTGTGGCACCGTCATTATCTAAGTTTGAGCGTTTTACCAAAAAACTACAGATATTCGATTTACCTTTCTTATTTGAAGATATGGCCGCTGTAGATCGTTTTCAGCAGTCAGATTCAGGCCAAAAATTATTAAACGCAATGAACCGTAAAGGCCTTGTTGGTCTAGGTTATCTTCACGACGGCATGAAGCAGTTTTCTGCGAACGATCCGTTGGCATTACCAAAAGATGCGAATGGCAAAAAGTTCCGTATTATGGCATCTGATGTTATTGCAGCTCAGTTTGATGCTGTTGGTGCTATTCCGGTTAAAAAGCCCTTTTCAGAAGTATTTACTCTGCTTCAAACACGCGCGATTGATGGTCAAGAAAACACTTGGTCAAATACCTACTCAATGAAATTCTATGAGGTGCAAAGTCACATAACTGAAAGTAATCATGGCGTTTTAGATTACATGGTAGTGACCTCAAATACCTTCTGGAAAGGTCTACCTGCTGATAAACGTGCCATTTTTAAATCATCACTTGATGAAGCGATTGCTCTTGGTAACAAAATTGCTTCAGAAAAAGATAACCAAGATAGACAGGCGATTATTGATTCTAAGCGTTCAGAATTAGTCACGTTAACACCTGCTGCACGCCAGCAATGGGTTAATGCTATGAAACCAGTTTGGGCTAAGTTTGAAGATCAAATTGGTAAAGACATGATTGATGCTGCACAAGCTGCTAATACTAAATAGTCTCAACACTTGACGTGGTACTGAATGCATTGTTGCATCAGTACCACCTTTTTTTATTCAAGGAGTATGACCGTGATTTCAAGACTATTTGGTTATTTTGAAGAAGGGTTCCTTAATTTATTAATTACATTGATGACGTTGCTGGTTTTTGGCGAAGTTATTGCTCGTTTCTTTTTTAATACCGGTTTTTTATGGATCCAAGAACTGACTCTAACTCTTTGTGGTTGGTTTGTACTATTTGGTA
>NZ_JACJFI010000514.1 GCF_014164505.1 Shewanella sp. SG41-4 | reverse complement strand
GTAAATACGCACGATTTTTCCATTGGGGTCCAACAAAAATAGATTGCCCACATGATTTATGGTGGCGAGTTGCCGATTGATATTGTCGGATAAACGAAATTCAAGTTGATGTAAATCTGACTCGGGCAATGACGCACTGACAAAGCGCGAAGAGCGTGCATCGATCACCGCTTGGCGCACGGCTAAGGTGTCATTTTCAGGATCGATAGTCACAAACATAAATTGAACCTCAGCTTTATTTAGCGAAGTATCCTGCTCTATTCGTTGCTCAAGTTGATCTAATTGCTCAATACGTATTGGGCAAATTTCTGAACACGACAAAAAACCCAAAAATAAGTAGCTATATGTTCCCGCGGACGCAGGGTACTGGTGCAGTTGTTGATTAACGTCCTGCCACTGAAAATGAATCTGTTGGCTATCATTCCCGGTAATGCCATAAGCCTCAGTATCTGAACCCCACTGATTAATCAGCATCAATATAGGGATAAGACTCAACGCGAGCAAAATTAATACTGACGCGATAACAATTTTGCTTAGTTTCATATCAATATAAATCACAGTATGACGGCTTTTCAACGATAAGCCGCGAGGCTTTTATTAATGATACTACATTTGTGAAAAGTGGAATTGGCATCAAACTAGATACTCGTATGTTAATTATACGCAGTAAATTCTTTTTTTGATTAACTAAATAGCAACAAAATAAAAAATAAAAAAACGCTTAATGATCCTTTAAATGTCAAAGTCTCATTAAGCGCTAGATTTTAGAAGCTGTGGTTTTATTTAAGCATGTATAAAATGATTAAATTGATATTGCATCAATAGCAAGCTTAGCTTGGCTAATGCCCTTTTCAGCTGCATCTGGGCCCATATTTAATGCTTCTGCATAAATGGTTTCAACATTGTTAATACCAATGAAGCCCAACACAGTTGTTAAGTAAGGTACTACATGGTCTGTAGGGCCATCTTTATGCGAACCACCACGGGTAGTCACAATAATGGCACGCTTACCTTCGATTAATCCTACAGGTCCGGTATCAGTGTAAGTAAACGTTACACCAGCACGCGCGATCAAATCGATCCAATTTTTTAACGTTGTCGGTATACCAAAATTGTACATCGGCGCAGCGATAATAATGGTGTCATGAGCTTTAATTTCAGCGACTAATTCATCCGATAGCGCCAGTGCAGATAATTGACGTTCAGAAAGATTATCACCGCCGCGTAAACCTGAAGCTAGCTCACCATCTAACATTGGTAATGTATTTTCACCTAAATCACGCACTGTAATTTGCGCACCTTTACTGCTCCATTGTTGATTCAAATAATCAACTAATGCTGAAGACTGTGAATAACTGCCTAGAATGCTTGATTTTAAAATTAGTACTTTTGCCATTATTAAGTCTCACCCATATGTTTGTTGGGTCATATGCTATGTGCATGACCAATGAAACCAGTATATTGGTCTATAAAAAAGAATAATAGCGCAATAATTTAGCGATTACTTTCGATAAAATCGAAGTGTATTCACTTGGTAAACGCGAGTATGTTAATCAACGCTACCATTTTTGGGCGGTAAAGAAACAAACTGGCCCGTAAACGTGGCGCACATAATGTCATCACAATATAACGCCACTTCTAAGGTTATTTTGACTCGTCGGCCTCGGTTTAATGGATTCAAATCAGTATAGGGCCAAATAACTTTGGCATAAGGCTGTTTGGCAGAAACTGGGGCTGACACAGAGGCAGACGAATCGATATCTAAAAATTTGGATAGCGCATACAGATGAAAAGTATACACTTTTTGACCTGGTCCTTTAGAGCATGGCGGTGCATACTCGTTAC
>NZ_JACJFI010000513.1 GCF_014164505.1 Shewanella sp. SG41-4 | reverse complement strand
TATTTCCGTCATCTCTTTACGGAATTACCCAAGCGTGCACCATTAGATGATATGACTGATTTGCTGCCGTGGAATGTTGATTTAGGTGAAGCAGAATAAGCTTCACCAGTTCATTGACCGCTTACAATATTGTGGAGAGATTTATCAATATGTTTCAATGCTTTTAATGCCTTTTCTGGTACTGGGTGTTTCTTAGCAAAGGAGTCAGATACAAAAGACGAGAAGTAATCTCTTAATATGATTTTATCTTCTTTGGATAATCTTGAGTCATATGCTTTACCAAGATTATCATTATAAGTATCTAAACTAGAATCAATTTTAATCAAAATATAAAACCTACTTAAACAGGAGTAATAATTTATGAACAAAGAACAAAAACACCATATCGAAGTAACAATGGTACATGGTAAAAGCTTTAAATTTATTTTAAATAAACAAAAAGAAATAATGAAGACTCAAGAAAGATTAGAGAGCCTTCTTCAAGAGTTTGTTGCCATGATCCCTCAAAGTCTGTGGGAAGCGGAGGTAACTAAAGATTCTCGTCTTGATGCGAGTTCTCCAAAGAAGTAGTGTGACCACAAAGATCACATCTAACTTCACCCTTACCAGATAGAATCATTATTAATGGTACATTGAGGCTGTTATTACACAACTCATTCCCACAGGGTATCTGCACAGTAGATTCCTTACTTTCTGTCTTACTGGTAAATTTCATATAGACCTCCTTGGTCTAGGTTTTAGAAGTTAACAGCTTATTGAAGGGCAAAAAAAAGTAAAGTCGCCCTTTTAAGTTATTGATTAATATCATCCTACATTTACTATCTTCTTGATGTAAAGAAGTTTTATTTAACTCCACTGACAAATAAAAGCGAGGTTGCACGTTAAAAGTGAATTCAATATTCAACAGGAAATAAAAACACATTTATTTCAATGTACTACAAAATATACAAATTATTTATCGTACTACTTTAGTTTACTTATTAGCCGATTTAACTTAAAAAACACTAAAAACCATTACAACTGTTTTTGTATAACGTACACACAACATAAAAGTGGGAAATATGGCTTACACAGGATACTTATCCGATATTTATAAGCCAGATACTGATGAAGTGTTAAGCAGTACGATCCCCATCGAAAATTATTCACTTTTTTTGCATTTTTCGTCTGGGATGATGTGGCCAAAGGTTCATATTTGAAACAAACTTTGGGGCAAAGACGTGTTTCAAGGTGTCCTAGTGAATGACCGTAAATTGCACAGAAATACTAAATCTCTACTACGTTCTGCCCCTGATCATGTTAAAATCTCCGCATCAGAATTACCGAGAAACTCAATGTTTATCCATCATGTTAACGGCATCGACTGGCTAGTTATCACAGCTTTTGAAGAACTGAAAACGATGTTTATCGAAGAAGCCGGTACGATACCCTCTTGCTTCTCTGTCGCCAGCGAATTGAACCTGGTTGATCAAGCAAAGCGAACTTATAGATATTTGCCTACTCTCAGCGGCGTAATCACCGATATCGGCACATATCAAAGACAGGGTAACGAAGAAGATTTGGACCCACAGCTTGCCTGCTTAGTAGAGGGGCGTGGGCGGGTATTTATCTATCACGGCGGCTTTGTAGCTTTTGTGGATGACGAGCAAACCTTTATTACCCGAATAGACTGAAAATTATTCAGTAAGTTGAAATTGGCGAATTGGCATCCCTAGCAAGGAATGGGGCATAAATAAGTTAAATACTTTACTTTCAAAGGGTGTGAATCAACTCTGAACTTTAAGTCGTTGAAGACTCTTTATACAAGAATGCGTGAAGCTCACATGGCCTTTCTCGCACATCTGACC
>NZ_JACJFI010000512.1 GCF_014164505.1 Shewanella sp. SG41-4 | reverse complement strand
ATTGCATCTAATCCGATGTATATACCAGATATAGATGTAGGTAAGCTTGCTTTAGTATGGATTATGGCACCACATCAATTGTTAGCTCTAGGTTTGCAAGGACATACCGGCACCGGTAAAACGGAATTGGCTTTGTATTTAGCAGACAGATTAAATCTACCTATTTATATTGTGAAAATTCATGCTCGCATGAATCCACAAGATATTGAGGGTAGCTATGTATTAGACTCGGAAAACAACCAAACCATAACACGAAAAGAATATGGTCCTGCTGCAAAAGCCTACCGAAATGGCGGCATTTTGTTGATGGATGAATTCGATAAAGCCAGCGGTGAACTAACATCAGCAATGCATTTGCTGGTGGAAGGTAAGCCATGGCCGTTGGAAATGTTCAAGGAAACCATTATGAAGCACCCACAGTGTTTTATTATTGGTACAGCAAATACTTATGGCAATGGTCATGATGAACGTTACATCACATCTAACCAGATGGATCAAGCATTCCTAAGTCGCTTTATGTGGCTTGAGACGCAGTATCCAAACGTTATACAAGAGTCAAAAATTCTTGAAAAATTTGCTCCGAGATTACCTAGACACCTACGAAACGATATCATTAAGCTTGCAAATGCTTTTAGAGACGCAGCTCTTGGTCCGAATCGTGATGGTAATATCGATGATCCTATTCAATGTATATTTTCAACTCGAGTTATGATTGCTTGGGCATATTACATCCAAACATTTGGTATTTTTCGTACATTAAAACAATCGTTGGATGCTGTATTTCTTAAATCAGTTAGTCGTGATGATGCTGAGATCGCAAATGATATTGTCACCAAAGTTTTTGGTGATGATATTCATAAACCGTTAAAAAACCTGCTTGAAAAAAAGTAGTAAAACCTTCAATAAACGCATCTTTAAACACAATACCGAATGGTACTGTGTTTGAGGCGTTTAATATTTCATCAGAACATTGGGATGGCAGAACAAAATGGGCTGCTATTTCTATTGATGGAATGTTTATTATTGAAGGTTCGGTAAACGAGGATCGCACGCTGAACGTTAATGGAATAGTTGAATCAAAATCCAATGTTAATATCGGGTTAAGAAGCAGCTGTAGACATATCATATGTCAAACCATTGATGGTGAAAAAACGTTTGATTTTGCTCATTATCGTGCAAGTCAAATTACAGTAGAACACACAAAACTCAGTTTTTTGCTTTATACCCATGCATCAGGAAAAAAATGGGCAATTGCGGAAAACCATACCAAAGTAGTTGTTTTGTTTAAGAATGACCAAACTCAAGGGCGCTGGGTTCTTTATGAGAACGAACACATTGATTTGACGAATCAAGATGGAATATCTGAACGAATCAAAGTGATCAAAAGCAAACTTAATAAAGGTTATAATTTAGACGGACTTTGTACCTACGAAGGTATTATTAAACAATAACTTAAACCCCATAAGGGATACACTCTTCCCTTTGGGTAGATGTATCCCTTTTTTACGTCCTTGGAGGACAAAATTATGGCTACATCTACAAAATCAAACAATGCTGCAACAGCAACTACATCTGAGCTATGTTCGCGTTTAACTCAACTTGAGCAAGGAGTTTGTGTTGTTAACGTCATAACCATGGCGGCTTGTGGGGAGAAATCCCTACCTAAAGTAAAAGTAGAATTGGATGGAAAACTACAGGATTCAGACTCTATCAAAGGGTCAAAGATTCGCTGGTTTCCAAAAGAGCCACTTAACTTTACAAGCAAAACAAAACAAAGTATTTCAAAAGTTTTAAACTCATACGGAGTCCGTTGGGGAGATATGACAATCGTTCCTTTAGCACGATTGGAAGAGCTTCAAAACGAGAT
>NZ_JACJFI010000511.1 GCF_014164505.1 Shewanella sp. SG41-4 | reverse complement strand
TATAATGATTTAAATGGCTAAAGGCTGAATAATTTATCCCAAAGTTATCAATAGCAATTTTTATCCCCAATGCTTTTAACCTAGTGAGATTAACTAACACTTTTTTATCTTTCGCAAGCAGCGGAGCCTCTGCAATTTCGAATATAATTTTATAAGGTGGTGTTTCATATTGCTCCATTAAAGACGAAACTTCTGCTACAAAACCATCATTAAACAGCTCTCGAGATGAAATATTGATAGCAAGTGTACCGTCAAACCCTTGCATACTCTGCAGATTTGCCAGCTTATTCAATGCTTCATTAATGACCCATAAATCAATTTTTGTAATCAGATCACTTTGCTCTGCTATCGAAATAAACTTATCAGGACCAATGCCTTTCTTCTCTAACTCTGGGGCCCTTAGCAATACCTCAAAACCTTTTACCTCAAGTGTTTCAGTTTCGAAGTATGGTAAATAAACCAGATACAAGGAGTTTTGACGTAACGCTTTTGATACCTCAGAATCAATATATTTCTGCTCTTTTAATTGATTATCTAACGAGTCGTCATAAGTACAATAACTATTTTTCCCCGCTTTTTTTGCAGCATACATGGCACTATCAGCTTGCTGTAAAAATGCATCAGCTTTATGTTTGTTACCAAACTGGAATGCAATTCCAATACTGGCATGAACATCATAAGTTTTGCCGTCAGCCTCAAACCCCAAATCAAACAATCCAACAATGCGTTGAGCTATCGCTTCTAACTCTTCTGCATTAGGCAGTCCTTCAAGCAATACCACAAACTCATCACCACCTAATCGCGCGATACATTGATATTGTTGTTGTTTTTTTGCGCGATCGATTTTTCTTAACGAATTTGTCAACCTGTTAGCAAAGTTAACTAAAACACGATCGCCGGCCTCGTGGCCAAAATTGTCATTAACGTATTTAAAATTATCTAAATCGATAAACAGCAAACCTAACGTGTTAGTCTCAGCCGTACACGAGTCGAGTTTATTATCTAGTTCTCGGTTGAAGTATGCTCTATTAGCAAGGCCTGTTAACTCATCATTGTTGGCTAACTGCTGAATACGTTCAATTAATGCAAGATAACTATTATTGAGTTCTGCAACTTCATCGTTAGTATTTAGCGGTATAAGTGAATCACTATTACCTTTCTGTACCCCATTAACACCTTCTGCCAATTCAGTTATTGGCCGGATAATTTGTCTATATATCAACAAATGCAAAATAAAGTAACAAAATAAAGATAATGCCAGAGCGCCTAATCCAATTTTGATTTTTAAATTCATTAATGATGAGTTAAAAAACGCTTTTTTTAGATTGATGTTCACAATTCCATCAAATACTTTTACCGTAAAACGATATGAATCTACGCCTTCAATTTGTTCTACGACAATACTATTATTAAGCGTTTTCTCTGTTAAAGGATGTGTAAACATTTCAACTGAAAGGTATTCTTGATACTGACTAATCTCTTGATTAAATAGATTTTTAAGATAATTCGGTTTTAACCTAGTTTGAATAACGACTAAATCGTTAGTGTAATTATATAAAGGTTGTGACACTAAAAGATAAGGTGAAAAAATTCGAAATAACTGGATCTCATCAGACTCAGTCTCTGTGGCGGTAATTTGGTAGTAGTGAGCAAATATCCGTTGACGATTCTTACTTGCAATAGCGTTGTTTATTTTGTTGATTAAAAAATGTGTTGGACCTGTTACTGAAGCATCGGCAAAAGGATCTTCAAAATTGATGTAAGTGATAGGCTTTTCACGTAAATTAAAAATAGCGATGTCTTGAATAGACTTACTGTCACTCGATTTAATCAACCGGTCTAAAAACTGCGCACTCACTCTAATATCAATT
>NZ_JACJFI010000510.1 GCF_014164505.1 Shewanella sp. SG41-4 | reverse complement strand
CACAACCTCTGACACCTTATTCGCGACAGCTGATAAAGATATGTATATAGGTAAACATAAACAATGCGATGTTTAATGAGCTAAAAGTCAGATGCTTAATAAATATATGTTCCTATAGCTGGACATGTTTACAGGCGATAAAAATTAAACGACAGTTTGATCGTCCCAGAAACTTAGTCAACCCCTCCGGCGTTTTTCAAGCTAGCCGAGTCAGTGAACTTCCAAATTTGTATATCTTGAAAACCAATTAGAGGGTTATCAGTTTTTCATTTTCTCAACATCAAACGCTTTATCACGTTGTCATTGCTGATAAAAACATATCGATGAAAACCGTTAGCTGGGTAATCGTTGTCATCTAAATCGCTAGGTCTGCAAGGACTATAATGGGTGTGATTTACGCTAGTTGACTGTTGAACAATCATCGAGAAACGCTGTTACTTTAACGAGATAAAGTGTGCGTTTTCAAGCGTTGGCTTACTTTATACCTCTAATACGTCTGTGGTGAACAATATTTGAACGTTATTGTAAATATATGATTATTTTATTTTTTATATATTTAAACGTGAACCTGATTGTTAATTAAGTCTGAAATCATCCGCCAATTTTGTTAAAATCTATTACTAAGGTGCTATCGAGTATCAAGTTCATAGGGCAGACTGCTCTAATCGAGGATTTATGACGATGAATAAGGACAAATACAGTATAGATAATACCGATTATACTGTTGGGCAAGATAACATCCAAAAATGGGGTTTTGATATACATAATGCGGTTTTTGGGATAAGCGCAGGCTTAATTGCCGCTTTCTTAATCGCAATACTAATTATCGATCCGGCTACATCAAAAGAATTTTTAGATGGTTTAAAATGGCAAATTATTGGCACCTTTGACAGTCTGTTTATGTGGTCAGCTAATATTTTCGTGGTTTTTTGTTTGGCGTTAATCGTTTCTCCTTTCGGTAAAATTCGCTTAGGCGGAGATGACGCAAAAGCTGATTATTCAAGACTTTCTTGGATAGCGATGCTTTTTGCTGCTGGCATGGGTATTGGTTTGATGTTTTGGGGCGTTGCTGAACCTTTAGCCTATTACACTGGTTGGTATGAAACACCATTGAATGTGGTTGCTAATACACCGGAAGCTGCAGAACTCGCACTTGGTGCAACAATGTTCCATTGGGGATTACATCCTTGGTCAATTTATGGCGTGGTAGCGCTGTCTATGGCCTTCTTTGCCTATAACAAAGGTTTGCCGCTTTCTATTCGATCTGCTTTTTATCCAATACTGGGTGACCGCACATGGGGCTGGCCTGGACATATCATTGATATTTTCGCTGTATTAGCTACATTGTTTGGTTTAGCAACCTCATTGGGTTTAGGTGCTCAACAAGCCGCAGCAGGATTCCATCATGTGTTCGGCATTGAAGCAGGCTTAACCTTACAAATCACTATTATTGTAGTGGTTACGATGTTAGCTGTGATCTCTGTAATACGTGGTCTTGAAGGTGGTGTTAAGGTAATTAGTAACATCAATATGTTACTCGCTGTTGCTTTACTCATATTTGTCGCACTTGTTACCTTCGCTGTTTCAATGGGTACAATTCCGACAACGGTGATGGGTTATATAAAGAATATTATTCCATTGAGTAATCCAATAGGCCGAGAAGATGAAGCTTGGATGCACGGTTGGACTGTGTTTTATTGGGCGTGGTGGATTTCATGGTCACCATTTGTAGGTATGTTTATTGCTCGTATCTCACGCGGTCGTACAGTTCGTGAATTTCTTGCCACGGTATTGATTGTGCCTACCGTAGTGACTATTTTATGGATGTCTGTTTTTGGTGGTATCGCCATTGACCAAGTTGTCAATAATGTG
>NZ_JACJFI010000050.1 GCF_014164505.1 Shewanella sp. SG41-4 | reverse complement strand
ATTAATTTTGTTTTAACTCATATCGATTTTATATTTGCCTTGATAGTCAAAAAATGAATCGACTAAATCCCAGCGACGTTTGTTTTGTTTCAGTAATAACAAATCTGGTTTTCTGAATCGAATTTGATCCGCCAATACATCAGTTACTTTATTATATTGAGGATGGATCATACCTGGCGTGCGGGTATGACTCAGCACAAATACTGCATAAAAAGCCTTTCGTTGTGCTGGTGTCGAGAAGCTAAATGTTTGCTTAAAATCATTACCTTCAATATCAATATATTGAATAATTAATTTATTGTCTTGATCGTGCAACAGCATTTGTTCGCATTTAAATAAATGATGATGCTGAGCATTAAGCACTTGTTTTAGGCGTTTATCGGGATCAATTAAAGTTGATTGGCAGCTATGACAAATACGTGCCGCAATATCATTTTCCGCTCCACAGTCAGGGCATGATTTTGATCTAAATCTAAAATCACACTGTTGATGCTCATCGAGCAATCCCTGGCAGCGTCTGCCATAATGTTCGATAATATCACCATCACCATCCACGAGACCCCAGAAGGTATTAGCAAATCGGCATACAGGGCAATGCACTTGTACTGGTACTGATTTGCTATTGGGTTTGGCTTGACCAACTTCTGGGTAAAATAAGTCATAACCATTAGCCGCATAATCAATCACTAAACAATCTGCTTTATTGGGAGCTAAACGTAACCCTCTGCCAATCATCTGTTGGAACAGGCTCACAGATGCGGTGGGACGCAAAATTGCGATAAGGTCGACATGAGGTGCATCGAAGCCTGTGGTTAATACGGCAACGTTAACAATGTATTTGAGTTGTTGGGTTTTAAAGCGATGAATGATGTCATCACGTTCGTTATGCGGTGTTTGAGCGGTAATTAAGGCCGCATCGTTGTCTAAAAGAGTCATGACTTCATTGGCATGCCTGACCGTTGCAGCAAAAATCAATACACCTTTTCGGAGTTCGGCAAGTTGTTTTACTTGTTTGATAATTGCTGTGGTTGCTCGCCCTTGATGATGCAGTAATGAGTCGACTTCTATTTGTGGATATTCACCACTGTCATGTGCAACGAGTTCACTAAAATCATACTGCGCACTCAGCCCGTCAAAAATTGTCGGTTTGGTTAAGTAACCTTTCTTGATCAAAGGCCGCATAGGTAGTTCGAAAATGCATTTCTCGAACACTGGGGTATCAGTATTACCAACTTTTCCATGATAATGAATCCGGTAAATCCAGCCTAAACCCAAACGATAAGGCGTGGCGGTTAGCCCAAGCAGTTTAATGTTAGGGTTACGTGCTTTTAGGTGCGTGAGCAGTTGTTGGTATTGACTGGTAGGCTCATTACTGACTCTATGGCATTCATCAATGATCACTAATGAAAATGCTTGAGTGAATTTTTCTAGTGCTCGAGCGGCTGATTGGACACTGGCTACCACCGTTTTACCATTTGCCTTTTTTTGATTTAATCCAGCTGAATAGATATTTGCCTCTTCGGTGAGCAAACCTACTTTTTCGGCATTTTGAGCGACTAATTCCTTTACGTGGGTTAACACCAGTACATTACCATTAGCAATACGTGCCAATTCGGCAATCAAAATACTTTTACCCGCACCAGTAGGTAGCACTAATACCGCCGATTGTTGGCTTTGCTTAAAATGGGCGATAGCCGCGTCGACTGATTGCTGTTGATAGTCACGTAAGATGATATTTACAGGGTTAGGAGATGAGAGTTTCACTTTATCGCTAACGTTATTCTGATTTATATAAAGCTTAACATAGGCAATCATTGATAAACCATGATGTTTTAGTTGGGTTGGGTAAATCAATTTCTCATGGCTAAAGATGATGAATACACTCGGGTTGTATTTTTCGGTGTAAGCGCTTCTTTTGGTATCTGTTGGTGTAGATTAATCAATTGATAAAAAAAGCCCCTCAATTGAGGGGCGAAAAGAGAAATTGGTCAGGATTTCTCAGGGTGGATAGAACATCACAAGTTGATTTTCATTACTCAGTTTTGTTTAAGCGAGACTCAATCAACGTATCAATTACCGCAGGATCTGCCAGAGTAGAAGAATCACCTAAGTTGGTTACTTCATTAGCCGCAATCTTACGTAGGAATCGGCGCATAATTTTGCCTGAACGCGTTTTAGGTAAACCACTTGCCCATTGGATAAGATCCGGTGTAGCAAGCGCGCCAATTTCTTTACGAACCCATTGACGAAGTTCTTGGCGTAACTCTTCTGTTGGCTCAATGCCACGGGTTAGAGTGACGTATGCATAAATGCCTTGACCTTTAATGTCATGTGGATAACCCACAACGGCAGCTTCAGCAACAAGCTCATGTGACACTAAAGCGCTTTCAACTTCTGCTGTACCCAAACGATGCCCAGAAACGTTGATAACGTCATCGACACGGCCTGTAATCCAATAATAGCCATCTTCATCACGACGGGCACCATCACCAGTAAAATACATACCGCGGAATGTTTTAAAATACGTCAGCGCAAATCTATCGTGGTCACCGTAAACTGTTCGCATTTGACCAGGCCACGAATCAAGGATAACTAAGTTACCTTCACCAGTACCTTCGACAATATCACCCATGTTATCAACCAGTGCTGGTTGGACACCAAAAAATGGTCGAGTTGCAGAGCCTGGTTTTGTATCAGTTGCACCAGGTAATGGACTTATCAGAATGCCGCCGGTTTCAGTTTGCCACCAAGTATCGACGATAGGGCAGTTTTCATGACCGATCACCTCATGGTACCAACGCCAAGCCTCAGGGTTTATCGGCTCACCTACTGAACCCATAATACGCAATGAATCACCTTTATAGCTGCTAAACTGTTCTTTACCTTCAGCCATTAATGCACGAATTAAGGTTGGTGCGGTATACAGGATATTGACGTTATGTCGATCAATCATTTCACCTAATCGAGCTGGAGTAGGGTGATTAGGTACACCTTCATGAATTAATACCGTGGCGGCATTAGCCAAAGGCCCATATACCATATAGGAATGGCCTGTAATCCAACCTACGTCGGCGGTACACCAATATACTTCGTCAGCTTTATAGTCAAACACGTATTCATGTGTCATTGAGGCATATACCATATAACCACCGGTAGTATGCAACACACCTTTCGGATTACCTGTAGAGCCTGAGGTATAAAGCAAAAATAGTGGGTCTTCTGCGTTCATCTCTGCTGCAGGGCAAAATTCTGAGGCAACTTCCATGAGTGAATGCCACCAAACATCTCGGCCTTCAACCCAATCTATGTCACCACCTGTGCGCTTTAATACAATGACTTTTTCAACGCAAGTAACATCAGGATTTGAAATGGCTTCATCAACACTGCGTTTTAAAGGGATTTTACGACCACCACGAACACCTTCGTCGGCGGTAATTAAGACTTTTGATTTACCATCAATTACTCTTGCCGCTATCGAGTCTGGTGAGAAGCCACCAAATACCACAGAATGAACAGCACCAATGCGAGCACAAGCTAGCATGGCGACAGCAGCTTCAGGCACCATAGGCATGTATATAGTGACGATATCGCCCTTGTTCACCCCTTGGCTACGAAGCGCATTGGCAAACTTACACACTTGGGTATGCAGTTCTGCATAAGTCAATTTGCGTTGTTCGTTGGCGTCATCACCTTCCCAAATAATGGCAAGCTTATCGCCGTGTTCTTCCAGGTGACGATCTAAACAATTGGCTGAGGCATTGAGCGTGCCATCATAAAACCAATTAATCGAAAGATTATGATCATCAAAAGACGTTTTCTTAATTTTGGTATAAGGTTTAATCCAATCAATACGTTTGCCGTGTTCTCTCCAGAAACCTTCTGGATTAATAATGGACTCCTGGTACATTTTCTTATATTGATCGTTATTAACCAGTGCGTTTTCTGCAATGTCACTAGGAACTTTGTAAAGAGACTGCGGGGTCATGGGGCTTCCCTTTCTAAAAATGGCGTGGTTAAAGTATCATCTGCAACGGGCTGTTTGCACTATTAGACCTTGGTCTAGTTTTAAAATACCCTTAATATTTAGTTGGTTGCACGTGTTAACATGGTAATAGTTACTGCAGAATTGGTTGATTATTTATGTCAATTCTCTTATGTAGGTTGTTTTGTGTTCAATGCATGATGTTTTAGATGAAAATAAAACTGATTTTTAATTATAAAGTGATATCGGACGTTTCATGAACTTAACCTTAATCGTTGCCGTGATTGCGGTGTGTTATGTGTCATTGCTGTTTATTTTAGCATGGGGCGCGGAGCGCTGGTTTAGTAAAATAAACCAAAAAGCTCAAGTGTGGATTTACGGCCTCAGTTTAGCGGTGTATTGCTCATCATGGAGCTTCTTAGGCACAGTCGGTCAGTCTGCTAATGATTTATGGTCTTTTTTACCTATTTTTGTCGGCCCAATATTAGTGTTCACGCTTGGGTTTGGCATGTTACGAAAAATGGTTGTAGTGTCTAAAGCACAAAACATTACTTCAGTAGCAGACTTTATTGCTGCTCGTTATGGAAAGTCACAATTATTGGCGGCTTTAGTTACGCTTATTGCATTGTTTGGCATCATGCCTTATATCGCGCTACAGCTTAAAGCAATGGTGTTTAGTCTTAATTTATTCCAACCTGACGATAACCCCCTAAGTCCAGTGGCAGTACCTTTATTGATCATTATGTTACTGGCCATTTTCGCCATTTTATTTGGTACTCGTAAATTAGACGCTACTGAACATAATCCTGGAATGATGGTCGCGATTGCGTTTGAATCATTAGTTAAACTTGCGGCATTTATCTCAGTCGGCGTGGTGATTAGTTTTGGTGTTTTTGATGGTTTTGGTGATATTTGGCAGCAGGCATCGGATAAAGCATTAATCGAAAACAGTCATATACGTTTAGAGTCGTTTCTCCCTGAACTATTTGTTGGTATGGCCGCTTTTTTGTGTATGCCAAGGCAGTTCCATGTGATGGTGGTCGAGTGTGGTGGCGAGCATATTTTAAAAAAATCACGTTGGATATTTCCAATTTATTTAGCCTTATTTGGCTTGTTTGTCGCGCCATTGGCATTAGCTGGCAAAATTATTCTGGGTGATTCGGTATCTGCTGATACCTATGTTATTAATTTGCCTTTGGCACTAGACCAACCAATATTAGCGGTTGTTGCCTTGTTAGGTAGTTTATCTGCAGCAACTGGGATGGTGATTGTGGCCGTGGTGACCATCAGTGTGATGGTCAGTAATGAGTGGTTGGTGCCGTTTTTGCTGCGAACAGGGCAAATAAGAGAAAAGAACTTTAGCCAATTTTCTCAATTATTGTTAAATGTACGCCGTTTATCTATTGTGGTTATCTTAGGTTTTGGCTACTTGAGTTATTTACTGTTTACTGACAGTGATTCACTTTCACATTTGGGGATGATGTCTTTTGGTGCATTTTCTCAACTAGCACCCGCATTAGTCGGCGGATTATATTGGAAGCACGGTAATAGAGCTGGGGTATACCTTGGTCTTGCTGTTGGTTTTAGCCTGTGGTGTTTTATTCTACTTCAAGGTGCCGGCGAAGCTCATTTGATGGGCAGTGAGTCTGGCTTACTCAATTCGATAACCCCAAATATTAGTGATACTTTGATTGCTTTGTTAGCGAATATATTTTTCTATGTCCTGGGTTCCCTTTGGTTTAGAGCAGGTGTTGCTGAGCGTATTCAAGCGAGTAACTTTGTAAAACCTTGGTCATCTAAGAAAGATTCAAAAAAACGTCAAGGGCCTATTTCGCAACAAGATTTGTTAATTTTGGCTAGCCGATTTGTGAGTCCTACTCGTGCTTATGAGAGCTTTAGTCGCTTTTCAGCCGATGCAGTAAAAAGTGACAGTTGGTACAAAGCTGCCCCAGAAGAATTAATTGCCCACACTGAACACATGTTGTCGGGGGTTTTAGGTGCATCAAGTGCGTCATTAGTGATGGACTCTGTCCTGCAAGGCCGCGATTTGGCGCTCGATGAAGTATTCAGTCTCGTTGACGAAGCATCCTCTAAAATCATTCTAAGTCAGGATATGTTGCGCGGCGCCATTGAACACGCTTATGAAGGCATGAGTGTGGTCGATAAAGACCTTAATTTAGTTGCCTGGAATTATCGCTATGTTGAATTGTATCAATACCCTGAAAGCTTTTTAGTTCAAGGAATGCCTATTGCTGATGTAGTGCGATTTAATGCATTGCGCGGTTTCTGTGGGGCAGGAGACATTGAAAACCAGGTCGCTGTACGAGTACAGCATATGCGTAATGGCACACCGCACACCTCTGAGCGCGAACGCCAAGATGGTAAAGTCATTAAGATTCAAGGGAATCCAATGCCTGATGGCGGCTTTGTGATGACATTCACCGATATTACCCAATATCGTTTGCAAGAGAAGGCGTTACTAGAAGCCAATGAAACGCTAGAAAGTCGCGTGCAAGAACGAACCTATGAATTGGCGATGTTAAACAGTGAATTACTTGAAGCTAAAGCGCAAGAAGAGCTCGCTAATGCGTCTAAAACACGATTTTTAGCCGCTGTCGGTCACGATTTAATGCAACCATTAAATGCAGCAAGATTATTTACGGCCTCGTTATCACAATATCCTAATCTAGATTTAGAAGCCCGCACCACGTTAACTCATGTGAATAGTTCGTTGAAAATAGCGGGAGAGTTACTTACCGATTTACTCGATATTTCTAAGCTAGACTCTGGCATGGTAGAGGTTAACCGCCGTGATTTTGCTATCGCTGAAGTTATTAATGGTTTATCGGTCGAATTTGATGCAATGGCAAGTGACAGCCAAATTTCTTTTTCGATGGTGCCCTCTACCGCGACGGTAAACTCAGACCCTTCATTATTAAGACGTATCTTGCAGAACTTTTTAACCAATGCCTATCGTTATGCTCGAGGTGGAAAAGTATTATTCGGCTGCCGTCATCGAGGTGATTTTGTTGAGATCCAAGTACTCGATACTGGCTGCGGGATTAATGAGTTTGATATACAAGAAATTTTTAAAGAGTTTAAACGTCTTAATCATCCCAGTAGCCGTAATGTCAGTGGTTTAGGGTTAGGATTAGCGATTGCCGATCGGATTAGTAAAGTACTTGATCATCAAATTCATGTAAGTTCAACTTTAGGTCATGGTTCTCTATTCTCTATATTCGTGCCATTAGGCGAAACGGTCAGTCAAATAAGCATTAAACCATTACCTGCATTATTGCAGCCTTTAGCTGGAATTAAAGTACTGTGCATCGATAATGAAGAGGCCATTCTTGCGGGACTAGAGTCTTTGTTAAGTCGTTGGCAATGCGAAGTTATTTGTGCCAAAGACCTTGCCGATGCTCGAATTAAGTTAGGGCTTAAAGGGGTTGCTCCAGACATCATGTTAGCGGATTACCACTTAGATGATGATCAAAATGGTATTGATGCTATGAATGGCATTCGCAGCCGTTATGGTGAGCATTTACCGGGGATATTAATCACTGCCAATACCAATAAAGATTTGGTTGATGATGTCGAAAGACAGGGCTATCACTATATGGCTAAGATGGTTAAACCTGCCGCATTGCGTGCATTAATTTCTAGCCTTGTGAAAAAGTAACTTGTCGATTTTTCTCTGCATTTTCAAATTAGACATTACATTTAGACAGCACAAATGAGGGTATTATGATTGCGTATGGCGACAGCATGTCGGGTAATTGTTATAAAGTGCAGTTGGTGTTGAATCTGTTAGGTGTTGAGCATCTATGGCAAGAAATGAGTATCACTAAAGGTGAAACGCAGACACCATCATTTTTGGCTAAAAATCAGCAGGGTAAGATACCGTTAATAGAGCTCGATGATGGCAGAGTGTTAACTGAGTCGAATGCCATTATGGGGTATCTTGCAGAGGGCTCTGAATTGATCCCAACTGATGTCTTTAGTAAAGCTAAAATGTATCAGTGGATGTTTTTTGAACAATATAGTCACGAGCCCTATATTGCGGTAGCACGCTTTATTCAGTTGTACTTAGGGTTGCCTGATGATCGTTTAGTTGAATATCACTCACTGCACGTTAAAGGCCATAAAGCGCTTGCGGCTATGGAGGCTGAACTTGCTAAGCAACTCTTTCTGTGTGGTTCGCAGCTTACCTTGGCGGACATTGCTTTGTTTGCGTATACCCATGTAGCTCATCAAGGTGGCTTTGAGTTGAATCACTATCCATATATTCGCCAATGGCTTGAAAGAGTGACTCAACAACCTGGCTTTATTTCCATGTTGGGGTAGGAATGTACACGTATGTCATTGAGTATCCTAGAAGAATGCTCAATGACCATTTTTTACAGTTTGTTAGCAGCTAAGTATCGTGGTATTGCCGGTTCAAATGCACTGGTTAACCCAACATAAGCAGGTCCAAAAGCTTGTAATCCGCGTTCAGTCATAAATTCTTTTGGCGCAGGTAATATCACCACAGCAACATTCATGCCCACAGTGTGATTAGGGTTAGTAATGGCTTTTTGGTTGTCCATGTCGAGAATACAAATCAAGTCTGGAATGGTGACATCAACTTGACCATTCAACCTGCCAACAAGGTTTTCATTCTTAATTTCGATATGATATTGATTATCTACATACTCACCCGTGCCATTAATCAACACTTCGCCTAAGGTAAACCCTTGCTGAGCACGGAAGTTAAACTCGCTAACCTTACCTCTAAATCCAACATAACCGCCGCCATGACTGGCAATGGCCTGGGCAATATCAATACCTTGTTCTTTAGCTTCTCGATAGGCTTTACCTATAGCAAGTGATTGTGAAATGGTACCTTTAATGACAGCGTCTTTTACCTGTTCAATCGGCATTGCATGGTCTATGGCTGCTATATCATTACGACTGATAACCGATAACGCTCTCACCACGGTTTCAGCGCGTAAGTCATCGATGATGTTTTCACAAATAAAACACTCACCAAATTCATTAGCCGTGACAATCGGTGCAGCAGGGATATTATTGAAGTAATAAGTTGAATGAGTAATTTCAGGTACAGCACGGCCTGCGACATCAGCATCAATAATGTAGCCATCAGCCATCGCAGCCACATAGAATGAAATCGCGGTATTTGAGCCACCTAGTTCACAACAAATAGTGCCGTAAAATGTATCCCCAGTATATTGCTCAAGGCGCTTAAAGGCGGTCATCATTGAAGATTGATTGCTTTTAGGTAATCTGTCATAAACAGCTTCCTCTTCCGCCGACATTGGTGATAATGCCCCTAGCATGTAAGGTGTGCAGATTTTTTTGCCTGCAGGCACATCGTCGACACTGACTAATTTAAATGTTTTACCTGCTGCGAGTGCACTATCGATATACTTAAATCCTTCATCAATCTCACCGCCGCCCCCAGTGCCTAAAATGACACAGCCATGTAAAATATCTGCAAGTTCAGTTCGGTTTAATAGTTTCATATTGTTCTCTTGAGGCTGACCCGCCCGATTGGGTGAATACGGGCAGGTTAAAAAAGTCGTTAAATGTATGGTTATGCCGATTATTGGCTTATGGGCGTATTCGATCTCATTGCCCATTTATGAGCTAGGAAATACACTGGTACTGTGACTAACATGGCATCGCACACTTCGATGCTCGTTAAGGTAAACCAACCTTGATTAGCCATCAAAGAGGCACTGATACCACACCCCCAAGCAATAATAGCGGGAATGTTGAATGCATTAACCTGTGGGAGCTCACTGATGTTGTAGCGTCTCTGACGACGTATAATGAAAAAATCGACAGTGTAAATAGACGCAACAGGACTGAAAATAATCGACAAGCTAAAAATAAAATGGGTAAAGCTGTCGAGCAAATTGAGTGAGGCCATAAACGCGCCTAATATTCCGCAACCAATAATGATTTTCCATTCATGCCAAGTTGGCTTTATGGCATTAAACCCCAGTGCGGCACTGTATAAATTAACCACATTAGTGACCCAACTCGATGCTATCAATAGTAGAAAAGCGCTAACGCCTAAACCTAGCGTCAGCATGACCGCTAATACATCTGAGTTTTTGACCGCAAGGCCGGCCATAGCGGCGGCAATATAGACAAAATTACTGATCCCTAAAAAGGGCAGGAAGGAAGCGATGGCGGCATCTTTTGGCTTGGCGGCAAAGCGGCTAAAGTCTGGCATCAATACTACACTCACAATAAAGCTACCAACCACGGCAGATACTGCTTCACCAAAAGTGAAGCTACTGGCAGTAAATTCTGCGGCAACGTCAGAAGGATCAGTAACAAATCCAATACTTTTGTACAGCATATAAGCCACTAACATAAACAGGATAGGAACAAATAAGCTCGATACTCGCTCAATAATTTTAAAGCCCCAGATGGTGGTAATGGTAATAAAGAAGCTTGATACCACATCAATGACCCAAATCGACGGGGAGGCTTGAAATAGCTGTAATAATAGCTGCTCAGTGACATCGCTAAATAAATTGATATTGACGCCATACCAGCCTAGTAGTGATATCACAAATGCAAGACTGACAATATTTGCACCTTGTAAACCGAATACAAATTTCATCGTCATACAGGAGCTGAGTCGGTTTTTCATTCCGACGATACCTGTGATGGTGCCGAGTATGGACAATATGAGTCCGCCCAGTAAAAAGGCATAAATACTTTGCTCTAGTCCTAATGCGGAACCAATTTCTAAGCCGGTAATTAACCCCGGTACTGCAAAAGCCAGTCCGCCATTGACCATGCCAATGCTCCAGCCATTGTGGGTTTTGCTCTCTGGAACCGGTGTTGTCGCATAATCTTCGAGTAAACCATCAAGAGATGTGTGATCTGGCATGCTTGTCCCTAATAAATTAAGGCTCCAATGTTGGAGCCATACAACACAATGTGCGAATGGTTAGAAGTTGTAAATCGCTTCAATACCAAAGCTACGCGGTTTATTAGGTTGACGCGCAAGATCGGTTACACCATCACCAAATAAAAATAAGTCTTCAATAGTGCGCTCATCTGTCGCGTTATCGACATAAACTTGTACTGTCCAGTCTTGAGATTTAACCCCTAAACCAAGGTTCAAGGTCGTTGATGCTGACGAGCGTATATCAGGAATATCGATAGAGAATGACTGCGGACCCACAACTTGAATATCGGCACGGGACATCAAGGTCCAATTACCACTCAATTCATAACTATGATTGACTGAAAGGCCATAATTATAGTCAGACACGAAGAATTGAGGTTTACCTTCTAAACTAGGTTGACGAGCAAATTCTTTGATTTCAGAATCGATGATACCCACACTAAAACGGACATCTAAATCTTCCATCAGTGCTAAATCTGCTTCTAATTCAAGCCCTTTAGTCACCACGTTATCAATCGAGAGGTTTTCTAGGGTGAAAGTATCAACATTAAATTGCGTGATTTGCGCATCAGTTTGATCAATCCAAAACGCGGCGCCATTTAAGGTTAGGTGATTGTCAAACAAAGATGTTTTAAACCCTACTTCATAGCTGTCTGATACTTCTTTTTTAAAGTTTCGATCGATGCCTTCAGCTGGCTCATTAAACCCACCACTTCTAAAGCCTTTTGAATAACCGGCAAACATCAGTAAATCTTCGGTCATTTGATAAGCAAGCGTCGCTTTAGGCTGCCATTGACTGAAGGTTTGCTCTGCAAATGTGGCGTCAGGCGCATTTGGGTCATAAGATTCGCGTTTGTCTTCATCGAAACGTAATGCGGTAGTCAGTTCAAGTTTATCGGTGACGTCGTAGTTTGTTTGTCCTGCTAATGCCCAAGCGTTGCTAGTATTTTTATCAGCGATAACAAAATAGATGCTGTCGTTGGTAAAATCTGATCGAGATTCTGGGGTGTCACCGGCGAAATCATCAAAAAAGTTAATGGTATTATCACGTTTTTTATCTTGATAAAATGCCGATACAGCCCATCGAAGCGCTTGGTCACTGCGAGAGGTAAAACGCGATTCTAGCGTGAAGGATTCAACATCAAACAAACCTTCAGTAGCAAATGGAGCTCGGAAAAAACCATCTTCATCAATAAAAGTAGCATCAGCAGAGTAGTCACCATCGTAAAAATGCTCGTTAGTGGAATTGCTGTAGGCCGTAATAAAATCAAAGGTACCGAGGTCGTAATCTTGGCTCAACTTAGCGCTTAATTCGTAAACATCACGTTGGTTGTTGTTATATATATTGTTTGAGGTAGGTAGATTAAAGTCTTCGATAGTGTCTTCTGACACATTTTGATAATAAGCAAATCCAGCGTCACTGGTGGTGTAACGTCCACGAAGGTTTAAACTGGTTTCTTCAAATAAATCAAATTCAAGTTGTGCAAACACAGATTTTTCGGATAAATAATCTGCTTGGTCATTTAAAAAAACGTTATCGATTAAACCATCGGTATTTTTGGTGTAACCGCCAACCCGAAAAAATGCGCTGTTTGACTCGTTAAGCGAACCTGATACAACGCCACTAAGTTTATAAGTATTGCCATTACCAATAGAGCCTTTTACCGAACCTTCAATATCTTCAGTAGGCTTTTTGGTGGTAACAATGACCGCGCCGCCAACAGCACCTTTGCCGTACAGGGCGCCTTGGGCACCGCGCATGACTTCAATACGTTCAATGTCGACCAAATCTTGGTTGATGAATTCTAAATCTGGTGCGGTGACACCATCGACCACAAACGCGAGTGGGGCATCGCCAACTTGTGGAGTTATAAGTCCGCGGATAGTAATGCGCGCTAAACCTGGGCGAAAGTTATCCAGTTGGCTTAGGTTTGGGGTCATGTCGGCAACATCGCGAAAACTGGTGATGCGCTGGTTTTCAATCATATCGGCACTAAACGCGGTGACTGAGTCTGGAACGTTTTGTAATGTCTCAGTACGACCTCGAGCCGTAATTGAAATACGTTCAACACCAGTAGTATCGATGGTGTTACTTTCTGGGTCTTGGGCTTCTTCTGCCATTAAGGGAGAGCACAAGGCCATTGAAATTGCTGCTGCCACAAAAGATTTTTTTGTAAGAACTGTAGTGGTACTTTTTCTCATGACCGTTCCCTCTTTGGGGTTATATTAGTTATTGTGAATCGTAATCAGATTGTTAAAAATAATGACTTGCAGCCATTTTGCAGCTTTACCTGCAAAATAATATTTTGTAGTTGGGTATGAATGCGAAAATTATTTATTGTATTTAGCGTGAATATGGTTATTTTGGTAATTTAAATACAGATGATTCAGTATAGGAAACCCACTAAATTCGATAGGTTGGCAATATGAAGAAAAAAATGAAGATTGACAGCTACAATAAAAAAATATTATCCACCTTGCACCTGGAAGGTGCGCTTACCAATATTGAATTAGCTGAAAAAGTAAACTTATCGCCTAGTGCATGTTTTCAAAGAGTCAAAGCATTAAAAGAGGCAGGCTATTTTAGAAATTTACATGCCGACGTTAATTTAGATCAGCTTTGTGAGCACGTGTTGGCTTATATAGAATTTACTTTAGAAGATAATAGCGCGCCATCGAGAAGACGATTTGTTAGCCGTATTCACGAGATCCCAGAGATTATGGATTGCATGCAATTGAGTGGCGATGTGGATTATATTTCGTTAAGTTGTTTTCCGAATCTTAAAAAACTTAATGAAGTGTGCACAGAATTAAGTGATCAAACAGATTTGCGGATAAAACACATTAAAACGCGTATTGTGCTCGAACGGGCAAAATGGTTTTTAGGCTATCCATTGTCAAAATTGAAGTGGTTAGATGATGAGCATGATGGTGAAATGGTGTCAGAGCGAGCCGCTATCTCGTGATATCACTATTGCTTAATACGCAACCTTAAAAGTAGGGTGATAATAAACGCCTCTCAAACAGGCCTTACTTTGTTAACTGAATGAATTTTCAACAAGGCTATTGACGAGTCAATAGCCTTGTTAGTAAAAATGACGGGTTCGATAGTATTTTAGTTGTAAGCGCTAGATAGTTATTGATTAGTTAACATGGGTTCTGATTTTATAATATTTTCCACTATCTTTATGCTTCATCAGATCAGTAGTTAGTCTGAAGGGTAAGTTTTTAGAATGAGTATATTGGTAGCTAATGTTGTTAAATTAATGTCGTCAATAGCGAATAGGCAACAAGCAGCATAATAGCGCCCACTAAAGCGTCTATTAAACGTTGTATCCGAGGTGTTCCTAGCCAAGGTGCAAGTTTTGCCGCGCCAAATGCGATGGTGTAAAACCATATTATTGAGGCTAGCATGGTGCCAATAGCAAAAGCCCATTTTTCATTGCCATCAAAAGTGCCACCCACACTACCAAGTATCATTACGGTATCTAAATACACATGAGGATTAAGCAAGGTGACGGCAAATGTGGTACCTATAATTTTTTTACGGCTATTGGCAGCTGCAATGTGTGTCGCAACTAGGTACTGATTTCTCCATACACTTTTGAACGACATAACGGCATAAACAACTAAAAAAGTGATGCCTCCCCAGCCTATCAATAACATTAACCATTCACTACTAGCGATTAATTTTCCTCCGCCAAAAATGCCAAGGCCAATCAACAATACATCGCACAACATGCAAATAGTCGCCGCCAGAAAATGATGATTGCGTTTTATTCCCTGACTTAATATGTAAGAGTTTTGGGCGCCAATTGGAATAATCATTCCTAAGCCGAGAATAAGTCCTTGAAATAATGCAGAAGTGACCATGAGTTTCCTAGTTACAAGCAATGTAATGAGTTGCTAAAGTAGCAATAGTTTTGTTATAAGTTAAATTAATAATTTTTCTGCTGTATAAGATAAATTAATGAAAGCGGCATAAATACCGGTTACGATGGTTTCAGGGGATTTAATGAGTTGGTAAAACAATGAGTAAACTTGATTATAAATTGCTGCAAGCATTGAGCTGTGTGATTAAAGAACAAAGTTTTGAGCGTGCAGCAGGTGTGTTGTGCTTATCGCAATCGGCAGTATCGCAACGGATTAAACAATTAGAGCAACAGTTTGCTCAACCAGTATTGATTAGAAGCCAACCTATTCAAACTACAGATTTAGGTAAGCAGCTCTTAAAGCACTATTACCAAGTGGTACAGCTAGAAGCTGACGTACTTCCTAGTGCTATGCCTCATTCGCCCCAGACTCCGTTAACTCTGAATATCGCCACCAATGCCGACACGTTGGCAACTTGGCTCATTCCGGCAATAGCCCCAGTGATTAAGTCACATTTAGTTGAGATAAATCTGCTGATTGAAGGTGAAGCTCGTACGATTAATAGGTTAAAGGATGGCCAAGCTTTTGGTGCCATTTCGGTGCAATCTACACCGATTAAAGGTTGTCAATTAACTCGATTAGGCTGTGTCGACTATCTGCTAGTGGCGTCACCTGAGTTTAGTCGTCATTATTTCCCTAACGGCATTAGTGCTGACAGCCTTAAAAATGCACCGGGTATTGCGTTTGATCATAAAGACAATATGCACACACGTTATATTCAACAGCATTTTGGTTTGATGCAAGGTGAATATCCATTACATGCTGTGCGTTCATCAGATGCTTTTGTGACCATGGCTAAACATGGTGCTGCCTATTGTTTAGTACCAAAAACGCAAATTAAACCAGAACTAGCCACAGGTGAGTTAGTGCACATATGTAAAGACCATATCATCACTGAAACGCTTTACTGGCACCATTGGATTTTACTTAAAGGTGTCTATAAAGCTGTTTCAGATGCCATAGTTGCGCATGCTCAAGCGGTATTAGATTAAGCAAACTGACGAATATTAACCAGCTCTGCAACTAACTCAACGTATTATCCATGGCTAATCAACGTTTGATTATCTTCGCTGGGGATTATGGTATCGGCAACAGATAACATTGCAGAGGTTAATTGGGTTAATTGTGCAGCACTAATAGTGTAAGGCGGCATGATGTAGATGTAGCGGCTAAAAGGCCTTACCCACACACCTAAGTCAACAAAGGCTTTTTGTAAGGCTGCGGTATTCACTGGCGAGTGCATTTCTATTACGCCGACACTGCCAAGTACTCGTACATCTTTAACCTCTTTTGAAGCCATGGCAGCGGGCAAGGTGCGTATTAAATGCGTTTCAATGTCTTTTACTTGACGTTGCCAATCGCCTGTAAGCAATAAGTCTAAGCTGGCTGTTGCTGCAGCACATGCCAATGGATTCGCCATAAAAGTAGGGCCATGCATAAACACACCGGCGGGCGAATCACTAATACCATTGGCCACTTCGTCACTGCATAAGGTGGCTGCGAGGCTAATATATCCACCGGTTAAGGCTTTACCTACACATAAAATATCGGCCTCAATATTGGCATGCTCATAAGCGAAGAGGGTGCCAGTACGGCCAAATCCGGTAGCTATTTCGTCTAATATCAATAGCACATCGTATTGGTCGCAAAGTTGGCGAAGTTTAACTAAATAAGCTGGTGAGTAAAAACGCATTCCGCCAGCACCTTGCATGATGGGTTCAATAATCACCGCAGCAATATCTTGATGGTGTTGCGCAAATGCGGCATTTAATGCGAGTGTATCGGTTTGATTCAACGGTTCGTCAAACTTTGAGGTTGGCGCAGGGATAAAGACTTGTTTAGTCACATTGTTGCCAAACATGGTATGCATTCCACCATCAGGATCACATACGCTCATCGCTGCAAACGTATCACCGTGGTAACCGCTTTTTACGGTCATGATACGCTGTTTTTGTGGTTGGTTTCGGCCTTGCCAATATTGCAGCGCCATTTTTAAAGCAACTTCTACTGCAATTGAGCCCGAGTCTGCTAAGAAAACCTTAGTTAAGTTATCACTTGTCATCTGCACTAAGCGTTTTGACACCTCAATCGCTGGCTGGTGGGTTATGCCACCAAACATCACATGACTAAGTTGCGATAGCTGCTTTTGCATAGCGGCTAAAATGGTCGGATGACTATAACCATGCACACAAGACCACCACGAACTGGTGCCATCAATCAGTACCTTTCCATCGTCTAAAGTTAACTCGCAACCTTGAGCGGAAACGACTCCATATACTGGCAGAGACTGGGTCATAGAAGTGTAAGGGTGCCAAATATGTTGTGCATCGAAAGTGTAATCGATAGTGGTATTTGTGTCGGAAAGTGCCATAATCATAGGTGCTCGTTTTTTAATCGCTAGTAAAGCGCGAAGTGGTTGTTGCGTTGACAGTTTACGGGCTCAGGGTATCCTAGCCAACATAAAATCAAAATAAAGGAATGATCCATGTCGTTAGCTGAAGTTCGTCACGATTGGCAAAAAGCACAAATTGAAGCATTGTTTGCGCTGCCTATGAATGATTTATTGTTTAAAGCTCACAGTATTCATCGTGAAACGTTTGACCCTAACGAAGTGCAGATCAGCCGTCTTTTATCAATTAAAACCGGTGCATGCCCTGAGGACTGTAAATATTGTCCACAAAGTGCACGCTACGACACGGGTCTTGAAAAAGAACGTTTACTTGAAATTGATAAAGTACTAACCGAAGCTAAAAGTGCTAAAGCGGCAGGTGCTTCGCGTTTTTGTATGGGCGCAGCTTGGCGTAACCCGCGTGACAAAGATATGCCGTATTTGACGCAAATGGTAAAAGATGTCCGTGCTTTAGGCATGGAAACCTGTATGACATTAGGGATGTTGTCGTCTGAACAAGCCGGAAAATTAGCCGACGCTGGTTTAGATTATTACAACCACAACCTTGATACCTCGCCTGAATATTACGGCGACGTTATTACCACTCGTACTTATCAAAGTCGCTTGGATACGCTAACAAACGTACGTGCATCGGGCATGAAAGTGTGCTCAGGCGGCATTGTGGGTATGGGCGAAAAAGCTACTGATCGCGCAGGTTTATTGCAACAGTTAGCTAATTTAGAACAACACCCAGATTCAGTGCCAATCAACATGTTAGTCAAAGTTGCTGGTACGCCGTTTGAGAATATCGATGATCTTGACCCGCTTGAGTTTGTGCGCACTATTGCTGTAGCGCGCATTATTATGCCTAAGTCGCGGGTGCGTTTATCTGCAGGACGTGAAAGCATGAGTGATGAACTGCAATCAATGTGTTTCTTTGCGGGTGCTAACTCTATTTTCTACGGTTGTAAGCTATTAACAACTGCAAACCCGGAAGAAAATGATGATATGAGTTTATTCCGCCGTTTAGGTTTGCATCCAGAGCAAGGTCCTCAAGCCAACATCGAAGCAGATAGTGCACTATTAGCCAAAGCCAGTGCCATACAAGATAAGTCGACTAAACAGTTTTTTGATGCTGCTGCGCTGTAATCTAACATGACGTCATTAGGCCAGCCTGACATTGGGGAACACCCAATAACATTGCGGATAAGTGAAAAACTTGCCGAACTGCAGGCTGCAGGATTATTACGCCAACGACATGTTTCGGCAACGTCGCAACAATCAACACTGATTGATTTCAGTCATAATGATTATTTGGGTTTAGCCCAAGAGCCTGCGTTAGCACAAGCTCTTCACGACGGTGCAACCGTGTATGGTGTAGGTAGTCGGGCATCCCCGCTGGTAAGCGGGTATAGCCAAGCTCATGTCGCTCTGGAACAACGTTTATGTGAGATTACCGGCCATCAAGCTTGTATGTTGTTTAGTTCAGGCTTTAGTGCCAATAGCGCGTTAATGAAAACCTTGTTTAATACCGATGACACGGTTATCGCTGATAAGTTGGTGCATGCCTCAGTCATAGATGGTTTAAAAGAAAGTGGCAGTAAAATTAGCCGATTTTTGCATAATGATATCAATAGCGCTGCACGCATTATTGAACGAAATCCCAATACTGCAGTCGTCACTGAGAGTGTATTCAGTATGGACGGTGACATAGCCCCCATTGCTGAACTATCTGATTTATGTAAGCAATATGGATGTTGGTTAATTGTCGATGATGCCCATGGCTTTGGAGTATTACCAAGCTCGTTTGTTAATGCCGATAATGTCGATATTCAAGTGGTCACCTTTGGCAAAGCACTAGGGGGTCAAGGCGCTGCAATCTTAGCTTCAAAAGAGGTGATTGATTACTTAGTTGCGACTTGCCGTGAGTATATTTACTCAACTGCTTTAGCGCCAGCCAATGCACAATTAGCATTAGCGGCAATTAATTGGCAACAAACGCACCCAGAATTATTGGCACAATTAACGGCTAATATTGCTTTATTTAGGCAACTCGCATTAGAAAATCGACTTTGTATTATGTCTTCTAACACTGCAATTCAACCGATTATGGTCGGTGATAACCATCAGGTTGTCGCAATTGCGAAGCAATTAAAACAACAAGGTTTTTTAGTTGGCGCTATTCGTTCACCAACCGTGCCAAAAGGTCAGGCGCGTTTGCGAATTACTATAAATGCACAGCATCAAGTCGATGACATTCATGCATTGGTGAATGCTTTGACTCTGCTTATCGATCAATATAATGATTCTGACGTAATGCAAGGTGCATTAGCACCACAAACAGTGACTAAATAAATCGTATCTATGAGACCCTCATGACGTTAGATAATTCGGTGGCAAATAAATTTTCAATCGCCGCATCTCAATACAAGCAACATGATGTATTACAACGTATTACAGCTAAGCAATTATTAGACAATGCGCCATTATTTGGCACCTTACTCGATGTTGGCGCTGGTCCCGGTACGAGTTTTAACGCCTTTATTGACGTTGAGCAGGTCGTTGCGGTTGATATCGCGCATGGCATGCTTAAGCAACTAACAAAACAACACCCTGACTACTTACCTATTTGCAGCGATGCACAGGCGCTTGGATTACAAAGTGCTTCCATTGACAGTATCTATTCCAATTTAGCTTTACAATGGTGCCAAAACCTACCCGAAGCGTTTGCTGAGTTTCATCGGGTATTACGTCAAAATGGTGAATGTCATCTCAGTGTGGTTGTTGATGGCAGTTTGGCTGAGTTACAAATATTAGGTTTTAGAGTTAACCAATTTAATTCTGTGTCGGCACTTAAAGCAGCGTTTATGGCATCTCAAACAACCCGTAATGATTGGCCGAATATTGATATACAGGTCGAGAGTATTAGCGTGTATTTTGATGATTTACGTAGCCTGTTGTATTCGATAAAAGGTGTGGGTGCATCATTTGCTCAGCAAGATGACAATAACGCTAGGCAACATCACCCACTCACCAAGCAACAGTGGCGGCAGCGAATCGTACTTGCAGAAACTTTGCGTACCGATCAAGGCATACCATTAACTTATCAAATTGCGTATATCCGCGCCAAGCGAGGCTAACAGTATGTTGTATTTTGTGACAGGAACAGAGACCGACAGCGGAAAAAC
>NZ_JACJFI010000509.1 GCF_014164505.1 Shewanella sp. SG41-4 | reverse complement strand
GTTCACTTGAGCGCGTACAATTGTTTTTCCCTGATCCATGGCATAAAAAGCGTCATCATAAGCGCCGGATTGTACAGGCTGAGTTTGTACAACTTATTCGCCGTAAGCTTAAAATTGGTGGAGTGTTTCATATGGCAACCGATTGGGAAAATTACAGCGAGCATATGTTAGAAATAATGAATGCAGCAGAAGGTTATAAAAATCAATCAACAACTGGTACAGTTGTCGAACGTCCAGAGCATCGCCCGCTTACTAAGTTTGAAGCAAGAGGCCACAGACTCGGTCACGGCGTATGGGATATCATGTTTGAGCGTATCGCTTAATCACAACTACACATTCAACAATTGGAGAATACACCATGGCGCAAAATCGTAGTCGTCGTTTACGTAAAAAATTACGAGTTGATGAGTTTCAAGAATTCGGTTTTGAAATCAACTGGACTTTTGACGAGTCTGTTTCTGAACAAGATATTGATAGCTTAGTTGATCAGTTTCTTGTTGAAGTCATTGAACCTCGTCAATTAGGTTTTCACGGTGGTGGGCACAAACAATGGGAAGGTATTATTGCTACTCAAGCTATCGGTAAATGTACTGATGAAGATACCGCTGCAGTTAGTGCATTCTGGAAAGACAAGCCTGTTTCTAACCTTGAAGTCAGTGATTTGTACGATATCTGGTGGGGTTAAGCTAAATTGCCTGAGCAATTATTACTTCAACAAGCAGTCGATAAAGTAAGATCGCTATTGGGTAAAGGCAAGGTAGCAGGATATATTCCTGCTCTTGCCTGCGTTGACCCTAACAAAATAGGGATTGCAGTTACTACTATTGATGGTCAAACAATTGGTGCAGGTGATTACCTCGAACCTTTTTCTATTCAAAGTATTTCTAAAGTTTTTAGCCTGACTCAGGCACTTAATCTATATACCGAAGATGAAATATGGAGTCGTGTGGGTAAAGAGCCCTCAGGGCATTCATTTAACTCGCTGGTACAGGTTGAGTTAGAGCGTGGTAAACCTCGTAACCCTTTTATTAATGCCGGTGCACTTGTTATTGCCGATTTGTTGCAAGCCCGTTTAGGGGCTCCTAAGCATCGTATGCTTGAGGTGGTGCGTCAATTGAGCCAGAACCCGACGTTAGCTTACGATAAAGTTGTGGCGGACTCTGAGTTCCAGTTCAGTGCACGTAATGCGTCTATTGCCTATTTAATGAAGTCATTTGGTAATTTTGACGGCGACGTCAATACCGTGCTTAAAAGTTATTTTCATTATTGTGCATTAAGAATGAATTGCGCTGATTTGTCGCGCGCGATGTTCTATTTGGCCAATCGCGGTAAGACACTTGATGGCGACAGCTTAGTGTCACCAGTGCAAACTCGGCAACTTAATGCTTTACTGGCGACATCTGGATTATACGATGGCGCAGGAGAGTTTGCTTATCGAGTAGGTATGCCGGGTAAAAGTGGCGTGGGCGGCGGTATTATTGCGGTTATCCCTGGCGATATGTCTATTTGTGTGTGGTCACCTGAGCTAGACAATAATGGTAACTCGCTTGCTGGCACTGCGATGCTTGAGCATTTAAGCCAACAGTTAGGCCGTTCAATTTTTTAGTTTATACAAGGGCTAATCTTTCGCGGTTAACGTTGTTCGACCTTAACGTACTCACTCTTTGTATATCAAATCTGAATCTATAATATTGACTCAAAACTTTTAAAAGTCATTTTACTGCCCACTTGGGCAGTTTTAGTGGCTTCTTTTCGCCTAGGTTATTGCTTACTTATCTAGAACAGCCACACGTCGTATACGCTTACTTGTCTAGCAAAATACAAACTGCAGTAAAATTCATCCTGAAGCTCAGCTAGCCCTAGATAGATTAATTATTATTGA
>NZ_JACJFI010000508.1 GCF_014164505.1 Shewanella sp. SG41-4 | reverse complement strand
GCATTTAACATCAAATATAAGATGGGAATGAATCTTCAATATCTTCAGAAACAAAAAAGCCACTCTAATGAGTGGCTTTTTTGTTAAATTGGTCGGTGATAGAGGATTCGAACCTCTGACCCTCTCGTCCCAAACGAGATGCGCTACCGGGCTGCGCTAATCACCGAAATATACATAAAACAAAAAATTGAATGGGGTGACTGATGGGGCTCGAACCCACGACAACCGGAATTACAATCCGGGACTCTACCAACTGAGCTACAATCACCACTGACTTTCAATTCTACTAACCAATACGACAAAACAGTACATGCCGAATGGTGCGCCCAGAAGGATTCGAACCTTCGGCCTTACCCTCCGGAGGGGTACGCTCTATCCAGCTGAGCTATGGGCGCTCGCCTTGGTTAGCGACGCATATAATAAGGATAAACCTACCTCACGTCTAGCCCTGATTTGCTTTTTTTAACTGACTGCTTAACTTTTGACTCATTTATGGTAACTATTTGCCCATTCTCGTACATTCACACTCATTTTTAACCTTTGTTAACTTTATACTGACATTTATTTAGCTTGGATCACATTTGTATTTATGGTAATTATAATGGTTGTTCAACAATAATTTGTTCGCATAATTAATAGGATAACGGTCAACAAGGGTATGGATACTAAAATTAGTCTCTCAATAACCTCTCCACGAGTCGAGCATCTGCAAAAAAGGATCGCTCGCTTAAAGCGTTTGGCTAAAAAATATAAGCGTTCTGAGACTATTCAAAACGCTTTATTGGGTATTTCTAATATTGCAACCCAAGTCACTTCACTTGATGACTTTTATCAACGAGTACACTTACATCTACAACAACTTATTCCTGCTGAAAATTTTTTTATTGCATCTCAAGACCCAAAAACCGGACTGACAAGTTTACCTTTTTTTGCCGACCAACAAGATTCTCACCCAACAGAACTCTACCCAGACCAGGAAATATCAGCATTACTCAATAGTGGTTTAACAGGTTATGTGCTCCGTAATGGCACACCTTTGTTATGCGACGATAATAAGTTTAATGAATTGATTGCTAGTGACGATATTAAAAGCCTTGGCTCTCCAAGCCACCAATGGCTTGGCGTACCCATTAAGAACCAAGAAACCGTTAGTGGTGTGCTAGTAGTACAAAGCTATAACGAAGACAATACTTACGGTGAGCTAGAATTAGAATTAATGGGTTTCATTTGCCATCATATTTCTGGAGTAATGGAACGGCTTGAGCATCATGAACACCTAGAGCAAGCCATTGTTGAACGCACTAAAGAACTCAGCCAAGCTTATGAAAAAGTCAAAAAAGAGATAACTGAACGAGTTAAAGCCGAAAAATTACAAAAAGCCTTATTCGAAATTGCTGATTTATCGGCATCAAATGTACTCCAACAAGACTTTTATTTACGACTTCACACTATTATCAGTCAATTAATACCGGCTGATAACTGTTTTATCTCATTGATAAACGATAACAATATGTTGTCGTTTCCTTTCTACGTTTCGCAAATGACAAGCGAATATCCAGCCTCTCGTCCCATGCAGGATGGGCTAACAGAATACATCCTAGAACATAAATTACCGCGGTTATTATCATCTAAAGATATCGCTGACATGGTTGCTAATGGTGAGATTTACGCAAAATCACCAGAATTGAACAAAACCGATAGAATGCATCAATGGATAGGCATTCCGCTGATCATTAATGGCGATGTCGCTGGCGCATTAACGATTTATAGCTTGGATGACGCTCATATTTATCAATTAAAAGACTTAGAGCTACTGACGTTTGTGTCCCAGCACATGGCCAATGCTATTGAGCGTAAATTGGCGAATGAATCACTGAAAAAC
>NZ_JACJFI010000507.1 GCF_014164505.1 Shewanella sp. SG41-4 | reverse complement strand
GAACATGGACGCGCTAGCTTACTGTCATACAGCCTTGATCTACAACGAGTTCATGATCAAGCACTGCCTAATTATTAACTCATTGGTTAAAAAGTCTTTCTATCGTTTTCATTGGTAGAAACATGCGAATGCGTCCATTATGTTCACACAATACTTCAAAGCCAAATTTTGTATAGAATGCCTGTGCTGGATCAGTGAGACAGTCCACGACAATAGCATAAGCCCTCATATGGTGGTTAACTTCCCAAAGGTACTTCAGAGCACGGATTAAACTGACTTTTCCTAGCCCAGAGCCGTGAAATTCCTTATGCACAGCTAACTGAGCTAAAAGAAACACTGGAATTGGGTATCGAGGAAGTTTCTTTGCTAGTTGCTCTGGTAAGGTTTCTCGATTGATTGAGCTAGGCGCAACACTGTAAAATGCACATATTGCAAACTTCTGATTAAGCAATGGCTGAGCACTAGGGAGAATCATTGTTCGACTAATACCTGCTTCCATATGCTTTGCTGCTTGAGTTTTGATAAATGTATTTAGCTCTTGCTCACCACAGTCGAATGAATTGCGGTCGTGATATGATTTACTAAGTTCTACGAACTCTTTACCCCAACTCACTTGATACCGCTCTCATCTGTGAATTTTGCAGCATTCAACAAAGCTTGATTTGGCGATTTTGCTTTGTTACAAGCAGCCATAAATGCGTCAAAGACACTATCTTGAACCACGATACCTTCGTGCTTCTCAATTACGTTTGTTGCATCTTCGTCCATAAGCCTAACTACATATTCAGTTAAACTTTTCAGACCAAGCAATGCTGATGCCTTTTCTGCTTTCGCTTTTATCTCTTCATCAAGACGGATATCTAAACGTGCTGTTGCCATAACGCCTCCAGTGTACGGACGTATTCCGTAACGAAAGAGATTATAGTTCAAACATTGAACACATTCAACTTGTACGGAAAGATTACGGATTATAAAAAGCGTAATAATCTCGATACGACACTGAGATGCATTAATTCGTCGGGAGCTGAGTTCAGATAACTCTTAGTATGGCAAATGCACATTAACAACATGTGAATGAGTATTTACTACACTTTAGCGAATAAAGGGGCATAAATATGTTAGTTCTTAACTGGCTTCTTTATAAAAAACGCAAAAAATATCAAACTATTATATAAACGCACAACTTAGGCTTATCAGTCGTGGATACTATGATGTTCATTTGAGGTTAGGTGAGTTTTCTGCTGACTCATAACCTATCGCATAGAACAAGCGAAAAAATGGCCACTATTGTATCCATTAATAGAAAACCAAGAAGCTCCACTAAGATTTGGTAAAAGCCATAGGTAAGTGGTGGGCAGTTTGGTGTTTTGAACGCGCCGGTTCTCATTCTAGCGTAGCGGTATGCTTCGTAAGTGTGTCTCGATTGCTTCAATCATCGACTTGATAAGTGGTAAATGCGCTTTTTCTTTCGCCCATACCTCATGGAAGTCTGCTACGGTTTGCTTGGTGGTATCTAACACCAATTTTCTGGCAGCATGGACTTAGCTGCTAAGTGTGATAACTCATCCAACGTGAAATCGCTGAATTTTTTGCTACGGCTAACCTTGAGCACCTATAGACTTATCCATGAGCGTAGAGCCATTTACTTTTAGCTTCTCCTGCTCCGCTTTCAACAAAGCCTCATACTCAGCTTTAGCTTCTGGATTTAATAATATTTTCTGTTTAAGCGCATCTAAGCTAGTCATCGTCATTTCCATTTTTTATCAGACGCGCCGTAAAACCCCGTCCTTCAGGTCGGGGATGTAAGGCACTGGCAGCGTAGCTGGCACGGTTTTGACTTTAGTTCGGCGTTTGTTGCTGCTCAATGTATCGGCGAATCACGT
>NZ_JACJFI010000506.1 GCF_014164505.1 Shewanella sp. SG41-4 | reverse complement strand
AATTGGTGTTAATCAGCAATATGCTGCAATGGCTAGAAGCAGCAAAAACCCGTCTGATAGCCAATTTATTCGAGGCCACCTGCAAGAAGCTAAATGGTTTATTAAAAGTATCGAAAGCCGCAATGTTACTTTACTTAAAGTGGCTAATTGTATTGTAAAATTTCAGCAAGGTTTCTTTGAATCTAATGCTTGTTGGATTTCCTGCTGTAGCTCCAATGACGATAATTGCAGTAAGCGAATCGCTTGCTGCAATTGAGGGGTCATGGTTAAGTGTTGACCCATTTTAAGTTGGAGTGACGCTTTCATTTACCGCTTATCCCTAGATGATTTTCTATAAAAATGACAATCTCAAAACTGTACTGGATTGGCATATACATCAATGACATTTAACGTTGTTTAGATATCGTTCAATGAAATGAGTTAGCTAGACTAAAAGGCCAGTGAAGTAACTATAGCTTGAATTGTTCACCTAAGTACACAGCACGAACTTGTTGATTACTTAATATCTCATCAGGTGTTCCTTCGGCAATTAAATTACCTTGGCTGACGATATAGGCTCGCTCACAAACGTCTAATGTTTCACGTACGTTATGGTCGGTAATTAATACCCCTAAACCGCGGTTTTTAAGCTGCTGAATAATTTTTTTAATGTCGATGACCGAAATAGGATCAACACCAGCAAAGGGCTCATCAAGCAAAATAAATTTTGGATTAGCAGCTAAAGCGCGGGCAATTTCAACTCGACGACGTTCACCACCAGACAGTGACATGCCTTGGCTGTCGCGTATGTGGGTAATGTGGAACTCTTCTAATAGGTGTTCAAGTTGTTCAATACGCTGGTCTGTGCTGAGCTCTTTGCGAGTTTGCAGTACGGCCATTATGTTGTCGTACACGGTGAGTTTGCGGAAAATACTGGCTTCTTGTGGTAAGTAACCTATACCTTTACGGGCGCGCAAATGCATTGGATCGTCGGTGAGGTCGTCGTCGTCAATTAATATTCGACCTTTATCACTTTTTACTAAGCCGACAACCATATAAAAAGTAGTTGTTTTACCTGCACCATTTGGGCCTAAAAGACCCACAATTTGGCCTGTTTTAACCGTTAAACTGACATCTTTAACAACTTGACGAGCTTTATAACTTTTAGCTAAATTTTCAGCGGTTAAGGTAATTTGGGTCATGGTTTGATCTGCTTGTTAACCGGGATTTGAGGGAGTTTTTGCTTCGGCGCCGACTCGTCTTGGAAATTTTCAGGTTGAATGATGGTGATTACGCGATCTTGTCCTGTACCGGTACTTTCGGCAATAAGCTCTTGAGCACTGATATTGTACTTAATTCGATTACCGGTAACCTGGCTACCAGATTGATTTAGTTTGGCGTTGCCAGTCAATGTGAGTGTGGTGGTGGCAAGGTCGTAACTAATTTCGTCTGCACTTGCAGTACCAATTTGGCCGTCATCTAATTCTTGTGAAAACGTTGCCGGTGAACCCGTCGCGATAAGTTTCTTACTGGTGCTGTTTTCAGGGGTAAATGCTCGTAATTGATCTGCATTGATATTAATCGTGCCTTGGACAATAGTCACCGGACCATTAAACACAATTTGATTGTTCTTAATGTCTGCAGACTGACTGACCGACGCTATTTTCAATTCTTGTTTCAGATCACCTTGTTTCGCTATAGCGGGCAAACTCAATATGCAAAGTATGCTACTTAATAACACAACATTGGCGCGAGTGTGAAGACGATTAATGTGGCTCATATGTTCCTTCTACCTGGCTTAGTAGCGATAATTTTTGCGAATTCAAGTCAGCATGTAAGCCTAAACCTTGAATAATAAACCCTTTACCTTTTATATACACCATCTCTTGTGAGGTGCCTATCATAGTGGTT
>NZ_JACJFI010000505.1 GCF_014164505.1 Shewanella sp. SG41-4 | reverse complement strand
TGCTTTTTCTAGCACCACAAAACTAACTTTTTCCACAGGCAATATCGGCTACATAAATCAAAAAAAGTTACTGTCACAAAATAAATAAAAAAATTTCATTTTCTGTGTGAACTTTCCTAATAACGTCCGGTCTTATTTATTGTACGAACAAGTATGTAATGAATAAGATGTAGTTTGAAATAAGTGCAGCATTATGAATTAACCTTCTCCCCCGGAGTTAATTGATTACACTGCCTAGAGATTTATCTTACTTACCTCAAGCTTCAGTTAGGATTGAGTTACTGCTACACCGTTTTAATGTTCATTGTTCATCATCATCCCCATTGGGAAGTGTTAACACGCTAGCGCACCGTTAATGACAACCCGTAAAGAGTTATTTTGGCAGCCAATATGGCTGCCATTTTTTTTGTTGATTTGGGATGCTAAAAAAATAAAAACATTAGTTTTAAAAATTCAGCAAATTATCTAGTTGAATTTGCAATGAAGGATGATATCCCGCTCGGGCTTTTGTATAAATCTCGCCTAACTCTTGCTGATAACCTGATATTTGTAATTCAACAAACAAAGGCCTCACAAATTTACCGCGGCCTATGCGGCATAAATAATCACGTAATGCCGGCAAGACAGGATCATAGTGATTACGGATCGCGACGCGATACCAATCACACGCTATTTCGGCATTGGAACTGTTTGTTAATGTAAACGTATCATCTAAATCTAATAACGTGGCTTGGGTTAACACTAGCGGTAATTGAGTAAGAAAATACTGCCAGTGGTGAACTCGCCATTCGCCCACCAACAACTCACTTGCTGAAGTTCCTTTGATAATTTCCTCAACAGCCAAATCAACTTTATCCAAGCTGCTTGATGTAGGGCCTTTAAACCATAGCGGTAATCCTTGCCCGTACACCCACTCATTGAGTTCAGAGAGGGTTAATTTATCGTGATGCTCCACCAGCAATGTCTGTTTTGCATAATCAATGAACGTTTCAGTGGTAATCGCGCTAAACGAAAAATACTCTACATAACCAAATAGAAAGCGATCAAATGCAGGCCGCCCTAATCGGCTTTCCAGTTCATGAACAAACATCGATGCTTTATCGTAAGTAAACCGATTAAATGCCAGATTAGGATCTTGATCTTGCACATTGGCTGGTAGAGTTTGGTTTGCTAAGGGAGTAGATTCGATTTCCTCTTGCAAACGTCCGAACTCGATAACCCATTCAAGTTCTGCCTGCTCTCTACCATAAATAGCTTCAACAATACGATTGGTAAAGTAAGTGGTAAACCCTTCGTTAAGCCATAAATCTCGCCAAGTTGCATTGCTGACTAAATTACCTGTCCATGAATGGGCTAATTCATGAGCAACAGTTGAAACAAGACTTTTATCCCCAGCAATTAGCGTGGGAGTCATAAACGCCAACATAGGATTTTCCATGCCTCCAAAAGGGAAGCTAGGTGGCAATACAATCATGTCATAACGGCCCCAAGCATAAGGCCCTAGTATGGACTCTGCCATCAAAATCATTGATTCAGTATCTTCAAATTCTTTAGCGGCAGCAGCAAGCATACCGGGTTCAGTATAAATACCACTTCGAGGCCCAGTGGCTTGGAAGCTTAACTCTCCAACAGCAATGGCTAATAAATGTGTTGGAATGGGTTTGCTCATGCAAAACTCAAACACACCACTATCTGGCAATTCAGGGGTATTTTCAGCACTCATAACCGCACGTAAACCTTGCGGAGCGGTAACTGTCGCATTAAACGTTATGCGTGCTTTGGGAGTGTCTTGTAAGGGTATCCAGCTACGAGCATTAATGGGTTGCGATTGGCTAAACAGATAAGGTAATTGTTTGCCTAAGGTTTGTTCCGCTGTGAGCCATTGCAGCCCC
>NZ_JACJFI010000504.1 GCF_014164505.1 Shewanella sp. SG41-4 | reverse complement strand
TATTTCCGTCATCTCTTTACGGAATTACCCAAGCGTGCACCATTAGATGATATGACTGATTTGCTGCCGTGGAATGTTGATTTAGGTGAAGCAGAATAAGCTTCACCAGTTCATTGACCGCTTACTTTTATATGCATGCTCATGGGTCTATACCATGACTCCTGCTGTAAATTTAACAATACCATAACACTAACTGACTTTGCTGAGGAATTTAAATGAAACTATTGTTTTTATTGATAATTATATCAAATAGAATTTGAGGGTTTGAGACACGTTTGAGATCCGAAAAAAGCCAACTGTAATTTTTCGGTTTAATATTCTTTTTATTTGCCCTCTTTCTTTATGACATCTTTCAGCTTCACAACAAAGCCAAAATAGAATGAAACACATACAATTAAAGATTGCCACACGACTGCAAAGTAAAACTTACCAGGATTAGAGTTTGCTGATACATAATGAACACTTCCCGTATTATGGTATTTATATCCGCCCTCTATCAACATATCGATAACCGTTATGGCAAAGACAACACAAAATAATCGAGCAACAAATCGCATCTTTTTATCAATTTTAATGGTCAAATCCTTACTAATATCTATTATCAAAAACGAATAACTATTGTCGATAACGAAAGTTTTAGTATCTGTGTGTTGCGCCGTTTGTATGAAACAAACCACCGATTGGACTTAGTCGATGCCAAGTCCAAATTAGTGAGTACACTTTATGCTATATAAATTTGTTTGACTATTGAATAGGAGTTATCAAAAAAGGCTATCAAAACCGTAAACGGTTGCCCAATGATTAATATTCAAAGACGAATTAGACGCGCGTGTATTGGATTTAGGCTGACTTTTCTAGGTTATATTTAGAAGATATGTAATGACCAATAATTATTACCACTACAGAGTATGGTAATGCCGCTAAAGGTTTATCTTATTCACTATCAATGGCTATCACTGAGTGGTAACGATCTAAAACAGCTTAGCTATGTAAATCAATACCACACAATATCAAAGACTAAGCCTGTGTCCATCAACCATCTTGGGGGGACAGATTGATTTTGGCCAAGATTATAAATGCAGTAATTAATAGACAGAATAATAGAAAGCGGAAAAGCCAAAAGCTAACTCAATTAATAAATGAAACGTTAACGCAGGCCATAAACTACGCGTCTTAATCGTTAAATAAGACAATAATGGCGAGGCGAAGATCATACCTATAGCTTCATAAATCGGTTTTTTTATGTGAAATAAGACTTCAAAGATACAGACTATAACGGTCATTATCACAGCCGCCGCCACCGGGTTGATTTTGTAATGCTGAGTTAAACAATATTGTCCACCGCCCAATAAAAAACCTCGGTGAAGAACCTCCCAGCCAATGATCGTCGATACGGTAAAAATTAAAAAGCGTTGAAACTTCCCAGCCTCTCTGAGCTCCTCTAAAGAACTGCCATGACGATAATGAGATAAATAATCTGCGGCAAAAAATTGTAGATAAATAAATAAACAAAGCAAAAGGCCAAAAAACAAAGCCATGAGTAACAGGTTTTCACGATTAATTATTGGTTTAGAGAAATACAGTTGTGTTATCGGTATTGCCAGCAATAATACAAGAACAAATGGAAAGATTAATTGACTTATAATCCAATAACCCTTAATGCCTCCAGAAGCTAAAAAGTTATTGCTGACATACACACCAACCACCTGTGTCAGCAATATCACTATTAATAATATACAAAAAGGAGCCGCCATTTTAATGGTAAGGCTCTGATCTTGGTATGGCATACTCATTCTTCCATTCAGGCTTTTTATCACATTGGAGTGTAATTGAACCACCGTTTCTTATGTGAGATCGATTGTTACCAACAACACACATTCTTTATAACTAATCTTGCTG
>NZ_JACJFI010000503.1 GCF_014164505.1 Shewanella sp. SG41-4 | reverse complement strand
GCAAGCCGCTTGGCGCCAAGGTTGCTTGCGGTACCTTTAATAGTATGAGCAATAATACTGATCGCGGCATTATTTTGTTGTTCAAACGCTTGAGTAAGCATCAATAATTGTTCTGACATTTCTGATGCAAAATGATGTTTCACATCAATGAAAAAAGCAATTTCACCGCCAAAACGACGTAAAATAGAATCAGGATTTTCTATAATCACATCATCTTCATTGTTATCAAACTCTTCTGTTAGTTCAAAAGGCACATTATCAACTTTAGAATGATTATGAACATCTTCTGTTGGTATCAAGAGGTTAAGCATACAAGGTAATAAAAGCGTCATATCTATTGGCTTACCAATATGATCATCCATACCGGCCTCAAGACACAAGGCTTTATCAGCAGGCGATGCGTTAGCTGTCATGGCTAAAATAGGTAAATCATTAAATCGGCCATCTGCACGAATAAGTCTGGTGGCCTCAAGCCCATCCATAATGGGCATCTGCATATCCATTATAACAATATCAAATTGATTATTCGACTTCGTCACACAATCAACACCCTCAATACCATCTTCAGCGAGTGTTACTATCGCACCTTGTAGGCGTAATAATTCATCAATAACTTGTCGATTAAGTTTGTTATCTTCAACAACTAATACCCTGAAATCTTTTAACACCATATTGGATATTTTTTTAGGTTGTAAAGGTTGATCTAAACCATTAATGGCTTGGTGAACCGCCTCTAACATTAAATTGGCCGTCACAGGTTTGGTCAGCATATTAACAAAAGGTTTTTGGCTATATTGCTTGGTTTGCTCCATTACCTCTGCGCCATAAGCGGTCAACATAATAATTGCAGGGGCGTTATCTTTAGTAAACATTGATTGAATATGACTGGCCGTTTCTAAGCCATTCTTATCGGGCATGTTCCAATCCATAATAATGACATCATAATGGTTAGTGGCATTTAAGCTTTGCTCAACAAGATTTATCGCTTGTTTACTGTTATTTGCTTGATTAACATAAGCACCATGAGCCATTAAGGTTTTTGATAAAATTTTACGACTCGCCTTACTGTCATCAACAAGCAGAATATTTTTACCCTGTAAATCAATATCTACATCATTATTCTTTTCTTCAACAATATTAACCGTCAAATCAAACCAAAAACAACTCCCTTCACCAATATGGCTCGTCAGCTTTAGTTCACCGCCCATCAACTCAACTAAACGTTTAGTAATCGCGAGTCCTAACCCTGTACCGCCGAACCTTCTTGAGGTCGAGGATTCTGCTTGAACAAACCCTTGGAATATTTTGATCCCTTGTTCCGGGCTAATGCCTATCCCTGTATCGGTAATCGAAATTGTTAAGCTCACTTGAGTAGCGGTGCATTCATTGCAGTGAACACTGACAATAACATGACCCTCAGCGGTAAATTTAATCGCGTTCCCAGCAAGATTTAACAACACTTGCCGCAAACGAAGCTCGTCACCTTCAATTAAGTAAGGAATAGCAGGATCTAAATCAAAAATAACTTCTACATTTTTATGGTGTACATTGGTTGCCAACATCACTGCTAATTCGCGCATTAACGTTTCGAGTTTAAATGGATGTAAATCAAGCTCTAGCTTACCTGCATCAATTTTAGAAAAGTCTAAAATATCATTTAACAGCCCCAATAATGACTTTGCAGCAATCTCAGCCTTAGTAACATAATCAATTTGCTGGCGACTCATATCAGAATGCTGAATAAGTTGTAACATGCCTAACACTGCGTTCATTGGAGTACGAATTTCATGACTCATATTAGCTAAAAATGCTGATTTAGCCGCACTGGCAGCATCTGCAGCTAGCTTGGCTAAACGTAATGTTTGCTCTAACTCCTGATGATCTTGAAATGGCTGAACT
>NZ_JACJFI010000502.1 GCF_014164505.1 Shewanella sp. SG41-4 | reverse complement strand
CGGGTTCCTCTTTATTACAAGCAAGCTATCCCTCCGCAAGATTCAAGACTAAATGCCAAATCGATAAATACAGGGCCTTTTTTGTTGGGCGAAAGATAGGACTTTAAACCCAGGGTTCCTCTTTATTACAAGCAAGCTATCCCTCAGCAAGATTCAAGTAAAAAGGCTCATCAGAAATGATGAGCCTTTTTTCGTTTAGGTGAAAGATAGGACTTTGAACCCACGGGTTCCTATTTATAAGATCGATACTTACATATGAGTTGTAAAGTGTATTCAGCGTGTGGTTACTCATTCAATGACGAATTAGTGTAGTCATTTATGTCTACGGGCGGCATGTCTCTGCACGCGGAAATGTATGCGCTGAGGTATACATGCTGACTTTATTTATTGAGAAATAGTTACTCGAAGTATTGAGGTGCTTTTCTATAGAAACCATTATTTACTGGTTAGATTGTGCTTAACCGAATGAACTGACTTTAGATACAGGTATAAATAAATTTAGCTTAATTAAAATCAACTAATTCATGAAGTGAGCCAAATGTTCATTAAGTAAGCCTAAAGTCGTAATGTAGATTTATTTCGAAAAATATAATGGATTGATAATATTGCAAATAAACTTTATCGCTTTTTTTTTAGACGATATTAACGCGCAACCTCAGATTATTTTGGAATGTTGAGAGTATTTTATCACTTTACATCAAAGATATAGAGAATGTAGGATGATATAAATCAATAACTTGAACGGCCGACTTTGTCGGGCGAGCCGTTCAATAAGCGTTAGCTGTTTAGGATGAACATGAGTGTGATTCAATATTTGATCAATAATATTAAGATTGTCTTAATATTATTAAGTATTTCTTTTCAAGTATGTGCAATTGAAAATATGGATAAACTATTACTAGAAGCTGTACTTGATGAAAATACAAAGCAGATAACACTTCTTCTAGAAAAAGGTGCAAACCCAAATTCAACTGAGGCTCTTTTTAAAAAGAGAACTATCATGGGTTGGGCTGCTCAATACAAATCGACTAAATTACTTAAAATCCTTATCTCTCACGAGGGGGATGTAAATTTATTTAACTCTAAAGATCCTTGGTCACCTTCTCCAATATATAACGCTTTAGCGGCTAGTAGATTAGATAATCTAAATTTACTGATCAAGCACGGAGCAAATCCAAATCAAATTGATAACCACCAAAAAACACCTATTATGACTGCTGTAGCAACTGGTGATTGGCAAGCCACATATATTTTGCTTCAAGCAGGAGCCAATATTGAATATAAAAATAAGTGGGGAGAAACTCCCGTAGATTCAATAGAAAATGCTGGTTTAGGTGCAAATAGCGGGTGGCGTAAGAAGGTATTCGCCTTTTTATCAAACAAAGGTATAGAGTTAAAGCCAAGAGTTCCGTTGTAAAAACAGCTAACAAGAGACTATTACCCAATAGCTATTATTAAGCTTTAGCATTTGAGGCTGAGCATCATTTTTCTGACGATAAAAACAACAGTTTGGTGTAACCATTTACTAATTCAGTACTCATTCAATACTAGTACAACCCGCGAATACAGGCGCCTTAGAAATAGAGGGGAGGGTTCAAATCCCTACCCCTTTGAATATTGAGTTTTCAGAACGATGACTTTACGTTTATATTCTGTAGTTATACTTTAGCCCTCATAAAGTTTCTGTGTTTACCGTATTTGGCCGCCTATTTACAACACGCTTTGTGACTGAACCACTGATCTTGTCACTAACCCATTAGGAATTGAAACGATGAAACAAATCTGCTTGGTTTTATTGGCCTTGGTCTCAATGCCTGCATTGGCTGATGACATGGTGTTAGCTGACACAATGAAAGCGCTTGATACTGCGGTGTTTGACTCATTTAACCATTGTCAAAGTC
>NZ_JACJFI010000501.1 GCF_014164505.1 Shewanella sp. SG41-4 | reverse complement strand
AAAATAGGGCTCGGTTTATAAAACGTTATTATTTTGAGCTAAGCCAAGCTAACTGAATCAATCAACTTGACTAGCTTTGAGTTATTTTACTTTGAATTGTTCGACAAGTTCATGTAACTGAATCGCACCTTGTTCAATACCTATACTGCCCTTATTAATGAGCTCATTTTGAGTTCTATTGTCTAATGACATGTCACTAATTCGAGTAATATTCATATTTAGCTCTGTGATAACTGTACTTTGCTCCTCTGTAGCGGCAGCTATTTGAACATTCATTTGCGATATTTGCCCAATTGAAGACTTAATATTATCAAGTGCACCTACAACTTGTTGTGTTTCATTGACCGTTTCAGATGATTTAATCTTAGCCCTAGCAACAGAAGCATTAACACTGTCAATCGCACTTCTGATGGCATCGATGATGAGATTTATCTCACTTGTTGAAGCTTGAGTTCGGCTAGCAAGCGTTCGAACTTCATCAGCAACAACGGCAAAACCACGACCAGCCTCACCTGCTCTAGCGGCTTCGATGGCAGCATTCAACGCTAACAAATTAGTTTGATCTGCTATTCCCACAATCACATCCAGAATTTGACCAATCTTACTTGAACTTACTTGTAAGCCTTTTGCAACTTCTTCTGTCGCAGCTAGCTCACTGGATAATTCAGATATTTTTTTCATTGCGTTATCAACAACGGAAGCGGATTTATCTGCCTCTTTGTCAGCATGGTGCGTACTTTCTGCTGCTAATTGTGCATTAGAAGCGACTTCTGATGCAGTCATCGACATTTCATTAATCGCGGTTGCCACATTCTCAGTTTCGGCTTGCACATTGGATGAAATTTGATTGGCCTGTTGTGCAATCGTCGACATGTTTTTAGCTAAGCGACTCGATTCATCAACCGAATGACTTACAGAAATAATGACTTTCTGAATTTTATCAATGAAGGCATTGAAATGATGAGCGATCTGTTTGAGTTCATCATTCCCCTCTTCAGACAAGCGTAAGGTCAAGTCACCCTCACCCTTGGCAATGTTTTTAAACGCACTAATGGTTTCAATCATCGGCCCTGAAATACTGCGAATGATAAAAAACAGCAGTAAGATGACCGGCAGCCAAACCAGTGCCAATAACAATAAGTATTGAGTAATGAAGTGGTTTTTATCATCTTGAATGTCATCGACATAAATACCTGTACCGATAATCCACCCCCAGGGTCTAAAGCGTTTTACCACTGACATTTTCGGACTAGGTTTTTCCTGTTGTGGTTTATTCCACATGTAATCCACCCTTGCAGCATCCTGCTGCTCAGTACGCTGGATCATTTGTTCAAACAATTTAACTCCATTTGGGTCTTGCATTGTTAATACTTTGGTATTCACTAATTGCTTGGCAAAGGCATGCTGGATCATTGTCCCTTGAGTATCAATACTGAAATAATACTCATTGCCTGAATAGCGTAACTTATCAATTGTCGCCAAAGCCATCAGTTTGGCCTCATCTTCAGTCATGATCCCTGACTGTGCATCTTGATAATATTTATCAGCGATGGTTGTGGCTATGTCTACCAAAGCATTTAGTTTGGCTTCTTTTTCATTAATTAACACGTTTTCTACTCGCGTTAATGAAAACCAGAAAACGATAACAGTAGCAATGATCGCTAATGCCAACATTCCTAATAAGCGGTTTGCAATTGTTGTTTTGCGAAATAACATGTTAATTGGGTTCATACAGGCACCATGGCTTTATGATTATTATTAAAATGGTTATGAGATGAATACTGACAAAGGCTCAGCTATGTTAGTTATAGTCTAAAATATGCTATGAAACAGGACTGTTTTATCACTGGTACGTTTTATTAGCGAATTGTTCACGATAGTGCTTCGCAAAAGGTAAATATAGT
>NZ_JACJFI010000500.1 GCF_014164505.1 Shewanella sp. SG41-4 | reverse complement strand
GTTCTGGAATGGTGATAATAGCTTCATTATTTATAACTGAATCAGGTGATATGATAACAGTCCCAAAATGCACTGACATATTTTGATGAAAACCACGTCCTTTTAACGTAATAATATCACCTATGTTATATCTTGCGCTTGGTAGTTCAGTGACAATAGGTGTTAAGGAAGACGACACCCTAAAATACTTGGAGTTGCTCTTATTGTCACCATTTGCAATAAAGTACTCATACTCTTTTTCGTCATCAATATCCTCTGGTAAATACATAAAAAAACCATCATCATCAAAATCTGAAATTTCGATGTTATACGTTATATTTCCATTGTTTATGATTAAGTATGAGTTTGAGCGAGGTATAGCTTGTCCTTGAATGAATACTTTTGATCCTGGAAAAGCTCTATCGGTTAAGTTTAATCCTAAAGGATCACTATACCTCAAAGCAAAAACTTGAAAATTATCATCGATACTTAATTTAGTTAACCTATCGCTATCATTGATATCAAGTAATCTATCTGAGTCATCATCTAAATCGACAAAATCAGCAATACCATCACGATCCGTGTCTATTGGTTTAAATAGATTACCGGCCTCAATATTATCTTCGATTGAATTCCCATCAGAATCAATATCAACGAATGCGCCTAAACCATCATTATCTGCATCATCAATACCTTCAAATTCATCACTTAAGCCATCACCATCGGAATCAGAGTCGAGCCAATTGGGTATATTATCACCATCTACATCAAGATCTATTTTTCTCAACTTTTTCACATAAAACTCATTGCCATCATGAATATTGTCGCCATCAGTATCTGGATGGTCACTATTTATTCCTAAAGCATTTTCTGTTGCCATAGATAAACCATCAAAATCAGTATCATTGAAAGCTTTTAATATATAACGGGCACTAGGGTCACCTTTTAAATTTATTTCGGCTATAGCAATATAATAAGTACCTGGTGAAGTGAACATAATTGATGAAATAGCTTCAACCTGTCCGAGAGGCTCAGAGTTATTTTTAATTTCAAAAATAACAATACCATTGCGATCCAAAATACTCATGGTAGAGATAAAGCTGAGGTTTTCCATTAAAAGCAAAAATGTAATTGGAATATTTGCTTCTACTATCTCTTTAGTTACTTGAAACTTGTATACATCACCATCACCATTCTCTTCAATTACACCTTCTACTTTAAAAGGTATATTAGATGAGATCTCGGTGGCGACACTGGGATTATCGTTGAAAGAGCTTTCGGTAGTAGTAGAGTAACTTGAGCGACTCGCATCAAACGGATAGTCATCTTGCTCATCGAGCACGCCATCACCATCTTCATCCTTGTTTTCCCAGGTACCAATAAGCCTACCTAGATCGGATTGAACCACTTGATTTGGTGAAACAACTGCCTCTATAGAATCAATTGCAGTAATAGGAGTTTCCGGTTGCTGCACACCCTCAGCTAAATCACGATTACAACCACTCATACCTACGCTAGCAGCTAACAACATTGTTAACCAAAGTACATTATATTTCATTGCCTATATCCCTATATCAATCCATTTATGCAAGCAAACACATTAGCGTCACTGACCTGCTGAATATTAAAAATCTATCAATTTATATGTATGACTATGCTAATTTTATCTAGCACCAATATCGTCTAGGTTTACCGGATAATTAAACTTAATAAATAAGTAAAGCAAACTTGAATATGGGAAAACCCAGCTATTAAGGATGTAAACTTGGCCATCGGTTAACTTAATTTCAATAGAGTCGATCTGATTCTGTCGAAATGAGTAGTCATTTCTCGATGAGTAATATTGATACCATTTAACGTCTATTTGGCTTATTTGACTACTAGATAATGTAATTGGATTTAAAAATGGCGGTGTATGCCCCAATGTTTTTTGAAC
>NZ_JACJFI010000004.1 GCF_014164505.1 Shewanella sp. SG41-4 | reverse complement strand
AATTGCATTAGGGCTGCGGGTATATAAAACACCCGGTTCACAAGCCGGATATATGAAGGCAATGAATTTGTTTATCAACGCTTCGAAATCACTTGCAAAACGGGTGGGTCCATATATGACGTAATTTGGGTGTGCATTACTTATATGACGAGAGGGTGGATTGCCGTTATGGCGAAATAGCGCGCATTACCGGAATGAAGTGTGAGTGCGCATTACTTCCCCCCGCACGTCATCCTCGAATGCTTTAATCCCGGCTCAGAAACACTACCGGGACGGATCCAGGTGTTGCCTTGGATTGCTGTGACTTTAAAGCATTAACACCTGGATTCCGGCTCAAAAGCGTTACCGGAATGACGTAGTTTGGGTGTGCATTACTTATATGACGAGAGGGTGGATTGCCGGTGTGGCGAAATAGCGAGTATTACTTCCCCCCGCACGTCATCCTCGAATGCTTTAATCCCGGCTCAGAAACACTACCGGGACGGATCCAGGTGTTGTCTTGGATTGTTGTGGCTTTAAACATTAACACCTGGATTCCGGCTCAAAAGCGTTACCGGAATGACGAAAGGGTGGATTGCCATTATGGCGAAATAGCGCGCATTACCGGAATGACGTAATTTGGGTGTGCATTACTTATATGACTAGAGGGTGGGTCCATATATGACGAGTGGGTGGATTGCCGTTATGGCGAAATAGCGCGCATTACCGGAATAACGATTTAGAGCTGACAGCGTTGATTAAGTTTTTAACCTTTAGCTCAACGCTTTTCATCTATTTTAACGCTTGTTCTATATCTGCGATAAGATCTTCTACATTCTCTAATCCTACTGAGATACGCAGTAAGTTGTCGGTAATGCCTGCGGCTAGTCGCGCTTCTGGTGTGTAAGGAGAATGGGTCATTGATGCAGGGTGTTGGATCAATGATTCTGCGTCACCTAGGCTTACTGCAATGGTAAATAGCTTAAGACGATTTACAAAGTTGATTGCGTCTTGCTTATCGCCTTTTAGTTCAAAAGCAATAACACCGCCTGCCCGTTTCATTTGATTGCCGATGAAACGATGGCCTTGGTGGTGTTCTAAACCAGGGTAAAACACTTGGCTAAATTTAGGGTGTTTATCTAAATATGTAGCTAACACTTCGGCGTTGTCACAGTGACGAGCTAACCGTACGTCTAGGGTTTTTAAACCGCGTAAAATTAACCATGCATCGTGCGGTGAAATCACGCCACCAAAGTCTTTTAAGATTTCATATTTTAATCTGTGCATGTGCTCGGCGTTGCCACACACAATACCCGCAATTACATCACCGTGACCGTTTAAGTACTTAGTGGCACTATGGATCACCATGTCGATGCCCATCGCTAGCGGCTGCTGCAATAGTGGTGTCATAAAGGTGTTGTCGACGATTGACACTAAGTTATGTGCTTTGGCAACTTTGGCCATGGCGGCAAGATCGAATACTTGTAAATGCGGGTTTACCGGTGTTTCACAAAACAACACTTTGGTATTTGGCTTGATGGCAGCTTCAATTGCAGCGATATCGGTAAAGTCGACCAGGGTTGATGTAATGCCTAAACGCGTTAGCTGAGTCGTCATTAGTGCAAAAGTACAACCATAAACAGCTTTAGATGCGACTAAGTGATCGCCTGCATGCAGGTGCGTTAATAATGCACTGGACACAGCTGCCATGCCAGATGCTGTTGCTGCGGCATCTTCAGCGCCTTCTAGTAGCGCCATTTTACGCTCAAGTTCTGCGGTGGTTGGGTTACCCAAACGAGTATAAATATAGCCAGGCTCTTCACCAGCAAAACGTGCACCGCCCTGCTCTGCGGTATCAAACACAAATGTGGCTGTTTGGTAAAGTGGTGTAGTGAGTGAGCCAAAGGCTTCGCGCTGATGGCCGCCATGAATGGCTAATGTGGCTAAATTCCATGTGCTGTGCTTGTTATCTTGCATTGCGTCTCCCTGCGCCACCTTGTTATGAGTTGTTACCCTCTTTGGGGTTATTGTTATGGTGGTCGGAATTTAAGATACAGCGGAATAAGATATAACCAAATGATTGCTAAAAAATAACCAATGAGTGTGATGTAAAAACAATTTTACAAACAGGTGTTTGCATCGTTTAAATCATCTATTTGAGCATTGTTAGCAAGGGTGAATATAAGTGATAGTAAGCAATTAACTCGACAAAGATTGCTTCAGTTTTAGCATACCTTGGTCGATACTCACCAGCGGCTGGTAGCCTAAGTCTTGTTTTGCTGCGCTGATATCAAAGTAATGACTGGTCGACAGTTGTCTTGCGACAAAGCGGGTCATGATGGGTTCTTGTTGCTTATTCAATAAGCCATAAACCGTTTCTAGCACCACGCCTGCGGCATAGGCGACACCTGCTGGCACACGCTTAGTTACTGGCGGTAAATCTACACAGGCTAGAATTTTATTGAGCATGGCAGCCATGGTGATAGGTTGATCGTTGCTTAAAAAATAGGCTTTCCCGGCACACTTGGCGTTTGCCACTAAATCAACGGCAGCCAAAATATGGGCGTAGGCGGCGTTATCAACATAGATGGTATCGACCAGTTTATCTTCACTTCCAACTAGCTTAAGTCGCCCTGCTTTAGCACGTTCAATCACTCGGGGTACAAGGTGAGGATCGTTTGGCCCCCAGATTAGATGCGGCCGTAAGGCTGTGGTTCGAAGTTGAGGAGTATTCGCTGCAAGGACGTTTTGTTCAGCAATGGCTTTCGATTCGCCATAATAATTGAGGTATTCAGCAGCGTAAGGTGCTGACTCGTTAATGCCGTTTTCGTCATGCCCAGCAAAGGTTACGCTTGGGGTGCTGGTATAAATAAGATTTTGAATATTAAGCGCTTTACAAGCATTAACAATATTAGCTGCACCGTCGACATTAGGCGAATAATAACTTTGCTTACTGCCCCACACGCCTGCCTTTGATGCCACATGGAACACCAAGTCACAACCTTGCATGGCTTGTTTGACACAATCATAGTCGCTGATATCACCTTGACGCATATCAACACCCAGTTCGACCAGTTTAGGATAATAGCCTCTGGCAAACCCCACGACTTCAATACCTGCAGACAATAGACGCTGACAAATAGCAAACCCTAAAAAGCCGCCAGCACCGGTAACAAACACTTTGTTGACCGATAATGCTAATTGCGTAAGCGCTGTTTGCTCTAGGGGATGTAAATCTGTCAGCTTCATTATTAATACCTTGTTGTTACTTTAGGGCCGGCCGTATTATTACGTTATGCTGAGCCTTATCATTACTGAATGACGGCCTTACTACAGTCTTAGTACAGCGGCCTTACTACAATCTAAGTACAGCCTTATTCTTTCCATTGCTTTTGAGCCCAAACGGCGAGCTTTTCTCTGAATATTTTTGCGTTATGACGTACATCGACCGGGAAATCGGGATGAATTAAAAAACGGCCGATACCTTGAGTATGTGGATGCAGCTCAGCCAATTGAGTTAATTCTTGAAATAGCGCTTTAGCCGTTGAGCAGACAATATCTTTATGCAATTCGATACACAAAACGGGCACAATATCCCCGTGCACATTGACACCAACAATGGCTGAACGTTTAACTTGAGTGTGAGTATTAAACACTCGCTCACAGGGCAGCGTATAAAAACGTTTTAATCTTTGCTTACCGCGCGTGGCATCTACAATATGTCCTTTACGACCACACATCCACAACAAGCCGTCATCATCAAGATAACCCACGTCTCCCATGCGGTGCATGACACGTTCACCGTGATTAATTTTAGCTACATCAGTGGCATGTTGACGTTGATAATAAGCTTGGCTGACCATAGGGCCACTCACCACAATTTCGCCAATTTCGTTGGTGGAAAGTTTTTTGACATCAGACCAATTAGGCTGTGCTGAATCTGTAATGGCAATAATGTTTACACTCACCGACGATATCGGTTTACCGACACAAATGCCTTTGCCTTGATCGGTTAGGTCACTGGTATTAAATAAAGCATGACTGCCAATCATACTGATAGGCAACGACTCTGTCGCACCATAAGAATTAAGTACTTCAACCTGTGGATTGAGCATGTTGCTAAAGCGCTTGATTGAGCTAATGGTTGCCGGAGCACCTGCTGATATCACTCGCTTAACACTTGTGAGTTTATGCTGGCTTTGCTCACCAGCTTGGCCTAGTCGCTCTAATAAAGCTGGGTTAACAAACATGTTGCTGCATTGATATTTGTCGATGGCGGCAAACAAATTGTCAGGATTCGCGGTAATCGGTTTGCTGGCATCCATGTCTGGCACAATTGACGCCATGCCTAATGCTGGGCCAAATAATGAAAACAGCGGGAAAGTCGCTAAGTCACGCTCGCCAGGGGTGATGCCATAATCGTGTTTAAGTGCGCTTATTTGTGCCTCAAACATACCATGGCTGTACACCACGCCTTTAGGGGTACCTGTGCTACCACTTGTAAACAAAATAGCCGCCATGTCGTCTGGCTTTAGTAGTGCCATATCGCAAGGTTGAGCAACATTACGGCCAATTTCGATAATGGTTTCTAAACTTGTTGCGTTAGCTAACCAGCGTTGAATGCCCGAGCCACCCACATTAATCACTTGCTTAACACTGCCTTTGCCCCACCCCAGAACACGCCTAGCAATATGCGCTTTTGGAATGCCGATAAATGCATCCGGCTGCGACTCTGCAAAACACTGTTTAAGGTTTTTGATACCCATGCCTGGGTCAACTAAAATAGGGATAATACCGGCTTTGAATAAGCCAAACGTTAACGCGAAAAACTCAATGCTGGGTGTGACCATCAATACGGCTTTCATGCCGCGCATAATACCATACTGAATTAACCCTTTGGCAATCATGTCCGATTGACGGTGTAAGGTAACAAAGTCTATTTCCTGATAACTGAATTTACCTTGTTTAGCGTGCTGCACAGCAACTGCAAGATCGGCAGGCATTGTTTGTGCAGCCGTTTTAAGGTGCTGACAGATATTGGCATTAGCAAGTATAGAGGTTTGAGTCATGTGGCTTCATTTTGGGCTAATGTGAAGAACGCATATGCTGGCTAACAATAACGCCAATATATAGATAATTTTAGACGGTTAAATAGCTAAAAGGCTCAAATGAGCCTTTTAGGGTGTAATTAATTTTTTGCGATAAAGTCTTTAATTAAGCCAATCACTTCGTCGCTGGCATCTTCAAGAATGTAATGACCGCAGTCAGCAAACTCATGCACCGTGGCGTGAGGCATTCGCTGTCGCCATTCTTCTAAGAAATACTTATCAAACACAAAATCTTGTAAACCAAAACAAATCAACGTCGGTACGTCAGCAAACTCGCTTAAGCTATCGCCAATGTTAGTCACTAAGTCGTAGTTTCTATCACCAGGCTTAAGTGGAATGTCTTGAACAAAGCGTAATGTTGAAATACGGTTTTTCCACGAGTTAAATGGGGCTACATACGCTTCGCGCACTTCTTTAGACATAGGTTTGCGTTTAACACCTACGTAAGATGCCGCTGACGAAAATGCATTTAAACCACGTACTAGCAAGGTACCTAATACGGTTTCGCGGCAAATCCATAATGCCCATGGGAACGGCTTAGTTTTAGGAAGATGAAACGCGGCAGTGTTTAAACACACAATGCGTTTAATACGCTCAGGGTGACGAGCCGCAAAGCCCATACCAATCATACCGCCCCAGTCGTGTACCACTAGAGTAATGTTTTGTTTTACATCTAAGCTTTCAAGTAACGCTTCTAAGTCATCAATACGGTTTTTTAGGGTGTAATCGTATTGTGGATCATCGGGTTTGTCTGATAAGCCGCAACCAATATGGTCTGGCACAATACACTGATGCTGATCGCTCAACGCGCTCACTAAATTACGATAGTAGTAACTCCAGCTAGGATTACCGTGCACCATAACGACAGGCTCGCCTTGGCCTTCGTTTATGTAATGGAGTTTATTGCCGTTACGGTCTAAATAATGACTTTTAAATGGCAGTAAGTTGTCAAGCATGATGCATCCTGTTAACTATTTTTATAATGATATGCAAAAAAATTCAGTGCAGCCCAAGGCTTACCACTTAATTCCTAACATCATGCAGTTCAAACCACTGCCTATCCCTAAAAAGCTGACTTGGTCGCCAACACGTAAAAAACCTTCATCGTGGGCAATTGCAGCAGTAACAGGTAATGATACTGTGCCCATGTTGCCTAAGGTTTGATAGGTGGGATATTCTTTTTCATGTGGAATGTTTAATGCGTTTAGCACTTGCCTGCGGTTTGATGCACCCACTTGATGACAAATCACTTTATCAACTTGCTCCACGACCCAGTCGCGTTGTTCTAAAAAGTGCTCCCAAGTGTGCTTAGCAAGCTCTACGCCTTCTTTTAGTAAGGTAACAGCATCGGTACGCATAAACTCGCGATACAATAAGTGCCCTGCTTCTTGTAAGCCCCACTGACACAATTGATGATGCTCTGGTGCAGACAAATGGCTCGCACCTAGTAATTGATGATGACGTGTGGTGGTAAGTGGCAAAGTACCGTCGGTTAAAATAACCGCTACCGCACCTGAACCACCGGTTAAGGTAGCCAATGACTGAGCAAAATTTTGCATTGTCGGTTCTGCTAGCATGTGGTCAATAGTCGCATCCACAATGTCTCGTGCAGATTCACACGACACAACCATACCGGCTTTGATTTGGCCTAACTCAATTCGGTTGGCAATATCTAAAATACCCGACAACACACCTAAACAGGCATTACTAATGTCGTATATTGCAGTGTCTTTAGACACGCCGAGTTCAGCTGCAATTCGGCAAGCGGTTGCGGGTTCGTGTTGGTCACGGCATACACCGGTGTAAACCACTGCACCTAAATCGCTGACATTAATACCGGTTTCATTCACGGCTTTACGTGCAGCAGCAATAGCACCGTCTGATAGACGATAACCTTTAGGCCACCAACGGCGCTCAGTAATACCCGTTAATGCGGCAAGTTGCCCCATTGGAATACGAAACTTTTGATATAGCGGCGCTAAGCGAGATTCTAAATCGCTACTCGACACTATTTGTGGTGCTAGCTCATAAGCCAGACTATTGATAAAGACGCGTGAATATTTCATTAAACCGTATAATTCGCTTCGCTCTAGCAAGCCCAAAGCCACTAGAATAATTGTTATTCGTTATTAACCCGCCATTTGAACAAGAATGGCCTAATTATTCAATCAAAAACAGCAATCCAATGCAGTAATTGGGAAGATTATTTGTGGCTAAATTTTATTGTGTGATTAACTAGCTTGTTGATTTTTACAGTTTTAAGGAAATTAGACCAGTATAAACAAAGGTTTAATTTACAATTTTGTGACAAAGGCTACCATTAGTTTGTTTTAATTGCTTGGATCATCGCATTTCGTGGCGTAACACTGTTTGCACAAAATTCAGTCAATGTAACTTGATAGCCCTGCTCTTGTAAAAAACACACTCGATCGAGCAACAGCCAATGCTCTAATGTGCGTCGAAATAAATGTGCCACTAAATCGATTCGCTTAGTCAGTCTTTGTCGCTCGATTCCAAGGTGCAAATAATGGCTCAAATTAATCTTACTGGATATAGCTAAATGCTTTTCATTTGCTGCCCATTGGCAAAAATCGTTAAAACTACCACTAAGCTGGCTTTTTTTAATGGTTGGCACCGGTAGATAAGCCTCTATGCCGCGTGTTTTTCGCTGCAAACTGTCAAAACCTAAGCGCCATGATATTTCTTGATTACGTAATGTTTGTTTTTTGGTGCCTGCAATAACACTTTGTTGCAATGGCAGCTGTAAGTCATGCTTTGAAAGTTTAATCGCACTCACTTTGGCTAAGGACGATAGTGGTTGATAATGGGTATGCTCAATCAAATGATAACAGCAAGGTGAAATAGACATCACTCGGGTGCCTGCCGATACAGCAAGTTTGAGTAAACGAATGTGTAAGTCACCACAAGCATGCAATGCGATTGCATGTTGTTGTTCTAACAAAAGCGGTTGATTCGGGTCGATTGGCGCAAACGCATCGGCACAAATAAAAGTTTGTGGTAATTGCCATTGCTTAGCAAAAATCTGGCCTTGTGTGCATAAGCCCGCTTGCCATTCAATACTGGTTACCTCAATGTTTTGCTGCTTAGCCACCAAACGGCCTAAATGGCCTTTGCCTGCACACCACTCTAAGATAGGTAATCGAGGTAATTGAGGGTGATATTGCGGATTAACTTGCTCCGTAAATGCGCTGATTTGTTGCCACTTGCGACCTTTAATATGTGCACTAAAATGGGCTAAATCGCTAGTTGGATGTTCATTACTCAGCTGTTCAGTGTCTTGCATCGCTTGAGTATCGTCACGGTTAATCGCACTTGTAGGCAAAGTGATGGCTAACAAGCTTAATTGGTTAATCAGTTGATCTTTGTCTAGAAACTGACCTTGCTGTATGTCTACTATCAAACTTGGTAATAATGCACCAACAAGATGTTGTTGATCTGCATCGAGGTTATCTATTTCAGCGTCATCTAGTTGCCACACGGTTTGGGCTAAATGTGGAAACTCCTGCTGCCAGGGTAAGTGGTCACACTCAAATGCGACTAGCTGCCACAAGGGTTTTAGGGCACCAAGAAGCGAATCAATGGCATTAAAAGTCTGTTGATAATTGATTACTGACATATTAAGACTTGTAGTTAACCTTAGCCGATTGAAATGATAGGATGCGAGTCATTAAATCGCAGAACTGGAATTGTAAACTATGCACTCACCTTGTGTCGCCCGTTGTGGCTTAAATGCTGACGATTATTGTATGGGCTGTTTTCGCCACATCGATGAGATTGTATCTTGGTCGCAAGCAAGTGATGAGCGAAAAAAACAAATTTGGAATAGTTTAGAAAGTAGAAAACAGCAGTTTTTAGGTGACAGCAACAACCAAACGTTGTCACGGGAAAAGTGGTTGGAAGCTGAAAAGCGTATAAAAAAATATTAAAAACCAATACTTTAATCGCCATCCCTTTAAATACTTTTATTACAGCTCAGAAACGCTGCCGAGACGGACCTAGGTGTTGTCACTGATTGTTGTGGCTTTAAATCATTAACACCTGGATTCCGGCTTAAAAGCATTACCGGAATGACGTGCGGGTGGATTACCGTTGTAACGTGTGGGTGGATTACCGTTGTAACGTGTGGGTGGATTAGCGGTGTGACGTAATAGTGAACATTAATTGAATGACGTTAGGGTGGATTGCCGTTGTAACGTGTGGGTGGATTAGCGGTGTGACGAAATTGCGCGCATTACTTGAATGACGTTAGGGTGGATTGCCGGTGTGACGAAATAGCGCGCATTCCTTGAATGACGTGTGAGTGTGCATTACTTCGCCCTAGCCCGTCATCCTCGAGATCTCTTATCGGGGATCCATTCTTAGCTTTTAAGTATCTAAAATGCTGCGCTGCAAGTGATATGGACGGCATAGTGAACTGGTATCTGCTTTACTCGTCCTTTGCCTTGCATCCTGAAGCACGCCGCGAAGCGACCTAGCTCCTAGGCTTTTATCGCTTGTCATCGATTTTTATCGCTCTTAACCGCTTCTATCGTCTTAGCTTTACTTCTTCATCATCGCTTTTAAGTCTGCGAACGGATTAAAAGTGGCGGCATCTTGTTTGGCTTCTTTAGTGCTACCGTAACGAATCAACTCTTCAAAGCGTGAATGTTCATTGTCGTGACAATACAGGCATAGTAATTCCCAATTAGTGCCATCTGAGGGATTATTGTCATGATTATGATCACGATGATGCACAGTTAATTCAGATAAGTTTTTATGTATAAATTCTCTAGTACAACGCCCACACACCCAAGGATATAGCTTAAGTGCTTGCTCGCGATATCCTTTTTCACGAGAGGCTTTGTAGTCTCTGGCTTCAGCTAATACTTTATCTAATTTACTTTCGTTGGCTGACATTGATTTATCACTCATAAATGAAATTACCCCAAGGATAATCACTGTTTTCGCTTGGGGCAATTATTTGCTAGATCTTATTTTAAGATTATTGTGTGATTAGCACTGATTAACAATGACAAAGCAATGATGAAACATCACTTAGCTTCTTCTAATCACCTAAAGCCTAGATGCTATACCTGCAAAATATAACACGATGAATCGCGATAAAATGAGATGACGAATGCAGCGCTGATTCATATCAGTGTGGTCGATTTAATCGTGTCAACCGGCTCTTGCCGCCGCGAAACCTACAAGCTGGAGTTAGTCGGCTCTAAGTTTCCGAGCTGTCGCTACTATCGCTTGATAACATCATTACAGATTGCTATCGCTTGATATCATCATTACAGATTGATATCTCTGTTTGCGCTTTATATCGCTTATTACCACTCCAAATAACGATTAGTCGGTTTTAGCTTCTTTACTGTTTGATATTCCGGCGGTTAAATTAAAGCGCATTGCATCTTCAAATGACCAATCAACAAAAATAAGGTCGTCGCGTTTAACCAAACTGGTCACCCCTGCGATTTGGTAACTCAGTTGAAATAGTACTGGCAACCAATCACCTTCTGGCAATGCATCAACGAGGGGCTGTGGTGCAGAGTCACTCATGATAAAACCAACGACAAAACTGCCATTGGCTTGTTTAACTAATACGGTTTTTTGGGTTTTAGGTTGGCCATCGCGATTCATTAAACTGGCGATATCACGAATACTGCCATAGACAGATTTAAACAAAGGAAACTTCATCAGTTGGTTTTCAATCCAACCGTACACCCATGCAATCGGACTAACGGAAAACAATAATCCCGCTACAAACACTAAACTCGCCACCAAACAAAAACCAGCGCCAACAAAGACAGTTTTTATGCCCACAATATCAAGCAATAACTTACCTAAGCCATCCAATGAGATGAACAATGACCAAAATAGCCAAATAGATAACACCATAGGTAATAAATTGGTTAAACCACGAGCAAGGGTATTTTTCATGAACGATTTCTTCTACATCAGATTTAGGCGCCAAAGATAACAAATATCCATCAAAACCGCTAAACAAAAACGCCCTATGCTGGGCTGTTTGATGGATAAACAGTACAACATAGGGCGTTTCTAAAGTCGCGAAGACCTTTTACAGCTCTTTTTCCATTTCTTCATAAGAAATATGTCGAACGTCTTTACCTTTCACATAGTAAATCACATATTCACAAATATTCTTACAACGGTCTCCAACACGCTCAACAGCACGTGCAGCCCATAGTACGTCTAGCACACCAGGGATTGAGCGAGGGTCTTCCATCATATGAGTCATTAATTGACGGATAATACCTTCATATTCTTTGTCTAATTTTGCATCTTCTTTATGTAGCTCAAATGCCTGGTCGGCATCCATACGTGCTAACGCATCTAACGTTGAGTGCAACATACGTGTGGCGTGACGCCCCATGTTTTCAATACTCACCAATAAAGGCTGTTGACTGTTAGCGCGTTTTTCTACCGCAGCTTTAGCTATACGGACACAAGCGTCACCAATACGTTCAAGATCGGTAATAGTTTTAGAAATAGCCAAAATTAAGCGCAAATCGCTAGCAGCAGGTTGACGCTTAGCAATAATACGAGTGCACTCTTCATCAATAGCCACTTCCATGCCATTGACTTTATGATCGCCTTCAATCACTTGTTGAGCTAATTCTGAGTCAAGTGTTGCTAGTGCATCTAATGCTTGCTCAAGCTGGCGCTCAACTAGACCGCCCATGGCTAATACTCGATTACGAATATCATCAAGCTCGGCATTAAATTGGCCAGATATGTGTTTACTTAAATTCATTTTTTCCATGATACCCACCTAAATTCTGTATGTTAATTAAAAGCGTTTTGAGCAAGATTAACCGTAACGACCGGTAATATAATCTTCTGTTTTACGCTTTTTAGGGGTCGTGAAAATGGTGTTGGTATCAGCGTACTCAACCAACTCACCCATGTACATAAAGGCCGTTTGATCGGACACTCGTGCCGCTTGTTGCATGTTGTGCGTCACAATCACCACGGTATATTTCTGCTTTAACTCAGTAATCAATTCTTCAATTGTTAAGGTTGAGATTGGGTCAAGTGCTGACGTTGGCTCATCGAGTAATAATACTTCAGGCTCAATGGCAATAGCGCGGGCAATCACTAAACGTTGTTGCTGACCACCGGATAAACCAAATGCATTGTCATGTAGACGGTCTTTCACTTCGTCCCAAATCGCTGCGCCACGTAATGAACGCTCTGCCGCTTCGTCTAAATCACGACGGTTGCTTAACCCTTGCAAACGTAAACCATAGACTACGTTTTCGTAAATTGACTTAGGAAACGGATTAGGACGCTGAAACACCATGCCGACATTACGACGTAGCGCAGCTACATCGACTTTCTTGTCATAAATGTTCTGCCCATGAAGTAATATTTCACCTTCAATTTTACAACTATCAACCAAATCATTCATGCGGTTAATACAACGTAACAGTGTTGATTTACCACAACCACTTGGGCCGATAAATGCTGTAACTTGTCTTTTAGGGATCTTCATCGACACATCAAATAGCGCTTGTTTGTCACCATAACGTAAATCAAGGTTACGGATTTCAAGTGCGGTATCCTGTGCCGGTAAATTAACTAAATCAACGGCTTCTGTTTGCATTGCTGAACTATCAATAGAAATCATTTTATCTTTCCTCAGGATATCGCTAATTAATGTTCTAGCGAACGGAATTTTTCACGTAAATGGTTGCGCACGCTGATAGCGGTTAAATTAAGAGCAACAATTACAGATACTAATAAGAACGAAGTTGCGTACACCAATGGGCGTGCAGCCTCTACGTTAGGGCTTTGGAAGCCAACATCGTAAATATGGAAACCTAAGTGCATGAACTTACGTTCTAAATGCACAAACGGGAAGTTCATATCAATCGGTAATGTTGGGGCTAGCTTTACTACACCCACTAACATCAACGGAGCCACTTCACCAGCTGCACGTGCCACGGCTAAAATCAAACCAGTCATAATTGCTGGGCTTGCCATTGGTATCACAATGCGCCATAAGGTCTCTGCTTTAGTCGCACCTAATGCCAAGCTGCCTTGGCGTACTGCACTAGGAATACGGCTTAAGCCCTCTTCGGTCGATACAATCACCACCGGCAAGGTTAAGATAGCTAATGTTAGGGCTGACCAAATAACTCCAGGAGAGCCAAATGTCGGTGCTGGTAGCGCTTCAGGGAAGAACAATTGGTCAATTGAACCGCCCATCATGTATACAAAGAAACCTAACCCAAACACACCATAAACGATTGACGGCACACCGGCTAAGTTAATCACCGCAATACGGATCATCTTAGTGATAGGGCCTTTCTTGGCGTATTCGTGTAAGTAAATGGCAGCAATAACTCCAAATGGCGTCACGATCACGGCCATGAGCATCACCATAAATACCGTACCAAATATCGCTGGGAATACACCACCTTCAGTGTTTGCTTCACGCGGGTCATCACTCACAAAGCGACCAATGCCCACAAACCAATGACCCACTTTACCCAGTAAACTCATATGATTGACGTAACTTACGTCTAAAATTGAGTCCAGTGGCAAAGTGACCTCAACGCCACGCATGTCTTTAATTACCACAGAATCACGAGCCGCTTTATCTCGCAGGGCAAACAAGTCTTTTTCAAGCACTAAGTAGTCTTTGTTGAGCTGTTCGATTTGCGCCTTGAAGTCTGCTTTTAGTTCAGTGGTTAATTTACCATCAAGCTCATAACCACGTTCTTTTAAACGTAGTCGCTCCATTTGATGATTTATCGAACCAATATCGCTTTTTTGTAACGCCAAGGCTTCGTCAGAAATCGCCACAGCGCGGTCGATGTGGTCGAACAAAGACGATTCTATGTCTGCTTCATTGGTTAACTCTAAACGTTTGCCGTCTTCGATTACCGCAACAGGATAACCGTAAAAATTACCGTTTTTAGTTCGTTCAAGTTTAGCAACATCAGCAGGCAAAGAACGGCTAACGATGTCTGTACCTAAAATCCAACGAAAATCTAAACCAACAAACTCACGGTTACCGGTTTTGACCAAGTAACGTGTTACAAACTCACCAGGGTGTTTGCTAAATTTATGACCCGCTGAAATTAAGCGCTCAGTAGGCACCTCTTCACGGTCGTAAATCTCACCAATTAAGGTGCTTTTAACACCATTGTTGTCTTCGAGTTGCCATTCATAAACATCAGCTGGCCAAAAGTAACTCAAGCCACGCCAAGCGATTAACAGTAATAAGCCTAATACGGCAATCAAACTGATACTAACGGCACCACCGGTCATCCAAATCCACGGTGAACCTGATTTAAACCACTTACCCATTGCACAAACCTCTCAAGGCGATTGGCGAATTAATCATTAATTGAGTCATCATCTTTCCTTACAGTGAGCTATAACGTTCGCGTAAACGTTGGCGAACAACTTCAGCAATGGTATTAAAGAAGAAGGTGAATACGAACAATACAAAGGCAGCTAAGAACAATACGCGATAATGCGTACTGCCAATGGCCGACTCAGGCATTTCTACAGCAATGTTTGCCGCTAAGGTACGCATACCTTCAAATACACTCCACTCAAGGATTGCAGTATTACCGGTTGCCATTAACACAATCATGGTTTCACCCACTGCACGGCCTAAGCCCATCATGATGGCCGAGAATATACCCGGACTGGCGGTAAGTAATACCACCTTGGTCAGGGTTTGCCAGTTTGTTGCACCCAGTGCCAAACTGCCGTTTGATAAATGACGTGGCACAGAGAAAATGGCATCTTCAGCAATCGAAAATATCGTTGGAATTACCGCAAATCCCATGGCAATACCCACAACCAGCGCATTACGTTGGTCGAATGTGATACCTAAATCATTGGTAATAAATTGACGAGTATTACCGTCAAATAACGCCACTTCAATTATTGGGCTTATCTCAAAGGAGAACCAACCTATAAATATAATCACTGGCAATAGCATTAGTTCTTGATAAGTTTCTGGTAAGCGTTGCTTCCATTTTTCTGGCAATTTACTCCAGGCAAATGCAGTAGCAAGTATTGATGTGGGCAATAACATCAACAACACCACAATGCCGGGCAAATGATCTTCAATCAGTGGCGCTAACCATAAACCAGCCAAGAAACCCAAAATAACCGTCGGTAATGCTTCCATGATTTCAATGGTAGGCTTTACTACATTGCGCACTTTAGGTGTCATGAAGTAAGCAGTATAAATCGCCCCTGCAATTGCTAATGGCGCAGCAAATAGCATGGCGTAAAATGCCGCTTTCATGGTACCAAATGCCAGTGGCATTAAGCTCAATTTAGCTTCAAAGTCGTCAGAACCAGAAGTGGACTGCCACACATATTGTGGTTCAGGGTAACCTTCGTACCACACTTTTTCCCACAACGCGCTCCACGATATTTCTGGATGATCATTTTCAACAGAGAAAAGGTTAAGTTTGTTATCGGCTTCAATCACCAAGGCATTTGAGCGCGGGCTAAAGCCCATTTTACCCGGATTGGTTAACTGAAACTTTTCGTCGAATAACTGACGTTCACTGGTTGTATAAAGCAGTGTTAACTCACCTTCTTCACTCAACACGGCAAAGCTTTTACGATAAAACTCTGTTGCCATTACACTGACAGGAGCAAGATCTTCAAACTCACGAATTTGCTGGTATAAACGACCTTTTTCGCTATTCACTTGGAAGTACTGACTCACAATACCGCTGTCATAACTCACCAAAATAGAGCTGGCACCAGCAAGTAAATTCACTTGCTTAACTTCAGCATTTACCTTTTGAACATCGACAACTTGAAGTAACTCAATAGAGTCGGCATCGCGAGTGTTATAAATAAACAGTTTATTATTCGCACTCAAAATTAGCTGACGGTGATCAGGGGTCATTATCGCTGATATAACATTACTAGGCGCATCTTCAATAAACACTTCAACTGATGACCATTCAACCTCTTCAGTCATCATGTTTTCTTCGCCTTCTTGGCGATTAAGCTTCCAAGCACCATTGGCGTCTTGGTATGCAAAGCTCATGCGGCTGTCGCTAAAATCAAACACCAAATTATAAACAGCACCATCGCGATTAATCGTCAATGGCGTTTCACCCATCGGATAACGTAACATCGGTGTAATGACACGTTTATTTTCTGGGTAGGTTAATCCAAACTCAATGCCGACAACAATCACTTGACCGTTGCTCAGGCCTAATGCAAAACGTTGCTCGCTTGGGCTCGATTTAGCACTGCTGGTTACCGTTGTACCTTCAGGGATTTTTGGTTTGAAAGACGAAATTAATTGACCGCTAACGGCTGAATAAAAATCAACCACACCCGATTCTGTCACTCGATAGAGCACTTCGTTTTGCTCATCACTGCCAACAGTTAAGGTTTTAGCATCAGTATGCTGATAGCTGACACTGGTAACCGGTTCTATATGTGCCCCATCAAAAATTGGCTTGATGACATATAGCAAGTAGAAAAATATTAATAACAGCGTGACAAACACCAATGTGCCGCCAACTGTTACACCAATCTCTGCTGCTTTATCCTTAAATGCTCTGCGGGTTGCATGTCTATCAACAAGTAGACTTTTTTCAGCAGAACCAGGTTGATTGACCTGACTTTCCATTAAGAACCTCTAATAATTAATCGATGCCATAATTAGCGCTTTGAATGTGTAGTCTACTATGCTAACAATAAATATTTATGACTAAATATATGAAAGTAAATCACAGTAAAATAATAACACAATCTTAAGTGGCTGCGATTATATGACGTAAATATGACAGTTGTGTTACAAACATTATTTATCGGAGAAATATCGAATGATGCGTTATCTTATTACTCTTCAAGCACCTGATAGAAAAGGCTTAGTAGAACAAATTGCCAATGTTGTAAGTCGCCATGGTGGCAACTGGCTAGATTCGGAAATGCGTCATATAGACGGCGTTTTCGCTGCAATATTACAGTTAGAAGTGCCTGCACAAAAATGGGACGAGTTAATTGATGCCTTAGAATGCATTGATGGCTTAACTTTAACCTTTGCTAAAACCACCTTAAGCGCTCAACCCATTAAACACCTTCATTACAACTTAGTTGCATACGACCGCCCCGGAATTGTGTTGCATATTTCTAATAAAATGAATGTTCTCGGTGTAAATATCGAACAATTTAGTAGCCAATACGAAACAGCAAGTCACACCGGTATTGCATTATTTAAAGCGACTATGACATTAGGCTTAAGCGACCCAAGCCAAGAAGATCTGATTACTGCATCACTTTATGAAATGGGTGATGATGTTGTGTTAGATAAACTCAGCAAATCAGCATAAGTTGGTTTGAACGTTTAGAACCAATTAAGCCTAAAATCCATTTTGATCATCTGTTAAACTGCCATAAATAATGATGATAAAATGGATTAACCATGTTTGGAACGCTCTCAAAACTCAAAACCCACCTTAATGAAAATCATGAGGTGGAGTACCATTTACCTCTTGGTGACGCGCGTTTAGCACTAAACCCGCTTATTGGTAAGTCATTAACCATGACTCACACTGGTAATATTTTTTGCAGCAACTGCGGTAAAAAGACTAAGAAAAGTTATTCTCAAGGTCATTGTTATGTTTGCATGTCTAAACTGGCCAGTTGTGACTTATGTATAATGAAACCAGAAACATGCCATTTTGATAAAGGTACCTGCCGCGAAGCAGAATGGGCTATGTCAAATTGCTTTGTGCCCCACTATGTTTATTTATCGAATACGTCAGGCATTAAAGTCGGCATTACCCGCCATACTCAAATTCCAACCCGTTGGATAGATCAGGGTGCGACTCAGGGCTTACCTATTTTCAAAGTATCGACACGTAAAATGTCAGGCTTAATCGAAATTGAATTAGCTAAATTCATTAACGACAAAACTCATTGGCAAGCTATGTTAAAAGGCCATAACGATGATGTCGATTTAGTTGAACAAGCAGCCCTACTGATCCCGTTAATTGAAGATAAACTACTAGCTCTTGCAGCCGAATACCAAGACATTGTTATTGAACGCCTTGATGCCAATATTCAAGCGATTAGCTACCCAATTACGCAGTTTCCGGTGAAAGTTAAATCACACAACTTTGATAAAATTGCTGAAGTCACTGGTATTTTGCAAGGCATAAAAGGTCAATACCTTATTTTTGATACTGGGGTGATTAATATTCGTAAATTCTCATCTTACGAAGTCGACGTTAGTTATTAACCGCCAACTCATTCACTGTTGTGTATATATTTGCTGAAGCTAGTGCATTGAAACTCAACAGTGAGTGAGGTATTGACCTATAAAACGAATAATTTAAGCAACCGCTAAAAAAATCATTATGGTGAATGACTAAAATCCCCTAAAATCCTGCTTCTAGAAAATATAACCCAAAGAGATTTGTTCATGGAGTTAGTATTCGCCATTGCTTTATTTGCTTTTTCCGCCGGAATTACCCCAGGCCCTAATAACATTATGTTAATGACTTCTGGTGTGAATTTTGGCATTAAGCGCAGCATTCCTCACTTAATGGGCATTAGCTTGGGTTTTCCGACCATGATATTAGCGGTCGGGCTTGGGTTAAGCGCAATATTTCAAGCTTATCCTTTTATTCATATTGTGATTAAAGTTATTGGTATCAGTTACCTACTTTACCTGTCATGGTTAATTGCCAATAGCAGCAGTAAAATGGAAGGTAAAAAAGTAAGCAAACCGTTTAGCTTTTTACAAGCGGCAGCATTTCAATGGGTAAATCCGAAAGGTTGGATTATGGCTGTTGGTGCTATCGCCACATTTACCTCGGTACAGCAAGAGATCAATAGCCAAGTAGTGACCATTGCCAGCGTATTTTTATGCGTGGCATTTCCGTGTGCGATTGTGTGGCTAGGATTTGGCGTGGCACTAAAACGTTTGCTTAAAAATGAGCGTCAGCAACGTATTTTTAATATCACGATGGCGTTATTATTAGTCGCCTCGATCATTCCTATGATGTTACCGCCGACAGCACAATAATCAATTTAATAACGTTAAAAAGGTTAAGCAATGGAACAACATGAATGTCTTACTCATACCGAAAATTGGGTAAAAGATGTCATTATGAAATACAACATTTGCCCATTTGCACGCCGAGAAGTCGAACGCGCGAGTATTCGCTATGTTGCCATTGAAGAAACTAAAACAAAGTCTGTGTTAAAGGCGTTAATTGAAGAGTGCCAATACTTAGATAGTCATCCCGACACTGAAACAACGCTGTTTATTTTGCCTCGAGGTTTTGAAGGTTTTTACCCTTATTTAGATTTAGTTGATTACGCTACCGATGAATTAATTGAGCAAGGCTACGAGGGTGTTTATCAATTAGCGACCTTTCATCCGGACTATTGTTTTGAAGGTGAACCACAAGATAGTGCGGCCAATTTTACTAATCGTTCCCCCTATCCTTGCCTGCATATTATCCGCGAAGCCAGCATGGAAATGGCATTAGCCAACTATACTGATCCAGAATCCATTCCTGAGCGAAATATTGCTTTTGCAGAACGTAAAGGAAGCGAGTTTTTTGTCCAATTACTGCAACATTGCACTAAATGAGTTGAGAAAGGTCACAGGCGATAAAGAGCGGTGACTAGCGATTAACAGCCTAGAGACTAGGGCGGACTTCGTCCTGCTAGACGCTGCGCTGCTATAAGAGCAGATTAAGCGAGCAAGTAATGAAAACGATAAAGAGCGATGACAAGCGATATCAAGCCTAGAGACTAGAGCGGACTTCGTCCTGCTAGGCGCTGCGCGGCTATAAAAGCAGATTAAGCGAGTAAGTGATGAAAACGATAACGAGCGTTGACAAGCGTTCTAGCATCTAGGCTCGTTCGCTGTGTTTTCGCTTGTCATCTTCGCGTAGATTGTCATCGCCGTTACCGCTTTTCTCGCTCGTTATCGCTTTACCGTTTTAGCGTTTTAGCTTGTAGTTGTAGATAAGGTGAACTTACTGACTTGTTGTGACATATCACTGGCATCACTTAATAGATTGTCATTGAGCAAAGCAATCTGTTGTGATATCTCCTGCGTGTGATGATAGATATCGGTTATTTTCATCGCATTACGATTCACTTCCTCTGCTACCGCTGATTGTTCATGTGTTGAGGCGGCTATTTGTTGGTTCATACTGTCAATCACACTAACGTGTTGAGCAATCAATTTAAGCTCATTGCCTGCATGCTGTGATTCTGCAACACTTTGCTGAGCTTGCACTTGGCCTCGTTGCATCGCGCTTACCGCAATAGCCGCACCCGCTTTAAGACGCTCGGTCATCGCTTTAATGTCTTCTGTTGAACGTTGTGAGCGCTGAGCTAAGGTACGAACTTCGTCAGCAACAACAGCAAAACCTCTTCCTTGCTCGCCCGCTCTAGCGGCTTCAATTGCCGCATTTAATGCGAGTAAGTTAGTTTGGTCAGCAATAGAGCTGATGACCGCTAAAATGGTCACAATATCTTGTACATCTTTATCTAAACGTTCGATACTTTCAGCGGCATTGGCTATTTCTTTGGCCAACAATTGAATCGCATCGCTGGTTTTACTGACGTCATTGTTACCACTCTGTACTTCGATGTTTGCATTGGCTGATGCTTCTGAAACCTGTACCGCATTGGCAGCAATTTCATGGACGGTTGCGCTCATTTCTGTCATAGCAGATGCAACTTGTTCGGCTTCTGACGAACCTTGTTCGACATCGGCTTGCATTGAACGAGTAAAGCCATTCATTTGTTCAACTGCATGAACCAAACTCAATGCATTTCGACGTACGTGGGTAATAACGTGTTCAAATTCTGCCATCATCTGATTAAATGCTATCGAAATTTGACCAAACTCATCATCTGACTGATGGCTTAAGCGAGTAGTTAAATCAAATTGAGTACCTGCATGTAGCACCTGTTTGTGTAGCACACTCAAGCTACGATGTAAGTAGCGAGAAACAACCATGCTCATCACAATAACAAAAATCAGAGCCAGCAATAACACCGCGCCTGTGAGATACATATGCTCAGTTGCTTGTGACAATTTGTCTTGGCTTAATTGCGACAAATCTTGGCTGAATTGTTTTTCAAGCTTAGTTAATAGCTCAATACGTACCGTTGCGATTTTAAACCAATCTTCAGGGCTTTGCTGCGCCATTGCAGCGCTGTCTTGTGCAAAAGCAATTTCACGAAGTTGACTAACATTTGCCATAGCACTGTCTTGTTGGGCTTGTTTAAAAATACGAATATTGTCTGGGCTGGCTGCGGCAACAAACCGTTCGGCATAAGTTTGTTGTTCCGCCACCAGAGTGACAAACTTTCGATATAACCCAGGGGGGAATTCACTGCGACCAAAAGTTGTGCTGAGTACTGCTCGCTCTATTCCTGCGCGTTCTTTTAATTGTAAAAATGCCGCAAATGCTTTGAGTGTTATACCTATTTGGTTATCTACACTCTGACTAGCTGCATTATCCACCATAGATAATAATAGGGTGTTAATGCGGGTGTAATAACTGACTTGCTCCGCGACACTGATGTTAAGAGCCGTGACATTATTACGCATTTGGCTTAGCTGATTAAATGCTGAAGCAACTTCATTATATGTGGATTGTAATTGTTGCGGAAAATCGTCTTGCTGAGCAGCAAGATTAAAACGTTGGATTTGTATGTCGGTTTCAGCACGTTGAGTTGATAAATTGTCTTTAAAGGCTTGTCCTTTAGAGCCGAGAAAACCGGCACTCATGCCACGTTCTTTTTGCAGTTCATGCACTAATGAACTGTTGATAATAGCAACCTGGGTTAAATCAATAACCAGTGCTAATTGATGCTGAGTTTTGTACTCATTATTAAGATACATACCACCGAATAAAATACTGGTTAGTAAAGGAGGAACTACAAGTAAAGCCAGTTTACGCGAAATATTGAGGCTGCCAATCCATTGCCAATTCATACATCATCCTTTGAAAGTTCTTTGGGTAAACGAATTTTTTCGATACCAAACAATAAACTACATTGATAGATTTGGGTAAGTTATTTAAAACAAATTCTGATCTTGCTCACAGCTAATTTAGTTTTGTTTAATTTAATAACGTTTTAAATACATATAATTGAGTAGTTAATACCTGTTCCTGATGCGCTAACGCAACGCCTGCAAGATTGTCGAACCATAGAATCAGTGAATAAATTTATCGTGCACGGTTGCTGTGATAAACCAACTAAACACTATTTTTTAGTGCTATCAATAACAACTTATAAATGCAGGCAAAACTCGCTGATCAATTCAGGCCATTCATTGACCTCATCTACGGAGTCTGCAATATGTAATATCGAATTGGGTAATGCTTTATGCAATTCAATGGCCGTTTCGACGGGATGGGCTTTATCACCGTGCCAGGCTAAAATAAGGGTTGGTATTGTCAATCCGGCAAGCTGCTGCTTGTTTGGTAAATCATTCATTGCGGCGGCGCGGAACAACCGGTCAAGAGTCTGACGAGTCATTAGCTTTAATCCATCGAGCATTCCTAACACGCTGTGTTCATGACCACTAATCAGCCAACTTGGAAGTAATTTATCCCAATGTTTAGCGTTTATTTTAGCTAAACCTTTACCACCCAAAATGCGCGCTGCTTTAGCAATTTTATGATAATCATCCACTTGCGCCGCACGAGTATGCCATGCGGTTGGTGGATTCATTAGGATCAATCCTTTTACCTTTTCTGGATACTTCAACGCAGCATATAAGCTTGTGGCACTGCCCATTGATTGACCGCCTAAAATAATCTCTGACGTGGCGTTAAAATGTGTCGCTATATTGATCATGTCATTGGCTAGTTCTGGCCATAAATAGTCTTCTACGCACTTACCGGCAGAAGATAAGCCATGGCCGACGGCATCATAGCGAATAAGCTGTAATTTTTTAGGGAATCGATGCCAAGCATATAAACCAATCGCATCTTCACTTTGAATGCTGCCAGTTGAGCCATGAGCCCAGATAAGAGTTTGCCCTTTACCGCTGATGGAACAATTAAACTGATTGATATTAAATTGCTCAGTCATGATGTTGAACTCCCCCTAATAAGTCTCTTACCCTTTTACTATTTCAATTAATCTATTTATAAATAATTTAATGGCATCTGTGGAATCGAATCTGAATGCTAAACCGTAATGAATTTCACTTAAGCCTTTGTTGCGACGAGTTGGAAATCGGGTCATTTGAGCATTATGATAGTAATCATATTTAGCGTGAACGCCGTCAATGGTAGCCAGTTCAGTCGAAAACACTTCAAATGCAGGGCGGATGATCAGTAATGGCGTTTTGCCTTCTACATGCAAATAAACAGGCTCTTTTAACTCTGGCAGCATGTATTCGGTGACATTCTTAATATTAAAATTAGTACGACATTTCAAATCATTCAAGGTTGATGCGACTTGCTCAAGGGTTATGCTCATAAAGTAGATGCCTGTGCTGGAGAATGTCATTGATTTATATCACTAGAGTATATGGCCTAGCCGAATAAATAAATAAAAACAAAAAGCCCCGAACATTTGTTCAGGGCTAATGGTGTTAATCAGTTATTTTGGCTATAAAAGCTATTTGCAATAAATGAAAACTAAGCTTCGATACCTTTACTGGCTAAAAATTCGTCGTAAGACCCTTTGAAATCATTAATTCCAGTTGGGGTAACTTCAAGAATACGCGTAGCTAATGATGATACGAATGCACGGTCGTGCGATACGAACATTAAGGTACCTTCGTATTTTTCAAGCGCATTGTTTAATGACTCAATTGATTCCATGTCCATGTGGTTGGTTGGCTCATCGAGTAATAAAATGTTCGGCTTTTGCATGATGAGTTTACCGAAATACATACGGCCTTTCTCACCACCAGACAACACTTTAACCGATTTTTTAATGTCATCGGCTCCAAACAACATACGGCCTAAAATACCGCGAACTGACTGGTCGTCATCATTTTCTTTGCGCCATTGGCTCATCCATTCGAACAAGGTCATGTCATTGGCAAAATCTGCTTCGTGATCCTGTGCATAATAACCAATATTAGCATTTTCAGACCAATTAATTGTCCCTTCGTCTTGCGGGATATCATGCACTAAAGTACGTAATAATGTGGTTTTACCTACACCATTTTGTCCCAAAATAGCTATACGTTCACCCACTTCGACCATGAGGTTAAGTTTACTGAATAATGGTGTGTCGTAGCCTTTAGCTAAGTTTTCAACCACTAATGCATTACGGAACAATTTCTTTTCTTGTTCAAAACGGATAAACGGATTCACACGGCTAGATGCTTTAATGTCATCTAACTTAATTTTATCAATTTGCTTAGCACGTGATGTGGCTTGCTTTGCTTTAGATGCGTTAGCCGAGAAACGTGCTACGAAGGTTTGTAACTCAGCAATTTGCGCTTTTTTCTTGGCGTTATCACTCATTAAACGTTCACGTGATTGCTGTGCAGCCATCATGTATTCGTCGTAGTTACCAGGGAACACACGTAACTCACCGTAATCTAAGTCAGCCATGTGAGTACACACTGAGTTCAAGAAGTAACGGTCGTGCGAAATAATGATCATGGTGCTGTTACGTTGGTTCAACATGTCTTGTAACCAACGAATAGTATCGATGTCCAAGTTGTTGGTTGGTTCGTCAAGTAACAATAAATCTGGATCTGAGAATAATGCCTGTGCCAATAACACACGTAGCTTAAAGCCAGGAGCAATTTCGCTCATTAAGCCAAAATGTTGTTCAATATCAATACCAACACCTAACAATAAATCGCCTGCACGAGATTCAGAGGTATATCCATCCATCTCAGCAAATGCCATCTCAAGCTCAGATACTTTGATCCCGTCTGCTTCACTCATTTCAGGTAAAGAATAAATACGGTCGCGTTCTTGCTTTACTTTCCACAACTCTCTGTGGCCCATGATCACAGTGTCTACGACAGAAAAGGCTTCGTATGCAAACTGGTCTTGGTTTAATTTACCCATGCGTTCGTTAACATCTATAGAGACGTTACCGCTTGATGGCTCTAAATCACCGGCAAGGATTTTCATAAAGGTGGATTTACCACAACCATTCGCGCCAATTAAACCGTAGCGATTTCCGCCACCAAATTTGACTGAAAGATTTTCAAACAGTGGCTTTGCGCCAAACTGCATCGTGATGTTAGCTGTTGTAATCAAAATGAAATTCCAAATCGTGTTGTGTGTTAAAGCTCATATCAAATTATAGTCTACTGGTTCGAGTTAACGTCTGTATGACTCAAGCAAGCAAAAATGATATTGAAACTGGATACGGCAGAGCCGAGGTAAATACGAAGCGCAATAGTGTAAGGATTTTTGGCCTATTTATCAACCTAAACTAGCCCTATATCGATGACGACAAAAAAGCCAACAACGACTCTGCGATGACAGTAAAATCATCGACAGCATAGAGACTAGAATACTTCATGCTCTGAGAACGGTGAAATATCAAATAGCCAATCATCTTCGTTTAATTCATCTTTGAAGTAGTGATATTAGATAAGTACTTGATATCACTTACTCCACTGTATTCGCTTTTATCACTAAGCAGCGATCTAGCTGGATGAAATCCTCACCCATACCTAGGCTTGTCATCACTCGATCTGCCCCCATCTTATTTAAAGCTTCAAATAACCAATAATATAATCCAATCCACCAGTAATGGCAGCGACTTGAGCATCGTTACATTCTTGTGCGGTCACGTGTGGACTGTCTGGATAAACCTCAGTAGTGGTATTGAAGTGATTGTCAGTAATACCTGCACATAAACTGAGTTTTTTAACCGGGTAATTAATGACGCCAAATTGCTCTATCGGCACTTCAATTAATTGTCCATTATCGTCAGGCGCGATATGAGTCACTTTAGCCACAGAGTCAATCACTGCTTTTTGGAAGGCTGGCGTTGGGTTATCACTGTCGCCGACTAAATAGAAACCGTCTGGAATAATACCTTTATCGTATTCAACGCCATCACGCGCAGATAGCAAAGGTCTAAACGCTAACGCATCAGTTTAAGTCGTTTAATGCAAATCAAAATGGGCATATACATCTCCCAAACTTGCCACAAAAGCCATCAGCGCGGCAGACTCTTCTGCAGGACTATTAGCATAAAAAGAGCGATTAGGGTCGATAGCTTTAGGGTTCCAACGGTTAATGGTCTCGTAACCCCACGGGCTAACACACGGCGCGATGGCCACATTAAAATACTGAGTATAATCCTGTGCTTTAGTGGCTAAAAACTGAATCGCGCCATGTACGCCGCTCGTTTCATAACCGTGTACCCCACCAGTCACGAGGATGGTTTTTTTATTGTTATCCCATTGCTGAGATTTGAACGCAAACAGTGGATACTTATCAGCATCATAAGATAATGCGCCGTATTGTACTTGTTCAAACGGACCAGTAATCTGAGCCAGTTTACTCACCACTTCATCTTGATATGAGCGCTTTATGGCAACTTGTGCCAACCATTGTGCTTTTTCTGCGTCGGTCCATTTTTGACCTGGTGTACCAATTGGATACGGTGTTGAATTGCTCATATAACCTCGTTAATCGTTTATTTTATTGAGTTATGTATGTGTAAGTCACTTGATTTTAACTGATGTTTATTGCTCAACTATTTGTTTACTTATATACCGTTTTACTGACCATTTCGCTGGCTAACTGGATGGGATTTAGCAAAGATAACCAATGCAATCCCAACAAAAATAATGCCCGCTGATACACTAAGATGAAAACTGATCACTTCATCTAAAAAGAGAATACCGCCCACTGCGGCAATCACAGGTACCGTTAATTGTAAAACCGCGGCATGGGTTGATGTGAGTCCACGCAATGCTTGATACCACAACGCATAACCAATACCCGAAGCAATTGCACCTGATAAGACGGCTAACAACACTCCTTTGGCAGACAATACCGTTGCTTGTGGTATTGAGACTAATTGCGACGCTGATGTTAATTGAGGTAAGAGCCACACCACCAATATCATCACCGCGACCAGAGGTAAACTGCGAATAAAGTTATAACCTGTATCAAATAATGGGTTAACTGACTTTTTGCCAAGCAAAGTATATCCACCCCAAGCACAGCCGCTAATCGCCATTAATACTAAGCCGGTCATCGAAGGCGCACTCACGCCGGGCAACACTAAATAAGCAAAACCACTAAAAGCCAATAATGCGCCAATCCATTCAAGTAGGGTTAAGCGTTGGCCTTGAAAATAGCTGATTAACATCATGCTAATTTGCACCGCTGCAAACAAAATCAACGCACCAGTGGCGGTATCAAGTAGCACATAGGCGTATGAAAAAGTCACCGCGTAGATAAACAGTAATCCACCCGCAAACATGCTGCCACGGCTAGCAGAGTTACTCACTGTGGTTTTAGTACTTCGCAAAAGCATTAACAACCACAATACCAACGCACCAGCGACTAAACGAATAGCAGTAAAACTACTGGGATCAATGAGTGCCGGAGTTTGTTGGGTCGATAATGCCATACGACACAAAACTGAATTGGCAGCAAAGGCGACCAAGGCAATTAAGGTATACAAAGCGATAGAAAACCTTGATAAAAATGCGGATAAGCTAGACATAACAGAGCTACTTAGTCGATTTTTTGAAACTAAATTTATGAGTAAACCACTGTATTACAGCCACTTGCTGTACGTGGGTTAAGCCAAAGTAAACACAAATCCACGGTGAAATGAGTAAAAACCACGGGAGCGCCGCAGTCGAGCGACCTGAAAACAATAAATACAAAAAACCGCCATAGATAATAATCACGCCCAGAATGCCTACGATTAGCATGATTTTTTTAAGCAGGTATTCTAACTTCGTCACGTCATTAATCCTTAAAAGTAAAAAAGCCACGCCGAGCATAAGCTCGGCGTGACAACATCATAACAAACTGAATGCAGGGAATACCAATCACATTCATTATATGAAAGTGCTCAACGCGTTATATTGCGCTGAACATCCAAATAATAAGTACGATTGATATACATTCGCTTATAAGCGAATACCACCATCAATTTCAAATACACGGCCATTAACGTAGTCGTTTTCAATAATAAAACGCACTGTTGCAGCCACTTCTTCAGGTTGACCTAAGCGCCCTACTGGGACCATTTTCTCTAAACGCTCTAATGCTTCAGGTTTCATCGCTGCTGTCATTTCAGTCGCAATAACACCAGGAGCAACTGCGGCACTGCGAATATTATGACGCGCTAACTCTTTTGCCCAACCCACCGACATAGCAGCAACGCCCGCTTTAGACGCAGAGTAATTAGATTGTCCCATGTTACCGGCTTTAGCAACGCTAGAGATATTGATAATCACCCCTGCTTGCTTGGTTTCAATCATCGCTGCGGCGGCTTCACGGCCACATAAAAAAGTGCCGGTTAAGTTAACGTTGATGACTGATTGAAACTGCTGATAAGACATGCGGTCGGTGACGACGCCATCTTTTGCTTTAATCATTAGCCCATCACGTAGAATGCCGGCATTGTTAATTAACACATTCACTTGACCAAAATCTTCAACGATAAACTTAAAGCCAGAAACCACATCTTCTTCATTGGTAATGTCTAAGGCATAACCTTGAACTTCAGTTACAGAACCTAAATCAGCACAAGCTTGCTCAAGTTTAGCCTGATCAACATCGATAAGCGCCAATTTAGCACCTTGGGCAGCCAAATCATGCGCCATAGCGAGACCTAACCCACCTGCTCCGCCAGTAATGACGACAACCTTATCTTTTAATTCCATCAACTGAATCCTTTATTTTTTCTTTGAAAATTGTTCAAAAATACTCGAAAAATCGCGACGACCATGGCCTTGGCGAGCATGATTAACATATAAACTGCGAGCCAGAGAACCCATAGGTGTGCTTGAATTTGAGGCCACTGCCGCTTCTTGCGACAAGCCTAAATCTTTAACCATCAAGTCAACCATAAAGCCGCCTTGGTAATCTTTTGACGACGGCACATTCTCCATCACATCTGGGCATGGATTGTACTTCTCTAACGTCCAGTTACCACCGCTGCTAACTTTCATGATATCAGACAACACTTTAGGATCTAAGCCATTATCTAAGCCTAATTGTAATGACTCGCTAGTGCCGACCATTAACACAGATAACAGCATGTTATTACAAATTTTAGCAATTTGGCCCGCACCTACAGCACCAGCGTGAAAAATATTGCCGCCCATAACGGTTAATACCGTTTGAGCTTGTTGATAGGCTGCATCACTACCACCACAAATAAAGGTTAAGGTACCGGCTGCTGCGCCTGCTGTACCGCCAGACACTGGCGCGTCCATAAACTCAATGCCCTTTTCGGCGGCTTTTGCACCCACTAAACGCGCACTGTCAGCATCTATGGTTGAGCAATCTATCAATAATGCCTGTTTAGACACGACATCCAACAAACCTTTATTATTATCATCACCTAAATATAAGCTGCGCACATGCTTGCCTGCTGGCAGCATGGTAATTACAAAATCGGCTGCAGCCGCGGCGCCGCATGCGGTTTTAGCGCTGAGCGCGCCTTGTGCAGTTAACGCTTCGACCGCGGCAGGATTTAAGTCAAACACGGTGACGGTCATACCCGCTTTAACTAAATTAGCCGCCATTGGGCCGCCCATATTCCCTAAACCAATAAATGCTACTGTTGCCATGTCGTTAATCCTTTTTAAGTAAAGTCTGCTAATGGGTGTTTATCTTCAGCCCAAGGCGAGGTAAGCAGTTGGGTCACTTTATTTGCATCCACTGCATCTACATCTGCAAATAACCATTTAGGTTGGCGATCTTTATCAATCAGTAATGCACGCACACCTTCGCAAAAGTCGCCCATAGAGCAACAGTTCACGCTGACACCTAACTCCCACTTAAAGCAGTCAGCTAAAGTCAGTTCAGTACCCAGTGCAGCTTGTGCAAAAATTAAATGCCAGCTAATAGGGCTGCCAGCTAATGCTGTTTTTTGGGCTCGTTTTAACCAATCAAGCTCAGTGTTTAGTGTCGATAATTGATGCTGCACATCAAGGATGTCCCCCGTCATCAACAAATCGATTTGAGCTTGAAATTGTTGTAGTGGGCTAATTGATAATTCATCTAAGTGTGGCTGACTCATATTGTTCAGCAATCCGCTCAGCAGTTGATGATTTTGCTCACTATCTCGACTCCAAGCGAGTTCAGCCATGGCATCGAATAGTGGCTCTTTTTCATCGCTATTGAGAATGTGATTTCCTAAACCAACATACAGTGCATCAGCGCAGTTCATGTTGTAAGCGGTTAAGCCTAAAAACAATCCTGTCTTACCTGGCATACGGTTTAAAAAGTAGCTACCACCAACATCTGGGTATAAACCAATAGTTACCTCTGGCATTGCAATACGGCTACGCTCGGTAACAACACGATGGCTACCACCTGCCATTAGCCCGAGTCCACCGCCCATAACAATACCATCACCCCACACCAAAACGGGTTTACCGAATTTATGCAGTAAGTAATCGAGTTGGTATTCTTGGGTAAAAAATTCACACGCTTCGGCAGTCATGTTGTTAGGATTAGCAACAGATGCATGGTAAATGGCGCGTACATCACCACCAGCACAAAACGCTTTGTCGCCGGCGCCATCAAGCATCACACAAGCAATACTGTCGTCTTGTTGCCACTTGGTGAGTTGTGCCTGCATTGCTGCAACCATGTCGAGAGTTAATGCATTAAGCGCTTTTTCAATATTCAGGGTTACCACGCCAATAGATTGACCTGATAGCGTGCCTAATGTTTGAAATATTACATCTTGAGTCATTAGCAGTTCTTCCAGTTTGGGGCGCGTTTTTGTAAAAAGGCATTCACACCTTCAGCCTGATCTTCGGTATCAAATAAGCCAACAAACAATTCGCGCTCAAGCGGTAATGCTTGAGATCGTGGCATAGTTCGTCCTGCTTGAATAAGGGTTTTGCAAACGCTAACACTGCTAGGAGATTGTTTACCCACTTTAGCAGCCAATGCAACTGCAGCATCCAGCGCTTTACCTTCCTCAACGACTTCTTCAACCAAGCCAATTTTTTCAGCCTTGGCGGCATCAATACGCTCGCCACATAAGATCATTCGTTTAGCCCACCCCTCACCCACTAATGCAGTTAAGTTTTGAGTGCCACCAGCACAAGGCAATAAACCCACAGAGGCTTCTGGCAATGCCAATTGGGCTTGCGTTTCTGCAATACGTAAATCACAAGCTAATGCCACTTCTAATCCGCCGCCCATGGCATAACCATTAATGGCTGCAATCGATACACCTCTAAATGCACTTAAGGCTTCGAACGCTTCACCGAAATGTTTTGCCATGGAGGCTGCATTGTCTTTATCGCCGTCGGCAAACAAATTCAAATCGGCACCTGCTGAGAAAAACTTGTCACCTTGACCGGTGATAACAAGCGCATAAACTTCTTTGTTTTGATTCAGTTCAAGCACAGTGTGTTTTAGTACTTGTAAACTGTCTGCTGTCCAAGTGTTTGCTGGCGGATTGTTCAAGGTCAAAATGGCCGTGTGGCCGACTATATGTTTAAGAATCGCAGGTGCTGTCATAATGTTATGTCCTTATGCTAGAGCTAGTGAGTCACGAGTGGATCTGCTAATTACAGGATCGGATGAGCATCGCTAGCAAGCAAACGACGAGCAATAATCAGGCGCATAATTTCATTAGTGCCTTCTAAAATCTGGTGCACGCGCACATCTCTGAAATGACGTTCTAACGGATATTCACGGATATAACCGTATCCACCGTGAATTTGCAGCGCACCGTCACACACTTGGAAACCCACATCGGTAGCAAAGCGTTTCGCCATGGCACAATAAGCACTGGCTTCTGGGTCTTGAGTGTCTAATTTAAAGGCTGCTAAACGCACCATTTGACGGGCTGCAACTAGTTCAGTTGCCATGTCGGCCAATTTGAACTGCAATGCTTGGAATGCCGCTAGCGGTTTACCAAATTGCTTACGCTCATTCATGTATTGAGTTGCACGAGTGAGTGCAGCTTGCGCCGTACCTATTGAACAGGTAGCAATATTAATACGTCCGCCGTCTAGGCCTTTCATGGCAAAGGTAAAACCTTGGCCTTCTTCGCCGAGTAAATTGGTAGCTGGTACGCGCACGTTTTCAAAACTTATCATTCTTGTTGGCTGTGCGTTCCAGCCCATTTTATCTTCAGCTTTACCGTAAGTTACGCCTACTGCATCTGCTGGTACGGCAATCGCTGAAATCCCTTTAGGGCCAGCTTCACCTGTGCGGCACATCACCACTAAAAGCTCGGTTTCACCCGCACCAGAGATAAACATTTTTGAACCTGTGATCAGGTAATCATCACCATCACGCACGGCTTTAGTTTGCAGTGACGCAGCATCACTGCCTGCACCAGGCTCAGTTAAGCAATAAGATGCCAATAACTGTCCGGTGGTTAGGCCTTCTGACCACTGTTTACGTAAGGTTTCTGTCCCCCACGTAGTCACCATCCAGGTTGCCATATTATGAATCGTTAACATTGCTGTGGTGGCTGTACAACCATGGGCTAATTCTTCAAAAATAATCGAGGAATCTAACCGAGACAAGCCCATGCCGCCTTCTGATTCTGGCGAGTACAAAGAACAGAAACCCAGTTCACCGGCTTTTTGAATAACGTCTTTAGGAAAATGATGTTCTTCGTCCCACTTGGCGGCGAATGGCGCTAATTCTTCGGTGGCGAATTGACGGGCTAAATCAGCAAACTGACGCTGATCTTCGTTTAAATTAAAATCCATGCTGGAGTCCTTTTATTGTCTTGGATGACTCTTGGGTCATTTGATGTTTTGCCCGCCTGCAGCTTAAGTTGCTTAGCCATTAGATTATTATGTCCGGCGTTGCGACATCCAATGGTGCGGGTCAAATTTGTGTTGTTGTGTAAGCAGATAAATATTGCCGTGATAAATCAATAAACTATCACGGCGTATGGAGACTAACTTGTACTGAGCTTATTTAAGATCAATGCTCATGTTAGGGCCGCTTACCGCTTCAGAGTCAAACCAACGGGTGGTGATGGTTTTAGTCTCGGTGCAGAAACGCACAGCTTGCTTACCATAGGCATGTTGGTCGCCATAAAAACTGCCTTTCCAACCAGTGAATGAGAAGAAAGGTAATGGCACAGGAATTGGCACGTTAATACCCACTTGGCCTACTTCAATTTCATGTTGATATTTACGCGCTGCGCCGCCTGATGCAGTAAAGATTGAAGTGCCGTTGCCGTATGGGCTGTTGTTCACTAATTCGATAGCATCATCTAAGTTATCCGCTTCCATACAACACAGTACCGGACCAAAAATCTCTTCTTTGTAAATGCTCATGTCGGTGGTGACATTGGTAAACATGGTTGGGCCAACCCAGTTACCCGACTCGTAACCTGCAACGGTAAAATCGGTTCCATCGAGTAAGCAATCAGCACCTTCAGCTTTACCTTGAGCAATCAGTTTTAGTACACGCTCTTTTGCTGCTGGACTGATAACTGGACCGTAAGCAGCTTCTTTGTCATCCCATAAACCAGGACGAACTTTAGCTAACGCGTCTTTTAGTTCAGGGATCCACTCTTTGGCTTTACCGACAAAAATCGCGACTGAAATCGCCATACAACGTTGACCAGCGGCTCCAACAGAGGCACCAACCATGTTATTGATCACTTGCTGCTTGTTCGCATCAGGCATGATAACGCAATGGTTTTTAGCACCTGCAAACGCTTGCACACGTTTTAGGTTGTCGGTACCGGTTTTATAAATGTATTGGCCAACACCCACAGAGCCTACAAACGAAATCGCTTTAATGGCTGGGTCTCTTAGCAAAATGTCTACTGCTGTTTTGTCGCCATGAATAAGTTGCAACACGCCTTTTGGCGCGCCTGCTTCAACAAATAACTCCACTAAACGCTGTGGCGTCATAGGATCTTGTTCTGACGGCTTTAAAATAAACGTGTTACCGCAAGCAATCGATAACGGGAACATCCATAGCGGGATCATTGCTGGGAAGTTGAATGGAGTAATACCGGCACACACACCTAATGGTTGAGTGTAGCTATAGGTATCAATATTACGAGCGACGTTTTCAACGGTTTCGCCCATCATTAACGAGGCAACACCACAAGCATGTTCAGCAACTTCAATGCCGCGCCATACATCACCTTTAGCATCTTCAAAAGTTTTACCCGTCTCGTGAGCTAAAATAGTTGCCAGTTCATCGTGATGCTCTTTGAGCAAATGTTGGTAACGCAACATGACGCGCGCACGTTCAGACACTGGGACTTCTTTCCAGGTTTTAAACGCTTCTTTGGCACTGTGAATGGCCTGCTCTACTTCGGCAGTAGTAGCACAGTTAATTTTGGCAATAACGCTATTATTAGCTGGGTTAGTCACATCAATATTGCGATCGCCGCTGCCATAAGTGAATTCGCCATCAATATAATGTTTAACTTGTGTGATCATGTTGTTTTCCTCGATCCTTGAATATCTTATGAGTGAATAACATCACTCGTATTGAGTTACTGCACAGGTGACGCGATTTGTTGTGTTTGTCAGTCTCACTAAAGTGGCTGCGTGTACATCTACCTGTGCGGTGGTCTTGTCGAACTTAACTTGTATTGTCTATTTACACTTCAATCGCCATTGCTGTGGCTTCGCCGCCACCAATACATAACGATGCCACGCCGCGCTTAAGGCCGCGTGCTTTTAGGGCATAAATCAATGTGACTAACAAACGCGCTCCAGAACAACCAATTGGGTGTCCCATTGCACATGCGCCGCCATTAACGTTGACCTTGCTGGCATCTAAGTTCAACTCAGAAATAGCTAACATAGTGACCATGGCAAACGCTTCGTTGATTTCGTATAAATCGACGTCATCTTTGTTCCACTGCACTTTATCGAACAGTTTTTGCATCGCGCCAACAGGTGCGGTGGTGAACATTGACGGTTCTTGTGAATGGGTAGTATGACCTTTAATGGTCGCTAATACGCTTAAGCCCAATTGCTGTGCTTTTTCGCGTGTCATTAGCATTAACGCTGCTGCGCCGTCTGATATTGAACTTGAGTTGGCAGCTGTAATTGTGCCGTCTTTGGTAAATGCAGGACGTAATGTCGGGATTTTTTCAGGGCGGGCGTTACCAGGCTGCTCGTCTATCTCAACAGTCACATCACCACGACGTGTGCTGATGGTTACAGGCACTACTTCATCTTTAAATGCGCCAGAGTTAATCGCTACATTGGCTTTTTCGAGCGAACCTAATGCAAATGCATCCATTTGCTCACGAGTTAAGCCAAAGTCATCAGCGGTTTTCTGGGCAAATGAACCCATTGCACCACCAGTGTAAGCATCTTCAAGGCCGTCTAAAAACATGTGGTCCATGACTTTGCCGTGGCCCATGCGCATACCGCTACGTGCTTTATCGAGTAAGTATGGTGCTTGGCTCATGCTTTCCATGCCACCCGCAACCACAACTTGACTGCTACCCGCTTTAATTAAATCGTGGGCTAACATGACGGTTTTCATACCAGAACCACAAACTTTATTGACTGTTGTTGCGCCAACGCTCAACGGTAAACCTGCACCTAAGGTGGCTTGGCGAGCAGGCGCTTGGCCTAAACCGGCAGGCAATACACAACCCATCAATACTTCGTCAACAGCATCTACACTGATCCCCGTTTGGGCGATAAGACCTTTGATAGCGGTGGCTGCTAATACTGGAGAAGCTACCTCAGACAATGCTCCTTGAAACCCACCCATTGGTGTACGTTTCGCGGCAACAATAACGATATCTTGACCTGTTTGCTCTGTACTCATAACCACTCCAATTTACTGCGCTTAAAAAATTAACATCAACAATATGGATATCACTTTGACGTTGACGCGAACGTAAAGCAAGTAAAAAATGGTCTAAATGCTGATGTTAATTGATTGGAATTGTCAGTGAAGATTTACAGTTTAAGAATGTCACGTTTAAATTTGATATAAGATATTGTTTTTATGATATATATCAATATCTATTTATCAGTAACATGATTACTGTTGAGTGATTTATTGAGCGTAAAACTTTAGTCTAAGTAAAAAGTAGCCGCAGCGACCAAACAACTGCATCGGCACTTAGGGAGGGTTAATGATCGACAACCACGACTTGATTGCGACCGTTGTCTTTTGCTTGATATAAGCCTAAATCGGCTTGCTTAATAATGTCGACAAGCTCATGAGTTTGCTGGGTTAACATAGCGACAGCCACACTGATAGTGAAATTCATTTTAACATCGTTAAACACAAACTGGTTTGACTCAATACTGGTTCGCAATCGCTCGGCTATTTCAACGGCTTGTGCTTGCTCTGTATCAGGTAAAATAATTAAAAACTCTTCGCCACCGATGCGACCTAAAATATCGTTTTTCTTGAGCCAATTACGTGCTCGTCTACCACACGCTTTTATGGCTAAATCGCCAATATCATGGCCATAATGGTCATTAATGGCTTTAAAATTATCTATATCGAACATAATAACGGCTAGTGACCGATTATGTTTTTTCGCCTGATAAAAGCGCTTGTTACCCTGTTCAAAGGTATGACGTCTATTAGCAATACCCGTCAAATAATCAGTTTGAGAGCGGCGTTTAAATTGCCGGCGAGATTGCCACAAGAAAATGACCACCACCAATAACACCAATGCAATTAGCACTGCGATTGCCATTGATAAGTTAGTAATTTTTTGAGAATCAATTTCGGCCTCTAAATTCAGCTTATTGATTGCCAATTGCTTTTCGAGCAGACGATTATTGAACTCAGCCACGGTAAGATTATGGTCTAATGATGAATTAACCACATCATTATTAATAATATTAGCAAAGTGCTTTTTTTGTAAATCGATGGTATCCAAAAGCTTATTCATACCAAGATTACTCGACCCATTGACGTAATCAATAATGGCAGCAATCATCAACTTCAATTCATTGGAATGGCCGTCATAAGTTGCCGAACCAGAAAATATTTCAGCATACTTAAAAGCTTTATCTGGTTGTTGTTGGCGAAAATAACTCAATGCCAACCATGCATGCGTAGCGTCAACAAAGTATTTTTCTTGGGTAGTATCTTGCACCGCTAATGCTCGTAAAAAATGATCAATACCTTCTTGAAATAAACCTTGAGCCCAACAGCTAATACCAGTATTAAATTGATAGAAAAAATCAAAGTCAGCAAACTCTGGCGATTGTTCAACCAACTGCTGCATTTGCGCTAAATGGGCTTTATTTTCCACCCACATGGCCAATTTAATCGATTCGCCCACCATGTTATGCAACATATTAAACATGTCTTGTTTATCTTGGGCTTGCTCCCAAAAGCCATAAGCTTTGTTAAAATATTCATAGGCTTTACGGTTTAAACCATTGTCACGATAGATAGCTGCGGTGGCATTAAATATCATCGCTTGGCGGCTCAGTCCTAATTGATGCTGTTGTGCTAATGCTAATGCTTCATTTAACCTTTTCAGACCTTCGCCAAAATCACTTGGTTTATTATAACAATACGCGCTTTGAGCTAACACTTCGGCCAAGATATCAACGTTTCCAAGCTGACGGGCTAATGTAATCGCCACTTCACGATCTGGGCAATAAACTTGGGTGTCGTTAGTTTGAAGGTAAAGTATGAATGAGCGTTCAAGATAGCTTTTGACGAGTTCTTGACTAAGAGGATGTGGTGTAAGTAATTTAATTGCCTGAGTATAGCTGTCAATTGCAGCAACAAGATCACTGTTAACTTCTTGCTCTATTGCTAGCAAATGCAACAACTGGCCTTGCTGTTCAATCGGCCATTGAGCACTTTGTTGTAGCTGTTGTTTTAAAAAGTCAATTCGTTGTTGTGGTGAGCTTAATGTGGCTAACTTTTGTTTGATATCAGTAATTGTTGCGCTAACGGTATTGTTGCCTACGATATTGTCGCTAACAGTATTGTTGCTAACGGTATTGTCACTAACATTGGCGCCATTCATTTTAGTGTCATTTGCATTAGCGTCACTAAAAACATCACTGGCCCCCCAAGACGTTAGCGGCCAGCTCATTGCACACACCAATAATATCATCAACTTGGTTTTAACCATTTAACCTCGACCTTACAATAAAAACATCTAAGTTTAACAATAGCTTTTATCGAAACGAAGTCAACGTTAAAACGCTGGTGAAACTATATTCAAATTTACTTCTTACTTTCCCATGGTGTTTTAGCATTCATGTCAGACAAGTCATATGGCGTTAGCTGATAAACATAATAATTGAGCCAATTACTGACTAATAAGCTGCCATGGCTATGCCAACGAACAATAGTATCTTGAGTGGGGTCATCTTGACGGTAATAATTTTGTGGAATATCTGGGTTGAGGCCTTCGCCAACATCGCGCACATACTCTTCATTTAAGGTGTCTTTTTGGTATTCTGGGTGACCCATAACAAACACATTATGATTATCACGACTCAGCACAATATACGCACCAGCCTCGTCTGATTCAGCCAGCACTTCTAAATCTGGATGTTGACGAATTTGTTCAATATCCATTTCTGCAAATCGTGAGTGCGGTGCAAAAAACTCATCATCAAAACCGCGCAATAGTGGGTGTGGGTCGCTAGTTCTACGATGATTAAATACACCTGAACGTTTATTCGCTAATAACTGACGATGTAAATCATAAAGATGATACAAACCAGCATGAGCTGCCCAACATAGAAACAGCACCGAAGTGACATGTTGTTGTGACCAGTCAATAATTTCGCGAATGTGGTCCCAATACACAACATCTTTAAAGTCAATTTGCCCTAACGGCGCACCAGTAATAATCAAACCATCGTAATTATTATTTCTGATGTCTTCAAAATCACGATAAAAGGTGTTCATGTGATCCACTGATGTATGCTTTGATTCTTTGTCATGAATACGTAATAAATCGACCCCAACTTGCAAGGGCGTATTGCCCAGTAATCGCAATAACTGGGTTTCTGTTTCGATTTTATTAGGCATTAAATTCAAGATTAATACCCGCATTGGACGAATGTCCTGATTAGCAGCTCGGGTTTCAGACATCACAAAGATATTTTCTGACTCTAAAATACCTGCTGCAGGCAGGTTATCTGGAATTCGAACCGGCATACTTGTTACCTTTAGATTAATTAAACACATGTACCTGATTAACCAACGCTCGGTTAACCAACCAACCTTTTCACAATAACGTTAATGTCTGTTATGTCACAGTTTTAACATTCAGTTAATCGCTAAAAACCGTGGTCATCATCGATTGTCGAATGTCGTTTGCAAACATTACTAGCATACTCAACCGGTCTACACCGCGGCAGAATGGCTTATTGTTAACGTTAATAGCGGTCAATCTGTTAGATAACCATCATACACTCGGATGGCTAGAAGTCTACACGTCTTAAGTTGAATTTTTTTCTCACTTGTTATCAACTGATGTTATTTCTATGATGAGTCATTATTTTTGATGAGATGAATCATGTCTACAGCGACAGCGATGATTATTGGTGCCAGCTCGCAACTGAGCCAAGCCTTAGCCAGACAGCTATCTGCACAGCAAGTTTCGCTGGTGCTTTTTGTTAACGACCCTGAATCACTTAACGAGTTTAGTCAAAGTCTGCCAGGTGAAGTGAGTGTTTACCCGTTAGCGATTGATCAACCTGATACGCTAATTACACAGCTTAATACTGCTTGGACCAAACATAATGGCGCCCATTTGGTGATTGTTAATACTGGTATCAATGACTACGACCCTTCCCTGCCTTGGGCAATTGATAAGCTCGCCATCGATATTAACGTTATGGGATTTGCTGCTGCCAATAACTGTATTTTTAAATTAATGTGCGAACAAGGTTATGGGCAACTCGCCGCCATTAACTCTATAGCTGGTCAGCGTGGAGGACCTAATGTGGCTTATCATGCCTCCAAAGCCTTTGCTGAAAATTACCTGCAGGGCTTGAGTATGCATGCGCAACGATTAAAGCTGCCTATTACCATTAGTGATATTCAATTAGGGTTATTTGATAAAGCCGTTCATTTGAATACACAACTGCTGCTGTCGCCTATCGATAAAGTGGCTACACAAATTATCTCAGCGTTACAAAAAGGTAAACGCCGAGTATATGTCACTAAACGCTGGCGCATTGTCGCGTGGATAAATCGTTTATTACCAGAGTACATTTACAATACTCGCCATTGGAAACCGCGTAAAAAATCTCCATAAGTGCCATCAACAAAAACAGGAACCGGTAGGTTCCTGTTTCATATGTTCGTTTTTCGCTAACGTATTCTACCCTAGCTTAATAAGTATAACCGACGCTGATCATGTAAACCCAAGGGTCAATGTCTGTATCAACCACAACATGATCTGCCCCCATATCAAAGCTCACATCCGTAGCAATTTGTGCATACCAAACTGACGCGTTAACCAACCATTTCTTGTCAATTTGATAATCAAGCCCAACTTGAGCCGCCACGCCCCAAGAGTTCGATAAGCTCAAATTATCTAGGCCAAGATCTTTCGCTTCTTGAGTAAATTCACTGTCATAGAAGTTAGTAAAGTTAACCCCTAAACCAATATATGGGCGTAAAGCAGATTGTGAATCACCAAAGTAATATTGTGCTACCAGCGTTGGAGGTAATTGCTTTGAGTCAGCAATTTTACCTAGCTCACCCAGTGACACATCGTGACTAAAAGGCGATGCGGCTAATAATTCAATACCGATATTATCAGTTAGCATATAACCAAAATTTAGCCCTAATTGGACATCGTTATCTACGCTAAATTCAGCAATATTTGCGACTACTGGGCTTGACTCATTTGGATCAACCATCGCCACACCGGCACGAACAATAATATCTCCTGCTTGATGGGCCGCAGCACCAAATGAAAAACCAGCAGTTAATAAAGAAGCAGCAACTAAACTTAGGGTAATTTTCTTATTCATTTTTTAACACTCCTTGGCAATGACAACTAGATGCAATTCTGTGCACCCTCAACATTTGCCGTTAACCTACTGAAGTTAATCGCTAAGATTATTGATTCAGATCAACAAAACAGCAGTACCACTATAGAGGTACCCAATTAGATCCCAGACTGTTGATTTGGATCACAAAACGAGAGCGTATAGAGACAAAAGAAGTATCTTACAGTTAGGTTTTGTGAGGTTGATCAAGCGAATTTTTGCTGATGATTATTCTGTTACCAATAGTTTGGCGTATTGCATTAACCATCCCTTTTGGGAAACGCGATGATTAAAAATAGCCTTGTCACGCTTTGGATTTGGACTTAACGACAAATCAAACAAACAGGATAATCCAAACACACTCGTCACCTGTAATTGAAACTCAGCGGATGTTAAGTCATCAATTGAAGCTAATTTCACTCCAATAGCCGTCTGTTTTTCTGGCCAAAATGACATGGCATCGGCACAGGAAGTGTATGGCACATCGCCATTGTTAAGGTGCATTCTAGCTTGATTTTTTACAGACCATGGCAGACCTATTTGCTTAACGAGTAAAGCTTCAATCGCCTGGTCTTCTGCGGAAGATGGGTTATTATCACGCCAGTAAATCACATCAATGTCGTTTAAGGATTTTGAGGTCATGCAGTGCAAATTATCCCAAATTAAATTGCGTATAAAACCCGCACTAATTAACCAATCTGTGATCCCTTGTTGTTGCATCACTTTCTGGCACACCATTAACGCAGCTAGTCTGGTTTCATCTTGTTGCAACCACTGCCACAACAAGGACAATCGTTTAGCCTGTCCTTGTTGTAACTGATCAATGGCCACTTGATTTAACTGGGGCGGATTAAACTGGTGCTGATTAAACAAGGGCAGATTAAACAAAGTTTGATTACGTCGCGTCATGCTGTTGTTCTGGAGCTGCATCAGCAAATGCAGGTAACTTATGGCACTCATCCCAAATTCTGACAATATTAGGATACGCCGCAAGCTCTAAATTAAAGCGTTTGGCATTATACACTTGCGGGATCAGACAAATATCGGCCAGCGAAGGAGTATCACCAAAGCAGAAACGTCCGGAATATTGGCTTAACTGCTGTTCTAAAGCAGCAAAGCCAAGGTGTATCCAATGGTGATACCAACGCATTTTATCTGCTTCTGATACGCCCATTTCGTTAACTAAATATTGTAATACTCGTAGATTATCTAAAGGATGAATTTCACATGCTATGGCTTGAGCCATGCTGCGAACAATAGCTCGCTGCTCAATATTGCTGGGAAGTAACGGTTGCTGAGGGTGTTTTTCGTCGAGGTATTCTATAATCGCTAACGATTGCGATAAGTTAATCTCGCCTGACTCATTATTGTCGACAAAGGTCGGCACGAGACCTGAGGGGTTAAGTTGATGATAAGCCTCTGAGTGTTGCTCACCACCATTATTAACCAAATGAACTGAAATATGTTCAGCCGTTAACTGCTTTAAATTTAACGCAATACGTACGCGATATGCCGCACTTGAACGCCAGTAGCCATAGAGTTTCATGTCAATTCCCTTATTTTTATTTTAATCTGCCTAACAAAAAGGCAATAACGATTAATCGCTATTGCCTTTATATTTCGATTTATATCGCTTTCATAATCTTAAGCTTTGTATTCAACCACTTTTTGATCGATAGAACCAAAGATACTCACACCGTTATCATCAAACATTTCAATGCGAACAGTGTCGCCAAAATGCATAAAGGGTGTTGATGCTTTACCGTCGGCAATGATTTCAAGCATGCGTTTTTCAGCTAAACAACTTGAACCAGCACTGCGATCGTAGTTAGAAATAGTACCAGAACCAATAATTGCACCTGCGCCTAATGGACGTGTTTTAGCCACATGTTCGACTAACTGGCTAAAGTTAAACGTCATGTCAACGCCAGCATTCGGGCGGCCAAACAACTCACTGTTTAAATGAGTCACTAACGGCAAATGTACTTTGCTGTCTTGCCATTTGTCACCTAACTCGTCTGGGGTAATCGCAATGGGTGAAAAGGCACTAGATGGCTTAGATTGGAAAAAGCCAAAGCCTTTGCCTAATTCACCTGGGATTAAGTTACGCAGTGATACGTCGTTAACCAACATCAATAATTTGATGTGCTTAGTCGCATCTTCGCTGTTAACACCCATGGCAACATCATCAGTAACAATAGCGATTTCTGATTCGAAATCGATACCGTATTCTTCGCTGGCCATTTGAATATCCGCTTTAGGGGCGATAAAGCTGTCAGAACCACCTTGATACACTAAAGGATCTGTCCAAAACGATGCTGGCATTTCAGCACCACGTGCTTTGCGTACTAACTCAACATGGTTAACATACGCACTGCCATCGGCCCATTGGTAGGCTCGTGGTAAAGGTGATAAACAACGTGCTTCATCAAAATCTACTGCATTGTCCATCTGGCCTGCGTTTAGTGCTTCATACAACTCATTAAGTTGTGGGTATAACAAATCCCAAGCATCTAATAATTGCTGCATAGTATGGGCAATAGCGGGTACCGCGACTGTTTTGGTCAAATCTTTACTGACTAACATCAATTGGCCGTCGCGACGTCCGTTGTGATAACTTGCAAGTTTCATTACTGCTCCTAAATTCTGGGTGAGATCTGCGTTCTGCTAGAGACAAGACTCTCAATCTAACCATAGAAATAACCGATCGAGATGGAAAATCCTATAGTAGGTACTAAATCACATTTTAGCGGTGCTAATCGTGATTTGTAAATTATTCGTTACAAAACATAAAAGGCCACGTCAGCACTGATTGTCAGCGTTAAAATGACCAAAATGCCAGCACTTGGCTGGCATTAAATCGTTACATTACTTTTTCTTACTAATACTGTAATCACGCAACTTGTTAGCAATAGCAGTGTGAGACACACCTAACTTTTTGGCTAATTGGCGTGTACTTGGGTACGCGGGATATAACCGGCGTAATAAACTGGCTTCATACTCTTTCATCGCCTCGTCTAACGTGCCCTCAAACTCTTCATCAAAATAACCAAAACCTTCAGCATATGAAGGTAGTTTAAGTTGTTCAACGGTCAATTCTGTTGAGCCATCCCACATTGATACCGCTCTAAAAATGGCATTTTTCAATTGGCGCACATTACCCGGCCATGCGTAGGTAAATAGGTAATCGCGACAACTTGCTGATATACGTCTTAAGGGGCTCGATAACTGCTGACTATAATGCTCTAAAAACATCTCAGTTAATGGAATCACATCCACACGACGCTCACGCAGTGATGGCATGTGGTAACTTAAAACATGGATTCGATAATACAAATCTTCTCTAAACTCACCGGATTGGCAAAGTTCAGCTAAGTGTTTTTGGGTTGAACAAATAATTCGTACATCGGCGCGCACTTCTTCATCGCCACCAATCCGTCTAAAAGTCCCGTCTTGTAATAAACGCAGTAATTTAACTTGTGCGGTTTTAGACATCTCGGCAATTTCATCTAGAAACACCGTACCGCCTTTTGCTTCTTCAAATAGACCGCGTTTAACGACGGTGCCATTACTGACAAAGCCAAACAGCTCTTCTTCTGCAACACTATCAGGCAAAGCAGCGCAGTTAATCGCAATAAAAGGATGTTCACGGCGCATACTGGCGTCATGACTCGCACGAGCCATCAACTCTTTACCCGTTCCCGTTTCACCGGTGATAAGTAACGGTGCATCAAGTTGCGCCATACGTTTGGCTTGCTTGAGTATGTCTTTCATTTTGTCGCTGATAGCCAATACATTATCAAAACCAGTAGTTTGATTTTGCAGGGCATTAAACTGTTTACCCACTCTAGCAGGTGATTTTAGCGAAATAACCGCACCCGCTAAAATGGTCTTGTCATCATCATCGGGTAAGTAAATTGGCAGCATTTCAGCCAAATACTCGCTCGAGTTAATTTGTACTCGTGTGGCTTGCGCCAACACCGGTATTTCACTCATCCAACGAGCAAAGTTAAATCCTTGCACCCAATGATTAAGTGACTCACCCACCACTTCATGTTCAGCCATACCAAGCGTCAATAAAGCCGACTCATTGGCTATGCGGATCCGCCCTTTCGCGTCCGTTGAAAACACCGAATCGGGTAACGTTTTAAGTAAGGTTTTTAAGGCGTAATGTTCTTGTTCTGACGGCATAAAAGATACGGTACGGACATCATGCACACTTTCGACTTTACGAATTTGTGGCATAAGCTCACGCAGGGTTTCGAAACTGATTTCTGCAAACTGCAAAAACAGGAAACCTTTATTACTGGCATCAATGGCAATTAAGTTAATACCATGTTTTTCAAGCACGACGAGGATGTCTTTCGCTAAACCCACGCGATCGATACAGCTGACTTCCAAACGCATAATGTAACGATTCCCTATTTATTAATGTTTTATTACGGAAATTTGGCATTACGTTAGAGGGATATGGCTTCGGTGGCAAGTGAAGTTTACAGTAGAATTGTAACAGAGAACTATTTCAGCATATTACGTTAACGTAACATACTGAAATGGATGGCGATAGTCACTAGTCTAACAACTGGTCTGTCTTGGCAGCCATAATGAAATCGTTTTTGTGTAAACCTTTAATTGAATGTGACCACCATGTCACAGTGACTTTGCCCCACTCGGTTAAGATACCTGGGTGATGAAACTCAGCTTCAGCTAAATCGGCCAACTTATTAGTAAAAGCCATCGCTAACTTAAAGTTTTTAAATTTATATACCCGCTCTAACTGCATAATGCCGTCACGAACTTCAACGCCCCAATCTGGGATCATACCGACAAGCTCTGCTAACTCTGCATCCGTTACTTTTGGTGCATCTGCTTGGCATGCTTCACATTTCATCTCGGTTAATGCGTTCATTTGTACTCCTTGGCTAAATAAAATAGTGTCTAACTTGCAGATTGTTGAGCCACAGCCCTCCTGCAATAAATCGTTAACTGGCTTTGACTTTTGGAGCAAATTTAGGCTCAAACATGCCTAACTGACGCGCTTTAGTCACCATGCTCATAATGTCCATACGAGCAATTTCATCTAAATAATCAATATGCTCTATAACATAGTAAATAGGCTGCATGATATCAATACGATACGGCGTGCGCAGTACCTCGAGTAAATCAAACGGCTTACGCTCAGGACTGTCACTCAATGCATACATGGTTTCACCTGGTGAGCTTAAAATGCCGCCGCCATAAATTTGCAGTGATTCATTTTTAGCTTGCACCAAACCGAACTCAATAGTGAACCAATACAATCGTGCCAGAAATACTCGTTCTTCTTTTGAAGCCGCTAGCCCTAACTGACCATACATATGCGAAAAATTGGCAAATGATGGATTGGTTAATAATGGACAATGACCAAATATTTCATGGAAAATGTCAGGCTCTTGTAGGTAATCAAACTCTTCTTTACTACGAATAAACGTCGCGACTGGAAACTCTTTATTGGCCAGTAACTCAAAGAAACGGCCAAATGAAATCAGTGCAGGCACTGCAGCGGTTTTCCAGCCCGTGGCATCAAGTAACACTTTATCGATTTCAGGCAATTGTGGAATGCGATCAACTGACATGCCTAATGCATCTAAACCTTGTAAATAGGCTTGGCATGCACGGCCCGGCATATTAGTCACTTGGCGCTGATACAATTGTTGCCATAATTGATTCTCATGTTCTGAGTAATCAATGTAACCTTGGGCATCAGGTTGGTGTGCAATATACTTTGTTGCTGTACTCATAGGTTCCACTTTACGTCAACTTCACTCCCTACATAGTGTGCTAAGGTTGGCGTTTTGTTAACTCCTTCACAGTTTATTGTCCTGCCGTAATGTAGTGCTAATCGTAAACAAATAAATACAACTACCAATTTAGCAGTCACAATCAAGGGGTTTCCGAGTCCCTTTTGAATCTATTTGTAGGCAAGCTAACCGCTATTAATTTAAACGCTCTATCAATAATTTAACTGACGATTGAACTATGATAATTTACAATACATGAGAGGCTATTTATCTCACTAAGCAGATAAATGTTGATCGCCAAAAATCAACCCGCCCTATAACTTGACTCATTAATTCACAGGAAGATTAAACTATGACAATTTTGGTAACCGGTGGCGCTGGCTATATTGGTACACATACCGTAGTAGAGCTATTAAAGGCCGGACAGGAAGTGGTCATCGTAGACAATCTATCAAACTCAAGTGTTGAAGCGTTGGCGCGAGTTAAAACCATTACAGGTAAAGATGTCACGTTTTATCAAGGCGACATTCTAAACAAAGCCTTACTGCAAAAAGTATTTGCAGATCACAGCATCGAATCCGTCATTCATTTTGCGGGATTAAAAGCGGTCGGTGAATCGGTCGAAAAACCATTAAAATATTACGAAAACAACGTCACTGGCACCATCATCTTATGCCAAGTCATGGCTGAAAATAACGTCAAAAACTTAGTTTTTAGTTCATCTGCCACCGTTTATGGCGATCCTGCTAGCTTGCCAATTAAAGAAGATTTTCCTACGGGTGCAACCAACCCTTATGGCCAGTCAAAATTGATGGTTGAGAATATTTTAGCTGACTTACATAATTCGGATAATAGTTGGAATATTGCTCGTTTACGTTACTTTAATCCTGTTGGCGCTCACGAAAGTGGCTTGATTGGCGAAGATCCTAACGATATCCCTAATAACTTGATGCCATTTATTGCCCAAGTTGCTGTTGGTAAACGTCAACAATTAAGCGTTTTTGGCGATGACTATAATACTCCAGATGGTACTGGTGTACGTGACTATATCCACGTTGTTGATTTAGCCATGGGTCACTTACAAGCACTTAAAAAACTGCAAACTAAACCTGGTTTGGTGACTTATAATCTTGGTACAGGCATAGGCTACAGCGTGTTAGACATGGTCAAAGCGTTTGAGAAAGCTTGTGGTAAAACCATTGCTTATCAAATTAGTCCACGCCGCCCTGGTGACATTGCAGCCTGTTATGCAGACCCAAGTTTTGCCGCTACAGAATTGGAATGGCGTGCGACCCATACCGTTGAAGACATGGCAAATAGCAGTTGGAAATGGCAATCAAATAATCCTGATGGGTATAATACCAACTCCAATAATTAAGTGACCAATCAGAGCCACTCAGGTTTTTCAGTTTAAGGCGCATTGTTGAAAGAATGGTTATTCCCTTATGAAATAATGCAACATAAAAATGGAAAGCTTGAGTGGCTCCCGAAGGGCGATTTTATGCGCCTTATATGCTACTTAATAGTATTTTGACGGAGGACTGCATGGATGCAGGAGCTGTTGCCGAGAACAACTATGCCTACAATCCTATTACTTGCCTATAAGGTGCAAAATTCTCGCTGAATGACCAGTTAATTATTGGTATTGGTATTTATTGCCAAGCGCTTAACAATTTTGTGCTGCAGTTAATGCTAATATTGGCTGCAGCAAATATATTTAAGCTCAATTGGAACCGAAATGAACCAAGGTATTAATCAAAGTCGTCGTAATCTATTTAGTCGCAGAAAATCCAATGTCACCCGCCCGCCTTGGAGCAAAACGGATCAAGAGTTTACTGACAATTGCACACGCTGTGACAAGTGTATTACCGCCTGCGAAACCCAAATAATTAAACGCGGTGAAGGTGGTTTTCCTGAAATAGATTTCACTAAAGATGAATGCACCTTCTGTAAGCAATGCGTTGACGTGTGCCCAGAGCCAGTTTTTGATCTCAATCAATCCTTACCTTGGTCAATTACGGCTGCGATAAAAGACAACTGTTTAACCCATGAAGGAGTTTGGTGTCAGAGCTGTAAAGATGCATGCGATCCTCGCGCAATTAGCTTTATCATGGCTGTAGGCCAAGTGCCTAAGCCCGTGATTGATAGCGATGCCTGTACTGGATGTGGTGCTTGTGTGTCTCCGTGCCCTGCTGATGCGATACTTATAGGTCATCCGGACTAATTTAACTAAGAGCTAATTTAACTAAAAGCTGATTCATCTACAAAAAAGTCACCGTTTTCACAAATACGATTAGCGCTTTTGATATTGTTTATCACGCTATATTACCGACATAATACAAACATAAGAGCACTAAGATGTTTCGTCAAAAACAGCCAGCTAACCCACTCAGTTTTATTGCCCAAGAATGCCATTTAACCGGTAAACTCATTTTCAGTGGTGATGTGCTAATTGCAGGGTATATTAGTGGTGATATCAAAGCGCAAGGCAATGTGACCATTGAACCTAGCGGCACTGTCGATGGTGATATTTTATGTCGCGAGTTAATGATTGCAGGGCAATTGACAGGTAAAGCACGCTGTAAAAAAATCACCATTCATGAGCAAGGGATTTTTGAAGGCGATGCTTATTGTGAAAATATTGAAATTTTAGATGGCGGCCAGTTTTTAGGTTATCGTCACAGAGAGCCTCTTACGAGTACTCCCTCAGAAAGTTAATCTGGCTGTTTAACAGCTGTTTTACCTGCCTGATAGCGCGGACAAGAGTCATCTATGTTTAACCAACTAACCTGATCGTCAGTGTGTATATGATAAGTCGGCCGCACTAGGTTTGGTTGGTCTAAAGAGGCTATCGACAATGTAGTGTATTGTGGATAATCCAAGTGTCTGTAAGTCAATGAACAACCACAGTGCTGGCAAAAGCCACGTCGAATGTTATCTGAAGAGGCAAATTCAGTCACCTGTCCTTGTAACCACTGCACTTTGTCTGTATGAAAATCCATCCAACTCATGACTACCGCACCAGCGCTTTTACGACATTGATTACAATGGCAATGATCGGCATCAAATGGCATACCGTTAACTTGGTAACGTATCGCACCGCATAAACAACCGCCTTGTAATACCATTTGAACACCTGCTAATTGATTATGAGTCGTGTCATTCGATATCTGTCGCAGATACCGTGTGCTGCTGAGTTTGTAGTTGGGCTTGCTGTTGCCATTGACGCAACAAGGCCACAAACTCTTTCGGTTCTCGGTCTAAACTATCAATCGATAAATACACATGGTAACCCAACTGTTCGTTCAACGTTTGACAGCGATGGCCAAACATTGCCAATACCCCACGGTAACGCTCACCGTTTACCACTAGCGGCGTAAATTCAGCCCCCAAATAACCTTCTAAACTTTGTAAATCTTCATCTTGTGTGGCCGCCGTCATGAGTAATGGCCGCTGTTCGGTTAATAAGCCGGTCGCAAGGCGAGGTGAAATACAGTCTAAAATGGGATTGATCTGTTTAAGCTTAACGCCGATATAAGGTAGCTCAATTAACTCCAAGTTTTGATTTACTCGGGCACAATCGACTCGTTGAATATTATGCCATTCAATAAACACTTGGCCGCGGCGATGAAAAAATGCTACACCTGCAGCAGTTAGCTTAAAACTAACCGCAGGCTGATACACTTTGGCGACACCTAAAATGAGTGCCACGGAGCCTAATGCAAAGCACAACATTCCAACGGCAAAAAAACCTTTAAGTCCGATAAAAATAATCAAGCTAGCCATTAAACTCATGGCACCTACCACCGTTAAGGTTATGCCATTTCGTTTGGCAAAAGGGCTAATTAGTAACTCATCATTGACCACGATTTATCCTTTAACTGAATATAATAAATAAAGTTTTTTAATATCGACGTAAACATTTAGCGATTACAGTTAATCTGCAATCCTAACGTTAATTTGAAGCCATGCTTTTAATATTAAGCCACAGCATGCCAACATATTCATGGATAGATTTTTGCGATGCTAACAGTTGAGCGGCATCTAAACGCCACCAAAAACCTTGATAAGCAATAAAATCACTCGGAGCAGGCTGTGGTTGCATTCCTAATGAGGTGAATATCATCATCGCCCTAGGCATATGAGTCGCTGAAGTGACTAATCTGAATGGCTGCTGACCAATTTGTTGTTGTAAAGCATGGGCCTCTTCAATGGTGTCTTTAGGGGAATCAAACTTAATAATATTAGCCTGAGGAACACCCAGTTCTATTGCTGCTTGAGCCATTAATGTGGCATGAGGCGTAGGTTGTTGACCACCACTAAAACCGCTGACGACTAAAGTACAATCATCACCTAAATGAAACTGCCTAATACCTTCGCTTAATCGTGCTAACGCAGTTGATGATAACTGTTGCACAGCTGTCAAACCTGGTTTTTCCATATTCGATGAGCCGAGCACCATCACAACACAAGAACCTTTAATCGCTTGATGATTAACGTTAAAACGTGACTCTAACGAGTGAGTTAACCAATAACTTATTTGCGACTGGCTTAATAACACCAATAACATGATGGCTAATCCTAGGACCACTTGACCTATATACACCATGGCTTTTTTTTGACTACGCCACAATATTCCTGCTACCAGCAACAGTATGACAGTCAACGGAATGGGCATTACCAATTGCGACAATAGTTTTTTAAGCCAAAACATGAATCATTCACTTCGTTAATCATTATTGCGGCTAGTTTATCGTTATAGCGCACTAAAACAAAATCAAAACAAAAACGGCACTGTTTAAGTGCCGTTTTAGTGGGTTTGCAAAGTGAGTTATTAACGATATGAATCGAGATGACTTTTAGCAAGTTTTGAATTAAGACTACTTTTCGTCTTTGCCCCACAACCATGCAGCACCGCGAACACCTGATGATGCGCCAAATTTATTTTTAACCACTTGGGTACCACACTCGCGGCCGACAACATATTTAGGTAGCACTTTAGGCAATTCAGTATAAATAGCTTCGATGTTAGATACACCGCCGCCAAGTACAATCATGTCTGGGTCCATCATATTAATCACGTGTGCGAGTGAACGCGCCAAGCGATCGATATAACGATCAAACGCGGCTGTGGCTAACGGGTCGCCTTGTTGCATCATCTCAGAAATTTGAATACCACTGGTGGCATCGCCACCCGCTTCACGGAAATCACGGACAAAGCCAGTACCAGAAATAAAGGTTTCAATACAGTCACGATTGCCACAAAAACAGGTGGTAGTATTAAATTCATCAGCCGTCATCCACGGTAATGGGTTATGTCCCCACTCACCGCCAATACCATTACCGCCGCCATGTACACGACCGTTAATCGCAATGCCTGCACCGCAACCTGTACCAATAATGCCACCAAAAACAACCCCTTTACCTGCAGCTGCGCCATCAACGGCTTCAGATACTGCAAAACAGTTTGCATCATTAGCAACACGGACTTCACGGCTCAATACTTCACTTAAATCTTTATCAAGCGGGTGACCGTTAATCCAAGTTGAATTTGAGTTTTTTACCAAGCCAGTAAACGGTGACACAACACCTGGAATGCCGACACCCACAGATCCCGTTTGACCGGTTGCGGTTTCAGCATCTGCCACTAAGCTGACAATAGCTTCTATGGTACCAGGATAGTTTTTTGGCGTTGGAATGCGCTTTCTGAAAATTTCAGATCCATCATCGGCTAAAGCCACTATTTCAATTTTTGTACCACCGAGATCGACGCCCATGCGCATCATAACTTGTCACTCCATTTGCTTATTATTAATTGGGGTTCCATATTGGGTTTGCAAAGACAGATAACGATTAGCGCTATTTGTGTGCAAACCATGCCGTTGATGCGGCAATAAAATACGGATTTAAAATATTTTCTTTTTGGTTGTATTGCAGCGGCGTTAACGCTGGGTATTCAACCACCTGCCCACCAGCACTTTCTAATACTGCTTGCGCTGCAGCAGTATCCCACTCACTGGTTAGGCCTAATCTTGGATAAACATCGGCTTGACCTTCAGCCACCATACAAAATTTTAATGAACTGCCGACGCTTAACATTTGGTGTTCGCCAATCGTCTGTAAATAAGCGGCAACATCTGGGCTTACGTGAGAACGGCTTCCAACTACGATAGGTGGCGATTGCACTGCTCTGTCACGAATATCGAGTACCGATATTTGCCCGTTATGTTCAAGCCACGCACCTTGACCAACAATACCGCTATAACACTTGCCTAATACTGGTGCATACACCACTCCGGCAATCGCTTTGCCTTGGTGAATAAGGGCGATGTTGACGGTAAATTCACCATTGCGTTTAATAAACTCTTTGGTGCCATCGAGCGGATCGATCAACCAATACGTTTGCCAAGTTTGTCGTTCTGCCCAGCTAATATCAGCCGCTTCTTCACTCATCACAGCAATATCAGCAAAGTGCTGTTTAAGGCCAGCAACAATCACATTATGGCTGGCAATATCGGCTGCCGTGACAGGGCTATCGTCTTGTTTAACCTCAATCTGCAAATCAGTTTGAGCATAAACCTGCATAATCGCAGTACCTGCATCTTTAGCAATGGCGACTACCTGTTCTAGCTCAGCTAGAGAAAATGTAATGTTCGACAAATCAATTCCTTAAAATCTATAACGGCTTCAATACCATTAAGGTGCATTTGCACCATTATGCCATTGTTGACATCATAAATTTATATAATCATTTGATCGCACTTAAACCAAAACACTCTGATCATGCCATCACATGATTACAACATACTGACAACACCTCTAAACTTGCTCGATACTAAGCTAAACGACTCACCACTCAAAGCAAACAGTGCATCTTTGCATTCGTATTCAGTTAAAAATCAACATCATAAAATGACACTATTCACTGGGATATCACAGTAAAAAACCATTGTTACTCACAGTACTGGCTGATGATTATTGACTACATAAAACAAAATCCACAGTCAAATCGCTAAGTCTAATGACATAATTTCTGGTGCTATTTTGCCTAAGGTAACGTCAACACTGCCGTCAATTGTTTCGCATCCCGCACCTGTTTTAGGTGATTTAGCACATTCATATACACGCACGTAATCCACTAACATCGACTGCGGAAAAATTGACACATCGATACCGGTTTGATTCACGTTAGCGGCCCATGCGCCACCCACAGCAAGATTAAGTAACATGTGAAATGGTTGATTAAACGGTGCATCATCAGGTGCGTTGACCACATCACCATTGTCATCGACATACTGGCTAAACCAAGCCGATGCTCGTTGAGTGGCAAAATGAACATCATCGACATACCAACGGATTTCACCTTGTTGCCATTCAACAGCATACACATGGAAGTCGTCTGCAGGATTGAGGTCATCAGGTAAACGATATTCGGTTCCCGTATAAACATTATTGGGCCATTGTTTGCCGTAATGTAATGTGCCATGTACTGCAGACTCTGGCGCCTTACCGTCGGTAACAACCTTGAGGTTTACAGCCTCCATAATGTCTATTTCACCTGAACCAGCCCAAGGGCCATATACCCAATCTGTCGGTAACATCCATATAGCGGGCCAAGTACCCTGACCTTGCGGTAATTTTGCGCGAATTTCAAAACGGCCGTATTTCCAATCCCCTTTGTTTTTCGATACTAAACGAGCGGAGGTGTAATCTAATGTTTTCGATGTATCGTTTACGTCATAGCTTGGATCAGAATCATTTACTGCAGGCCCAGAAAAGGTTTCTCTTAATGCCGTAATCGCTAACAAACCATCACTAACTGCAGTATTTTCAGGCCGTGCGGTATAGCACTGAGCCTCATCATTGCCACCACCATAACAATCAACGGCAAAGCTCCACTTAGCAGTGTTTATTTGGCTACCCTCAAACTCATCTTGCCAAACCAGTTGCCAACCTGATACTGCGGTATTGGATACCACTGTATCTGTTGCTTGTTCTGTTACATCATCAGCATTACAGCCAGACAAAAATATGACCGACAAAGTCAACGCTGTTAAGCAGGATACAAATGAATGATGTTTATTGAGCTTGTTCATTTTTGTCCTTATCCATTTATCGTTCTCTCTTTGCCGCACGCAGTAGTAAAAAAAATAACAAGCGTCGCCAACCATTACTCTTTAAAATTGAGTTTAACTAGCCCTATCTAATGACTCAGATAGGGCTAATTCGCTTTTAGTTACATTGAATGGTGTTTTCTGTTGATGCAGCTTGAATTACCACATCACTGAAACGAATTTCAACTGCCGCGTCGGTGGTAAGATAAAATGGCATAACAACTTTACCAAAGTCCATCGGTTCAGCCGCAAAACAAGCCAATGAAATGCTCACGGTTTGCCATTCACCTAATTGAGTATTCACCTGCTTGGCAATATCGATTTGCTTACGGCAATCACCTTCACATGCCATACCAATCCATAACGGCTTTTGCAGTGCTTGTGTTGCATTAATACTCACTGATAACGTGGCATCACTATTACTGTAAGCCCTCAAATCACGAGGGAAATTACTAATTAAGCCAACGGTACCTTGCTCATTGCCGTTAAAAGAGACTAAGCGCGCATCTTCTTGAACCACACGATCCATAGTACGAATAGTTAGTGCACTGTTTTGCGCAACGCTACTGCTTAATCCTTGGCGCTCAGACACGTTAGCGATGAACATTGACCAAGGCGATTTAACTGCGCGTTCAAATAAAGCTAAGTCTTCTAGTGTTTGAGTTGCAGCTAAGTTGTCTTCTGACAAGTTGTCTAACACAACAGCATCACTGGCAGTAGATTGATAAGTTAACCCATAGCCATAAGGTATAAGCGGTTGATAATCAGCTTGTGCTTGCTTGGTGTTATGTTGCGCTAATGGCACATTAACCTTAGTTTGCAGGGGGGTTGCAGGCCATGAGAATGACAATTTACCAACAAAATCATGATTAACCTTGCCATCTGTTTGAGTGAACAATACATCTGCAATACCTTGACCTTCAGAACCTGGCAACCAGGCTGCGACAAATGCATCAGAACTATTAAATTCCGCATTGACCCACATAGGACGACCACTGATAAACACTGATACCACTGGAATACCTTGGGCTTTTAACTTCTGCAATAAAGCCAAATCGCGCTTATCACCACGTTGATATTCTACGTTATCAATATCGCCGTTACCTTCTGCATACGGCTCTTCTCCAAACACCACTATTGCAACATCAGGTTTTTGCTGCGGGTCAAATTCACCGGCAACACTCAATGTGGCTTTACCACCAGCTTGAGTCACTAATTTATCAATACCTGCGTAAATTGATGTAGCACCAGGAAAGTCGCTATTTTGGTTATCAGTGCCCTGCCACGTAATGGTCCAGCCACCCGATTGTTTACCGATATTGTCAGCGGCATCACCTGCGACCAATACTTTTACATTCGGGGCTAACGGCAATAAACCTTGATTGTTTTTAAGCAGTACTAATGATTCTCGCACCGCTTGACGCGCCACTTCACGGTGACTTGCTTGGCCAATTAATTCTGTTTTACCCGATAACGGACGATTGGCAGGGCTAGGTTTGTCAAACAAACCGGCACGGAACTTAACCCGTAAAATACGTTTAACCGCATCATCAATACGCGCTTGGCTTATTTCACCATTATTCACCTGTGCAATGGTGTTTTCATATAACGGTTTCCAAGCTGCAGTTGGTACCATAAAGATGTCTAACCCTGCGTTGACGGCTTGCGCACACGACTCATTAGTACAATTAGCAACTTGTCCGTGACCATTCCAATCACCCACCACAAAGCCATCGAAATTTAATTTATCTTTAAGCACATCCGTTAACAGGTATTTATTGCCATGGTTTTTAACCCCATCCCAGCTGTTAAATGAAGCCATGACGCTTTGTGCACCGGCATTTAATCCACCCACATAACCTTGAGCATGGATGTCATATAAATCTTGTTCGCTGGCAATATTATCGCCTTGATCAATACCGTTTTCAGTGCCGCCATCGCCTAAAAAGTGTTTAACCGTTGAAATGACATGTTGATCAGATAAAAAGTCACCGTTAACAGAGCCTTGTAGGCCCTCAACAATGGCGTAAGCATACGCTTTCACAATTTGCGGATCTTCTGAATAACCTTCGTAAGTCCGGCCCCAGCGATCGTCTCTCACTACGGCGACAGTGGGTGCAAACACCCAATCAATCCCGGTCACCATCACTTCTTTGGCTGTAATAGCGGCAATTTTTTCGATTAGCTTAGGGTTATTCGTCGCTCCTAAACCAATGTTATGCGGAAACAACGTCGCGCCGATAACATTGTTATGACCATGCACAGCATCGGTGCCCCACATGGTTGGAATGTTAATGCCATCAACACTGTCATCGACCGATGCTTGATACAGGGATTCTGCGAGTGCAATCCAATCTGCTGGCGTCGCGTGTTTGTCATTGTTAGGGTATGCACCACCACCATTGAGATACGAGCCAAAACCATATTTACGCATGTCTTCAACGGTAATATCGCGAATTTCAGGTTGGATCATCTGCGCGACTTTTTGCTCAATAGTCATTTTAGCCACTAACGTATCGATTTTGGCTTCTAACGCCGCATCTTTGGCGATAGCAGGCTTGAGATCTGGCCAAATGGATAATGAAGACTTAGCCGCTGTATCATCAACCATAGCTGGTGCTACTGCAGTTTGTTTATCCTGTTGAGTGGCGTTATTGTTCTCGCCGCATCCACTTAAGCCTAGCAATACGCCTAAAGCTATCAAGCTTGTTTTTGTCGGTGTGCTGATTTTATGCATGCACTGTAATTGAATTGACTTCATGGTCTTTCCTTATACCTTATCTGCGAATACTGGACGTTTTGCAGCACATCCAATCAAACCGTAATAACCAATAAAAACGTAACATAACAAAGGTAAAATAAAGGCTAATTGAATGCCTAAACTGTCAGCTAACATACCTTGTAATAATGGTAATACTGCACCACCGACAATGGCTAAACATAAAATGCCCGAACCTTGGCTGGTATGCTGTTTTAAATCTTGTAGCGCTAAGCTGAAAATGGTTGGGAACATAATTGAGTTACATAAGCCCACCAGCAGTAATGCCCACATGGCAACGGTACCTGAACTCAACATGGCTGCGGCCACTAAAACACACGCACATAGCGCATTAAACGCGAGTACTTTGCCAGCGTTAATTTTTTGCATTACAGCAGCACCAATAAAGCGCCCAACCATCGCGCCACCAAAGTAATAAGCAATGTAATGTGCAGCCTGCGATTCAGACACGCCACCAATATCATCTTGAGTTAAAAAACTGATTAAAAAGCTGCCGATACCCACTTCTGCACCCACATAAACAAAAATACCCACAGCACCCAGCACTAAATGCGGGTATTGCCATGCACTGCCTTTTACAGCGGCACTAGACTGGGTGTCTCGTTTGCCCAGTAAAGGCAGTTTTAACAACATAAAAATGAATGCCAACACAAACAATGCGCCCGCTAAAATAAGGTAAGGTGTTTGTACTGCTGATGCTTGTTGCTGAATCGATAGCTGGCCAATAACTTCGCCAACCTCAGTCACTTTACTGTCATGCTCAACGGTCGACAAAATTAACCAGCTACCAAAAAATGGCGCCACAGTAGTGCCTAATGAATTGAATGCTTGAGTTAAGGTTAAACGCGACGATGCGGTTTCGGCTGGGCCCAACACGCTCACATAAGGATTGGCTGATACTTGTAAGACGGTAATACCAGAAGCAAGAATAAAAAAAGCAAATAAAAACATATTGTAAGAGCCATAACTGGCCGACGGATAAAACAGTAAGCACCCTATACAGGCAATCACTAGTCCGGTAATAATACCTTTCTGATAACCAATCTTACCCACTAATGCTCCCGCAGGAATTGACACGATAAAGTAAGCACCAAAAAAGCAGAACTGCACTAGCATTGCTTGGGTGTAATTTAGGTCGAACATGTTTTTTAAGTAAGGGATTAAAATATCATTTAAACAGGTTAAAAAACCCCACATAAAAAATAACGAGGTTAACGCTATCAAGGCAAAACGAAAGTTACCTTGCTGGTGAGTCGAATCGGCATTAGCCAACTCTGGTTGAAGCGGTGAAGTCGCCATGACATTCCCTTATTGTTGTTAATAGTTATCTTGGGTTGCAGTACATAACGCCAGTAAATGGAATTCCAAAATCTCACGCCAAGAGTTAATTCCCCATAAACCCTGGACATTTAACCGGTGAACATTTCCACTCTTGTGCAAGTAGATGAGGATTTAATAATTAGCCAAATCAATTATTGACCTTTGGATAATTAATCACTAATCTCAATGTAAGCGCTTTCATTTTTAACATATCGATAACTGATGTCAACGATTTTTAAACGCTAGAGCTGATTTTTACTGCGCAGCTATCACAGTGCAAGGCCTTTTATCAGGGTGTTTCAACGTAATAAGTTAGTCATAAAAATAGACACAATTAATTAATACTAAGTGAATTTAAATATGAAAATTATGTTACCAGCCGATTCCAAAACGCATTCAAAAGCGTTCACCTTTGGTGTGGCGACTGCTTCTTTTCAAATTGAAGGCGCGGTTGCATCACGTCTTCCTTGTATATGGGATACCTTTTGCGCAACGCCTGGCAAAATCCGTGATGGTTCTGACGGCTCTCAAGCATGTGAGC
>NZ_JACJFI010000049.1 GCF_014164505.1 Shewanella sp. SG41-4 | reverse complement strand
CCTTGAGTCCCATTGCTTGCTACTTGAGCCGAAGTTACGCTGGCATTACTCTGACCTTGTTCACTGGCAGCTGGTGTAGCAGAAGATGCAGTGATATTACCTTGAGTCCCATTTCTTGCTACTTTAGCCGAAGCTACGCTGGCATTACTCTGGCCTTGTTCACTGGCAGATGGTGTAGCAGCGTCATTGCCTTGAGTCCCATTGCTTGCTACTTGAGCCGAAGTTACGCTGGCATTACTCTGGCCTTGTTCACTGGCAGATGGTGTAGCAGAAGATGATCTATCAACATTCACACTTGTTTCATTTTTACTGTCAGCGCTAGATGAACCAACAAAACTTAAGTAACCATCATCCTTACCACTGATATCCTGTCCTGGACGATCACCAACATCTTCTTTAATTCTACTTCTTGCATCATTAACAAAATCAGAAACATACTCTTTTTGCTCTGGAGTCAGCATATGGTCCATACGTGAGGCAATTTTCTCCATATGATCCAATTTAGTGGATATCTCGTCTCGTGTTGATTCTCTATCGCCTGAAGGCATCCAAAATGAGCCGCTTGTAAGTGCTGTGCCTCCAGAAACCTCTGCAAGCAAATAATCTCTATTCCCTCCAGTATCTTGCTTTTCTAACACCTTAGAAAGATCACTTGCAGCTTGTTCGGTTGCAGAACTAAATACTTTGCCATCACTTTCCATATCGGCTTCACGTGCCAATCCAAGATTTTGCATAGCTGATAAGTATGTCGCCGCGCCGTCACCTTGTTCGGATTCAGCTCTCTCGATTGCTTGGTCGATAGCCGGTGTTTTACTTTCTTTATTAGAGGGTCTTTCATCTGCTTCATTCTTGTAGTCCTGAAGCCAGTTGGCACCTTTAGAAAGCATTTCTAACGTGTTTTTATCGAAGTTATTCTTACTTGATTCAGTCCCTTCACCATAAGAGCCACTTTCATTTTTCCCAAGAATATCAGTCATTAATTTGTCATTATTTAGGACAGAAATCATACTTTGCGCACTTTCAACTTTATCGTCACTTCTTGATGTAAACCTATCATTCATAGAGCCTGTTTTTACTTCATCTAAATGACTTAGAGCATCAATACCCTGTGCATATTCTGGCTTATAACTAGAAATATCTTCGCCAGCCAACGTTTTCTGTTCGACCATATTGTTGAATGCAGCTGCTCCACCGGGTTTAATCACCTCAGTTGCGGCAGGAATAACATTTTTGACTAAACCAAGAGTGCTTTGATTAGAATCTTGGTTGTCTTTCAGTTCATTAATATTTTTGTTTAGTTCTTTTACACCAGTAGCAGACACACTTGGAATTTCACCACCTGTTAATTGCTCACCACTTGATTTAATGCCGGGCATATCAATATCTTTTGCTTGCTCAGCTCTCTCTTGTGCGCCTTTGGCTTCTTTAGTGCCATTATCGATGTTAGAAGCAGTGGAAGTTTTGAGATCACCAGCGTCATTGGTAAAGTTCGATGCAGAAGGAATAGCTGGTGCAGCAAGGCTCAGCTCCGCATTTTTTTCATCAAATGATTTGTTACCGGCCTCAATTTGGGCCAATACATTTGCTTGCTTGTCATAAAATTCAGATGCGGATCCGGCATTTGTAACACCAACATTCGATAATGTTTTGAAAATATCCCTGTTCGTTTGAGCATCTTGCTTTTCTTTGCTCGTATCAATGCCGTTTTTATTTGGATCGATATCAATTGCATCATTTGCTTTCACAAAATCCATTAACGCTAACGCTCTAGCATCACCACCTGGGTTCACTGATTTGCCCGATGTTTCATTTAAATGAGCAGATTCACGTTCTTGCAAGTATTCATCACCTGACTTTCCGTCAATTGTAGAGTTTTTAATCCTGTCCCATAAATCTGGGTTTTGGCTAGTCATAAAACTTGCAATACTCTGATTTCTTAATTGATTACTAATCGCTGAGTTATCAATTTCTTGTGTTCTCGATAACTGCTTTGAATCGGTCAACAGACCACTGAGCGCGGTACTTTGCTGTGTGAGTGCCTGTGCTTGTCTTGAATAAGACGCTGCTTCTTGAACGCTCTTTTGAAATCCATCTATGCTAGATGCAGACAGCACCTCACTGCCTGCACGAATTTTGGATAAATTCGCGTTAATCTTTTCGGATTGATTCTGAGCATTTTGTAAATTCCGTTGATAGTTTTGTTGAGTTGTTTGATCTGCGTTTGTACCCAAGCCCACTGATGCTTTTAGGTCAGCGCCAAATTTAGCACCTAAAGATCCAAACATTCCTGAGCCACCACTAGATTTTCCACCCAAACTAAGTTGTCCACCCGCATCCATAGAAACTGCGCCACTTGCAACCAACTGTTGCGCTTCTTTGTATGACATAACCCCTGTATCAGAAATTGCTTTTGCGGCTGATGACGCCCACTCAGAAGCATTAGAAGCAGTAAAGGATGTTGTTTGAGTGTCATTAAAGCTCAATCCCGCACCTTGGTTATTACTAAACACATCATTGAGAGCGGTTTGCGCACTTGCAGCCTTAGACGCTGCTTGACTATTTAATGATTGTTGACCGGCAGTAAGTCCCGCACTTGCGGATTGGCCAACGTTAGTGCTTCCCATGGATGTTTTAACCATGCTATCACCACGGAAAAATTCACCCGTATTATTTTGATATTCACTTGTATGGTTACCAAAATGAGCATTGCCATTTTGCATCGACGTCCCGGTGTCAGGTGAAAGACGTTTAGAATCAATACTTGGATCTGCCATTGCTTGTTTCGCCATACCTTGCATTGCATGAACACCCCGGTAGAGAACAAACACACAAATTGCGGGTATAAAAGTGTAAAGCATCCCTGAAATACTGATATAACTATTTGCCGTTGCAAATTGGCTATCTATCGCGGAAAGACTAAATTGACTCTTTCCTGCAGCAACTGCATTTGTAAATCGATTTGTCATTGCCAATGCAGTAAATAAATTCACTAAAACAATCATGATTGACCACAGTTGAACAAAAACCCATGCCGCAAAATATTGACCAACAGCCATTAATCCTTGACCAGAAACAGCAAGTGCCAAGCCAATAAAAGGAGTTAAAAATACCGTTAATGCTTCAAAGAATGATTGCATTACTTCAGCATTTTCCATCCAATATTCTTTTTTTGTCGCGTTAGCAAGTTGGCGCTGCCTGACTGTATCGAACATGGCTCTTGAAACTTGCTGTCCATACTCTGAATTTGGAAAGTAATCCATAAAAACACTTTTAAGGAAAGCGGCATTGGCCAGCTCTAGTGATGACTCTGCATTTGGAAGTGTACCCTGCATTGAGTTTTGTGATAGAAAAACACTTACCTTATCTAAATCAGCACCTTGAGTGATCAATCTTTTTTGCAAATTATCCTGAAATACAGAACCTTTCATCATGCTATCGAGTTTAGTCCATGCATTAGGGCAGGTAAGTCGTTCACCTTCAGGAGTGCCAGCAACCAAGTAGCTAGTAGTATATATTTTAGGATTGGTTACCTTTAACTGTGACATTATGTCTCGCGGAGTGGCATCCATTACTGCATCGATAGACGGTACAGATTCTGGTGAGATCATGTTTGCAGTTGTGTAGCAATCTTCTAAATAAGTTCGGAATGAACTGCATACGTTAACGCTTTTGTCTGTGGTAGGTGTACACGCAGCAGTGTAATTAACTTCATCCAAATTAACAAAATGTTGAATCGGACTTAACGCCTCCCAAGTATTAGCAACACCAACAATTGAAAAAGCTTGAGCCATTAAGTCAGCGACAGCTGTACCGCTATTCGTGATTAACCATCCACCCAACGCAGGAAGCAAAGGAACATTGTTAACCTCTTGAAAAGACATATCTCTTTTAGATGTAATCCTAACATCTACAAGAGATTGAGGTCCTAACAGTCCCATGACAAAAATAAGAGATACTATAAATCCCTTAGCAGGAAACGGTGATTTATCTTGATTCACCGCCCACAACAACGAATTCCAAATCAAACCAAGCAGTAAACCTATCGATAATAAGACATAAACATCATTTGTTGACCATAACCTTGCTATACCTCTAAAGACTTCTATTAGGAATGTTGCATTACCTATTGAATATATTTCCCACATAGAATTTACCCTTATTTACTTGAGCTTAGTAAGATAGATAGATTTGTTTCAAGGTTGGCTCTGTTTTCCACAATTCGCGCTTGAATATCACCATGCCGTAACATTTCATAGTTTGATTCAAATGTTTTTATGTCTTTTTTTGATTGAGCCAGACCAACGGGGTAAACTTCGTCAATGTTATGATTGGTCTCTGCCGTGGTTAGTGCCTTATTCACTTTTGAAATGAGGTCATAAGCCATATAGTCCATAATAGCGGCCGTTGCTTCAGTCGCTTTGTATTTAGCATAACTGGCTCCGAACTCGTCCGTAGCACCAAAGGTTTTCATCATTAAGTGCATGTCACTAGCTACCCAATACAACAATTTACTTTCATCTTCAGTAAATTCTGCGTTGGGTTCGGTATAGGTTTTCTTCCATATAGAAAATATTTCTTTGCGTAACTTAGGTAGCAGCTGCTTTACTGACACAGTGCTTTCAACTAAGGATAGGCATTCATCATCAGCACACTTGTAATATTTGATGTCGATATCTTCATTTTCAGAGTCTATTGCCTCAGCGTTATAAAAGAGGTTTGTAAAATATTCAGCTCCCTTACCGGGAACATAGGTCACGCATGTTTTTTCTCCACCTACAATTGGTGTTGTACACATAGAAGAATCAGTCGTTGTAACAGTGGCGCCAAGAATGGTGAATACAAGCTCATTCTCTTTAACTCCACCAAAATCATCGAACAAAAAGCCTCTAGGGTTCATTTCTGCCATTGGTTTGATCAGTGAGTTCTGCGCAATTGTTGTACCTACTTGTTCGGCTAAATCAGATACAGACATTTTTGAAGTCGCTCCATGCTGCGCTTCATTTTGATCAGGTGAAAACCCGAGTGCCACATTGACAGACTTTAATTGATTAGCCACAAATCCTGTTTCTGTGCCTGATGTGGCATTGCCAGTACCTAGCGCTTCTTCAGCCCACTTTGCACCTTGTTGACAACCGTCGATATTAAATTCATTCATTCCGTTAACCAAAGTGGTTAACTCATCAACTATACCTGCCGCCATTGGTGACATCGATTGAAGTGCTAACTTAAATGCATAGGTTGCCGCACCCTGCATAACCGCTCGACTTAATTGTGCTAATTCGTCACCAGAAATAAAACTAAATGAGCCGGCAAAGATATCAATGTCGCCACAGGGCCCTACATTCATATTTGGCAACCTTGCGCTTACGATTGGTGCAGCAGGTCCGATGTTCGGGCGATATGAAAATCCACCTAAATTCACTCCGTAGCGGCCATTTCCATGTACGCTGGCACTAGGTGCAGATTTAGAATACATATCATTAAAAACATCCTGCATTGGATCTGCATTCGTAAAGGATGTACTAAACGCTAAAACAATTAACAAACTTAATTTACATAATTTCATTTATTTTCTCCGTAACGAATTGGAGTGCCAACTGGTGAAGTCGTCAAATCGACTCTGCTTTGAAGAGCGTTATAAAGTGTTTCAGGATCTGTTAACTCACTTTCTTTTATTTGCAACAAACCATTATCTAGTACATTACTGCGTCTAACAGACTGAACCGATTTATACTCGTTATCATCTATCCATTCATACTTATGTGCGGCTGAAACTAAAGCATCCTGAATTTTGGGTAGCGCTGAAACGCCATTGCTTAGTAGTTCGAATTTAGATGCGTCATTTGAGACAAGGAAGGTTGTAGGAGTAACGGTTACATTAAACTCGCGTGATGCCTGGCCGTCGTAATCAATCACAACTTTATCATCAGGAATTCCGGGTATAGAACCTCCGTCGAGAGATACATACAAAACATTCATGCCATATTCACGAGATAGAAACTGAACGATAGGGAGCTGCTTTACGCAATATGGACACGTACTAGAGAAAAAGAACCACACCCCTGCTTGAACTGCTACTTTTTCGATAACTGGTTTTTGTGCTTTGAGGACATCTTCTTTAAATCTGCTTAGCATAAACGAGTCGGTAGGGCGTCGATGATCTTCAGACAACCAACTAGCTTCTTTTCTAAAAAATTCACTTGATTTAGTCGCAAACTGAGAACTGTAATCAAGCATCAACCTCTGGGCCGCATAGAACGCGCCTAAATTCTCAGTTGAAGGATTACTGATAGCATTAGCCTGAAGTTGCGGTAAATTCTTTTTTAACCATTCAACGTCAATATCAACCATTTTCTCATCAGGTAAAGGCTGCGAAGATGCTGGTGGAGCCTGTTCTTCTGGTGATTCCGGCTCAATCACTTCTGGTGCAGGCTCGTGCCAAAACCAACCACGTTGACTTTGTTCATAAAAATCCGGTTCTACAGCAATACACGGGATGCAAGCAGACATCATCAGAATTAGGCTTAAATGTTTTATAGTTGTCATATTCAATCCTCTGGTAGAAATACATAATAACAACCAAAGACTGGACTTTTCGTTGGTTCAGACGCCAATTAGGACGCTGAACGGAAATTTGAACTAATAAAGACGTTTAATGCGGATTGAAGACGGTCGACTGACGTGGCATGGAAAAATCAATATATTGTTAAAGGTTGGAATTCAGAATGGCTATGTGATTTAAGATAACTGAAGAACAAAAATTAAAAAGTGACCATCGAACTTGAGGCCACTTTTTCAATAAAAAGACTAATAAATAAACTAACCATTTGAAACTAATTTCTCATCTGCCTGATATTCATTATGTTCTGTTGCCATACTTTTCGAAAAAAGCATAGCTTTTGATGCCTTTAAAAATACATCACTATTAAATCGTTCTGTAGTTGTCACATCTGACGTATATAGAGGCATTTTTGCAACTCCAGAATCAAACTTATTGATTTCATTTTGTTGATTTAGTGAGATAGCTGAGTAATTCTCTACACACGCCCAGCAGAAAGAACGGGCAGCCCTCTCGTGAATTATAAATTTGTTAAAACAATTTTTCGATTGACACTCACAAACTAAATATTCATTTGAAACTACTTTTTTCAATAAATAGGTAAATCTTGAAATATCACAAATTTGTCTATCTATTAACTCAGGATATTGAATAGTTGCAACTTCCCATGCGGTAGCGATGTAACTAACATTAAGCCCACGAGTCAACGATGGGTCGTCAGAAACTGCACCATAGATTTTAAAAAGAACATTTGACATTTTAAAGCCGTCGAATGAATTCGTCCAACTATTCGAAAAACCTCTTGAGAAAAGTAACTTTGGATCAGATGCGCCAAATATTCGAATAAGCTTGCTTGTGCCCGGAACAAATTCAGAAATTAACTTTGGCATCATTCCTAGCCCATGCAGACGTCTGGCTAACAAATTATTTTTCGCTATATTTATTCCTATTGATGTAGTCATAACCTTAATCCCTTAGCTATGAAGCTATTGAAAACAATGCTTGTTCAATATATGAACCAGATTTTTTATTGATAGAAAAGAACTTATTGTAATCTATTTGTTCATTTACTATAAACAATGGAAAAACTGGTTCGATGAAATGCATTTTATTTGATTCCAAATAGACATCATTAATCAAGTCTATTGTGGATTGCTTCATAAATAGCAAGCCCTTTGTAAATAATGGTGCTGTATGAGCGCATAAACATATATTTTGAAATATAACTGATTGGTATTTTGATAATAAATCTAAACTATCATTTTCAGGATTTACCATTAATCCGATTTTAGCACGCGTATTTACCTGGCCAGATATAGACTCAAAAGAAAGCAAGTTACTTAAGAAATATTCAAAAAGACTATATTGAGAAATATCCATCTTCGATGTTAAAACCCAGTTTTTTAAACCGTTTACGAAATCACTCCAATCTTTTTTATCTGTTGTTACTAGCTTAGATAAATGCGATGGTTTTAGGTTAAACACTCCGCAGCAATCAGCTGGATACTGTGAGGCGTAGTCATGCAATGCCAGCAAATAGCCGACCTGAGCCTTCATCAACGCTCTGTAGTAACTTTCAACATTCGACATTGTAAATCCTTCACTCTAGCATCTGCACAAATCCTGCACATTTATTTTAACCACACGTGTTTGTGTAATCAACTACTAATATTTGATTTGCATCAAAGCTACGTAAAAAGATGAGTTTTTATCCGCATAAAAAATAGATCTTTAACTCTAAGCTGTTGTTTGAGTTATAAATAAAAAAGCCACAAAAATATCAACTATTTTTGTAAATCTTCAAAATGCGTGCTTTATGTCATAAAGATAACCCATATTAGTTGAAAAAAAACAATGCGATTTGTGTGAGATTTCGATACTAACGTTGTACATAAAAAGCTAAACACACAATAACCCTCAACCTGACGGTAAAAATCGGTATCCATACCAATCTGGTAATCGCACACTACTTTGCAACATATATAAACATCACGAATTACAGATTCCATCAAGTTAAAATACCAATTGTGCTGTACCCGCTTAACGCCTATTCCATTAAACGCAGGTATTTTCCAACATATATAACTAACCCTTTAAGCAGGCGTTAGATCTATAGAGACTTCGTTCAAAATTCAACCTAATAATTATTCAAATTTTCCATTTTTTTCTGAGCTAAATGTTGGAAAGTTCACTGCGTTTCCAACAGATAGTTCCTTTGGAAAAAAGAAACAATTCCTTAGCTTTTCTTGGGGAAGCTTTTTTTTTGCATTTTCTCGTTCAGCGTCCTAATTGGCGTCTGAACCAGCTAAAACCAACCCTTCTATATGAGATTATCAAGCTTCACTTAGTAAGGAGGTTTTGATGTCAGTTGAGTCCGATAGCCTACAAATTGCGTTGGATAACATTCAAGAGTGTTACGAAGCGCTAGTGGACCGTGCACAGTTATTGGTAGATGGGTACTGGCACGAATGGAGAGAGCGTAATAAACAAATTTTCAACTCCGGTCTAAAGCCTGGAGAGGCGAACTACGTAAACACAGGACGACTTGCCCCAAGATTGAAGAAATCGAAAATTACTCATCGAGTGTATCTGGAGTGGTTAGATTGGAAAAAAACCACATACAGGAAATATCAGAATCCTCGCTCTGGTGTTCAGATTAAGCCAAATAAGCGTGACGGTTATACATGGACAACAATTTCAAAAAAAGCAAATGCATGGGAGAAAATTTTATTCGATAAATACGAACCATTATTTAAAGCATTGAGAAAGGCTTTGGCTGTTATGGCCGACCAAATATCTATGCTAAAAAAAACAATTAAACTTTTAAGTTAAGTAAGGTGAATATTATGGCAAATCAAACAAACCGTAAAACAGATGTTGATTCACAAGTCCGTCGTAAAACAGGTGTCGCACAAATTGAGTTAAAATCAGAATCAGTTTTTTTACACATGCGCGGACAAGCTGGCGATGCATTAAATAACTCACTATATAGGCTTGGTGAGTTGTTCAAAATGACAAATAGATCAGCAAATAAGACGACATACAACATGCTAAAAGAGTGGTTTCAAAACGAAATCATTAACGTCGCTGAAATAGAGATTGAGAAATTAGCTACTCATTTCGAATCACTGCAATCTGATGTCATACCGGGATATAGCTTTGTCGATATTAAAAACCCTCAAATGAATCTAGATATTAATATTATTCATAAGAGTCATATCGAAGTTATTAATATTATATCAAAAATTGATTTTATTATGGATGATATTGAGGCAATAGCATTATCGGGGACGTTTGACGATGAAGTTGAACAGTCTTCACGAAATCAGGCCTTATTAATATTGAATAATATATCAACCAAAATTTTTAAAGTTACAAAACCCGGAAAAAGAAATGGCGGCGCATTCTCCCCCGTTTACTTTTTGGAAGGTTTGCAAAAAGGCGTTTTCAGTCTTTACCCTGACGACAATCAACCTAACAATGATAAAAGTAACGACAAAGTTATAACTCTTGAATCAAAAGAAGTAAAAACTAAATCTGATAATTCAGTTGAACAATCTAGTGTTGAGCTTACAGAGGCTATTTAAATGAGCAATCTTTCTATCCATGCGTACAAATTGAGAATGCGACTAAATTCTTTATGGTCACGCTTTGATATTTGGGATAAATCGGATAGTCAGCTTAACAAACAAGATGAAAAAAGATTAGATGCCGTTTTACATTACCCATTAAAAACGGCGTCTATTCCTATTGTTAGTTTAGAAACACTAATTAGTAGACAGCAAGATAAAATTCGAATAATCGAAAGAGACATTGGATTAATTTATAAAGGCTGTGAATTCAATTTTGTAGATCTTGTTGAAAGTACGATTAAGGCTTATTTGGGATATTGTCATTTAATTCCTGCCTCAGAAATGGATCACCACCAATACATAGGAGGTTTACTAGAGCACTCTTTGGATGTATCTATTCGTTCACTTCAATTCGCAATGAGCTTTATGCTTGATGAAATGGGATTAATTGATGAGGACCAAGCCCGCAGACCTAGATATGAATTTGCTGCTTGGGTATGTGGGCTGCTACATGATTCAGGAAAAATCATTTCAAACGTACAAGTTATTGGTTCCAACGGTGATATTTGGCGCCCATTGAGCGAAACGATTTTCGAATGGGCCAAGCGCAATAAAATCGACTCATATACAGTCGTTCATCAAAAGGACAGATTAAACAACGATCACGAAACTAACTCAGTACATTTTTTACCACTTGTATTAAACGATGTGGCCAAAAATTACCTACTTGGTTCGCACGACGATTTGTATTCAATGATAACGCAAACGCTTGTTCACTATCACTCATACAAAGGTTACCTGTTTAACGCTGTCAGAAAGGCCGACTCAGAATCTACATATGATGACTATGCACGCGTATGGCTCCACGACTCTTCAAGAAAAAAATCATTGACGATGGGTGTAGTGAACGCAATGCGTTCTCTATATTCGAGTTGGCAGATAAACAAAGTTGGAGGGGATATATTTGTTTTCAATAATCAGATTTATATCGCTTCAGACAAGCCAATTAATGATGTAATCAAAAAATGCCTCGACTACGAAATAAAACTGCCAAATTCAGCTAAGGCGTTAATTTCCATCCTTTTAGATAAACGCATTCTATCGATGGTTAGCGACAAAAGCACTCATGCAAACCTATATCTAGGCAACTTTATTGAAGCGGATATTGAGGAGTTTACATTAAACAAAACAGGTGCAATGGCAAAAATTACACCTATAACGGTCATTCTAGTTGAATGGCAGAACTTTGTAATTGGCGACAACCCTATCCCTGGGAATGTTTATGGTGCGTTAAGATATAACACCAAAAAAAATAATAATGTACACCAGCTCTATAACGCTAACGGTGCAACATTTGTTATCCCAGCACAAAACCAAACATTACCTGCAACAACTGACACAACCGAAGCAACAGTGATCAGTTCTGCATCAGCAACAGAAAGTTATACAACACCCGAAATCGTTGAAACTCAAGATAGAGCGACGACAACTGCAGCTCAAAGCAAAACCAAAGTAACTACGCCCAAAAAAATATCTGTCACAAAACCGATAGTGCAACAAGCTGAGCAATCTATGGCTCAGCAAGTCTCTATAACAGAGAGTGAGTCATCTACAAGTAAAACACCAAAAAGCCCTAACAAGGCATTGAGTAAGCCAAAAACAACCAAAACAACCAAAACAAAGCTAGATAAAACAAAACAAGAACCTGAAATCAAAACTGATGTGACTGTTACTGAAGAACCATTGGAAGAGAATTCAAACTATCCATGGATTAAATCAAAACGGAGACCAAAACCAATTGATGATGCGCTATCAAAACTAATTGGAACTTCAGAAGACATATGGCTATCACCTGAAGGGGTGGCAGTTAAATTAGATTTTTTGACAGAAAAATCTAATCAAAATGCAGGCCAAATTATTAACGCTATGAGCTTTTTGAAGTTAATGAAGAGCAACAGCAAAAACCAGCAAATTTCAACACTAATTAAAGACAATGACAAAATCTTGTATGTGTTACTTGCTGATGATGTCGCTGAAACATTTTCTTCATCATTGAGTGACAGATCACCTTTACCAAGAATCAAACCATCACCTGAAAATAAAGCAATAACCACTGAACCGGTAATCGAAACCTCATCGGAGACAACGGATTGCGATGTTGAAGTTCAACAACAAGCAATTCCTTCACACACTGAAATTGACAACAACACAGTGGAGATTGAAGAAAATAGCTTGCAAGCCTGTGATGATGAAAATGATGAATACACGAGCAAGCCTAAAGAAATGCTTTATGAGTCGTTGATTGCTGAATTAAAAAGCGCATGTCCTCACCTTAAAAATACAGACATAAGAAGCTTCACTAAATCCGAAAATATAACACCGATTGTTTCTGAGGATGGCTCAATAACCATCAACATTACTTCGGTTGAGCTTGATGAATTAAAATGGAAGTTGAGAGAAAACAATGAATAACCGCAGCAGTTTAACTTACAGCGAAACACTGTTTAGACCATTGTATGAGCTAAACGCAGCATATGTTTATATTGGCGCAGGTTTATGCACCGGCGTAATTAGTCAGACAAGCGATTTAAATTCAAACTTTCTAGATACGCCAACTATTCTAGCGGGAGGTTTAATCGGAATAGGTCTATATAAGCTAATCACAACCTACCCTAAAATGAGGCAGCAACTACAGCTTTTCATCAATAAAATTGAGTTTATAGATGTAGATGTCGTCAGGTATATCAACAAATGGAAAACAAACTCGAAATCAGAAAACTTTAAATACACTGATAAGCGAGAAATTTACATAGGCAATGGTTTTGAGTGGGGGCCTGAACATGCACAAAGAGCATATCAAATTATGGATATGTCGAACGATTTACGTGAAATGGAAATCCCTTTTGCGTTAAAACCCATAGTTTATAAATACAAAAAACACACCCGCAGTATGGGCGGTAAAACATGGATTCACGCTATAGGCAGTGAAACAGCTCAAATTGTTAACGAAGACACGTTTTACGGACACTCATTTATCACAGGTGTAGTTGGGTCAGGTAAAACCACACTTCTAAGATTGCTGGGTACAGGTTTTTTGCATATGGGGAACTCAATTGTCGTTATTGATCCAAAGGATGACACGAGCTTAAAGCAAGGGTTACGCAAAGAAGCTGAGGCATTAGGGATTGGTCACAAGTTTTATGAGTTCTGCCCTGCCAGACCGAGTGAGTCATGCGCAATCGATATTTTGAAAAATTTTGCAACACCCTCGGAAATTCCAACACGCATTGCAAGCCTACTAAAATCTGGAAGCGGCGCGACAGACAGCTTTATTGAATTTGGTTGGCAAACTATTTCTCAAGTGACTGACGGAATGATTTATTGCTCAGAAAGCCCAAAGCTCACTGAGATTTATCGTTACATGCGGTCAGGAAAAACAGAGTTATTAGAAAAAGTGTTAAGCAAATTCTATGAATTACGTTTTGGCCAGCATTGGAGACAATCTAAATTAAGTCAAATGACGGGTTTAGGCGAAACGCCGCTAGAAGGGATGCTCAACTATTATTCTCAAAAAATTCCTAGCACTGAAAAAGCTGCATCAGTTGACGATGTTATTCAGTTTGTTACACATAACCATGAACATGCTCAAAAAATGTTAGCAAGCGTGTTTCCGTTATTTAAAGTGCTATGCAGCAATCCGCTGGATAAATTGCTTTCACCCATTCGCGGTCGTGACGACATAGAGATTATTGATATTAAGCGCGTCATTATGGATGGAGGGATAATTTATTGCGCATTGAACTCAATGAATGATCCACGTACTGCAGGGCATCTAGCCAAATTGTTACTGGCAGACATATCATCATGTTTAGGTGATAGGTACAACTATGGCAGTGGTGAAGAACGGCGAGTGTCAATCTTGGTGGATGAGGTTCACGCTGCTGTTGCAGGCAATGACAGTTTAATTAACAACTTGGCACAGGGTCGTGCAGCTAAGTGTCAGTTCGTTCTTAGCACCCAAACAATCCCAGACTTAATAGACATGACTGACCAAGCTACAGCTGACCGCTATTTAGGGTTGTGTAATAACTTTTTCAGCATGAAAGTGACCGACATCCAAACTCAAGAATATGTCTCAAAACAATTTGGCCAAACAAACATCAGTGACGTTGGTGTCCAATATTCTATCCAATCAGGAACTGGACAAGCCATATCTGAATTCTCTGGTGGTTACAAAGAAAACATAACGAAAACACGTGAAGATATGTTTCCTATCACGCTAATAGGAGACTTACCGAAGCTGCAATATGTTGCGCGACTATCTAATGGCCAAAAGCTTAAATGTAAGCTTCCAATTATTAAGGGTTAGATATGGACATTTCTCGGATCACTTCACAACACGAAGGCACAAAAGAAATTGTTTTATTACTCGATAAGCTGGTGGGTGGTAGCAAATATTTGCACTTACACGACACGCCTATCATCGACATAATTTTACTTAAAGCGATGTTGGCATGGGATAGAGAGCAAGATGCAGGTCTTGAACAGCAATTCACAATGTTTTCTAAGTCAATACTCTATGACCTTTACCAAGTCACCCACTTTAAAGTGAGTTTTCGGGTAAATGAGTCTGAATCGATTCATTGGGACTGCATATCACAAACATTTGAAGAATTTAAACAAGATTCCAAAAACAACAGAAAGAAGTTAAAAAAGTGTGATTGCTTCAAAGACAACCCCACACCTCAAAACTCATGCAACTGTTTAAAAATCGAATATATAGATAAACGCTCATTGTTATCCAATGATGCAATCTCTTTATTGCTTGCTCGTCATGTATTTAATCGAAGGGTACTGAATCTGCTAGGTCTACCACTACCAGCCCGGCAAACGGTTTATTCATTAAGCAGCTCACTCATAGAACATCCATAGGAGAGTAAAAATGTCAGAGCTCATTAAAGACCATGGCGTATCAAAGTTACTGTCATTGTTCTTGTTGATATTCACCGTAAGCATTTTAGTGATACTCACGGCTATGCCCAGCAGCTTATTTCAAAAAGAAATGGAAACAGAGGTGAAGGCATTATCTGTATTAATCAGTGAAAACCAATGGTTAGTGTTAACTCATGAAGTAGAAAGTAATTACACGCAATCATATGTACGAAGTGGGCTTCATCAAGCAGTAGAGGATGCACTTCTTCCATCGAGTGATTACAAAATCAAGAAGATTATCGATAACTTCAAAGGTGAATTCATCTTAAACCGAGTAGTAAACAACCTTCACATACTGTCTTATCAAATGGTTTACCGCCTATCAATGATGAAGTTTTGGGTTTGGATCATGTTGCCGTTTTTTTTCGCATTAATTTATGACGGATACATGGTGAGAAAAATCCGAATGTATGAACCTCGTCAAATATCCATAAAAGGTTCACGCATTTGGACACGCTCAATCGTGTATATGCTGGTATTCACTTTCTGTTACTTGTTGATACCTAATTTCCTCGGACAGAAAGCGCCTTGGTATCCCGTTTTAATGCTTTTATTAACGGGATTAGCCCTTAGAAATACTATTTCGAATTTTATGAAAGTTGCATAGGAACATTAAGAATGACAAGCAATCTAGATACAGAAACAAAGTCAGAGATACACACAAAAGAGGCGTTAGGTGTTTTAAAACAATACTTCACCGTGTACAAACGCACAAATTACGGAAAACTCATCTTACTTGGCAGTATTATCGCGCTGGGTTTAATAGGTAACCTAATGAGTGTTTTTTCAACTGACAAGCCGCATATAGCGGTGGTAAACATAAATGGTGAGATAGGTACAGAGACTGACACCGGAAATGGTAAAAAAATAGCTTCACACATTTTATCATCAATGAATAACGATGATGTTGATTTAATCGTCATTGAGGCAAACTCCCCAGGCGGTTCACCAACGGACTCACAAACCATCAATGAAATCATTGTTCAATATAAACATTGGGGCGGCTCAACCAAACCTGGACTGAAAGAGCGGGTTTTAAAAGAGATAAATAATCCTGCGGCGCTATTTGATGGTAATTATAAGGCCAGTGGATTTCGTGAAAAAAATTCTAGAAAACTGATTGTCGCTGTCATCACTGCACAATGCGCATCGGCATGTGTTCAAGCCATCATCAATGCAGATGTCATTATCGCTCAGAGAGCTTCCTTAGTTGGAAACATCGGCGTTAGGCTTGATACATTGAACTGGAGCGATTTAGCTAAAAAAGTAGGTGTCACTAACACCACGATCACCAGCGCCGAGTTTAAAGACATTTTAAATCCCTGGAATCCTGTTAATGATGATCAAATTCAGATAGCTAAAAAAACATTGGTTGCACCAGTGTTTCAGCAATTTAAAGACGATGTACTTGAGGCGCGTTCTAACAAACTCAAAGTGGACCATGAGGTTTTATTTTCAGGCTTAGCATGGTCAGGGGTAGAGGCAAAGGAGATTGGATTAGTTGATGCGATAAGCAACCCTGTTGCTGTTCAATCAGCATTAGAGAAAATGTCTAACCGTCAGTACAAGGTATATTCAAAAAACAGTTTTAGCTTAAATTCATTTATTCAAAATCCATTTGCCAGTATCCAAAACCTATAAAAAGTAGCAAAAAAAATTTTCAAGCGCCAATTTGGACGCTGAACCGAGCCTAACTATCAATCAACTCGTTATAAGATAGATAGGAACAACCAACCTTGAGGAATTTAAACATGCAAAACACATTAACTTTACCGACAATGGCAAATGACAAACAATTAAGCAAAAAAGGCATTTTTATTCTGTCAGCAATTTGTTTTCTCATTGCGTTGTTATCTTTTGAGTCAACAGCTGGCTCAGGTGGTACCGCATTTACATCTATTTGGACAGAATTATCTGGATGGGCCGATGGCGCTCCGGGCAAAATTATCACCCTGTTAGCATTTTTTGCTGCACTTTTCAATGTCCTTAAGCAAAATTATTATTTAGCAGTTGGCGCATTCATTGGCGGTATGTTGCTAAGCCAATCAGTATCTATTATCAACATATTTCTTACGGCGACAGTGTAAGTTCCCTTCCCTTCCCTTGCTTAAAAAGGCGCTTTTAGCGCCTTTTTTTACTTTCGACTCAAGTCTCTTAAGTTAACGATAGTGACTCACTTGATTTAGCTTCAATATGAGCAACAAATCTAGTCATTCAATTGAGAGTCAAACTTCACATATAAAAGCGATATTTATTTGTCTTTTCCCGTTCAGCGTCCAAATTGGCCTCTGAACCCAATAAAAAGTCATGAAAGTAATGCCAAAATAAGCCCATGTATCACTAACTTCTTGACGGTAACATGGCCACTTACAGAATTCCGCACAGAGTAAATAAGCCTTTATTGGTTTTGTTTTTCACATTGGATCAATTTATACCAATCGCCACAGCATTTGGGCTCGGTTATACCTTTAGGGCTGTGCCTGAAGCGGTCATTTTTGCTGTCATGTATTTCAAAATCACTAGCTATTTTGCTGAAAACCATCCAAGAGGATTTGTTGAGCATGTTCTTTGGTATTGGGGGTTAATGCCATTAAAGCTTGGGGTGACAGTGCCAGATCCACTAAAACGGGAGTTCATTAAGTAATGGGAATTTTAAATAATGCAGATGATATTAAAAGGTCTCTTGTAGACGCAGTTACGACAAGAAATGTCATTATCTTGTCAAACCTTTTACTCAGCACAGGTGTAATGATTTTTGCTTTTAAATTTGCCTTTTTTGAACCCGCAGTGGCGGTACTGCCGAATGCACCAGTCACAGAGGTGATTGAGGTGCGCGGCACTTGGGCCAACGCATCGTTTAAAAAGGGTCACGCCATCGCTTTTGCGGAATTAATCGGCAACATCAGTAAAAACAATATTAATTTTGTAAAAGAACGATTTCTCTCTGCCGCGACACCGAATCTACGTGAGCAGTTTCAAGATGAAATTGACCGTCAGATAGCGATTATTAACGCTCGAAAACTGAAACAGCGCTTCACTATCGATGACGTATATTTTGACGAATATCAGGATGTTGTTTGGATTTGGGGGGGGAGAGAAATCACCTTGCCGGGTCAGACACCAATGATTAAAACGTGGACATATGAATTTAGAATTGCCGTGTCCAGCGGTATGCCTAAGATTTCATATTTTAAGCAGTATCCAGGCAAGCCAAACACTCGCCAACGTGTCGTACCTGCAGCAGATACCATCCCCGATTTAACAGAAGAAATGCGTGAAGGTCTAAAAGAATCAGGCTCAGAAGTTAAGGAAATTCAATAATGAAAAATATTTTTAAATTATCTCTCGTATTTACGGCGCTATTAAGTCAATCGGTGTGCAGTGCGAATGAATCGCCAGATCCAGTTAATGAGTTTTCGCTCCCGGTACAAACGTCAAACCAACGCTTGAGCTCGGAAACAATCGAGAATAAAAAAATTGAAAGTCCTGTTTCATATATTTTTAACTCATTAAAATCCGCAGTTCCAGACGATAAGGAAGATATACCGCCAAAGACAGACTCATATGGTCGCGCTTTGTCCACAACAGGTAGCTCATCGGGTTTTGCATCTACACTACAAGCCAGCTATAAACCTGTGCAAAATTATTCACTGAAGCCTGGCGAGAACATTGCTGTAGCGATTGCAGCAGGATTAATGAATCGAATAAAAACAAACTTTTCCATGGTGGCCGTTCGAACATCAGACGAAGAATCGATTATCGAAGCATCCAATGGTTATATCTATTTCACAACCAACTCAATGAACCCAGTTGGCATCATGGTTTATGAAGAGGGTATGCCTGAAACAGCAATCTCGTTAGTGCTTCAGCCTGATAACAATCCGCCAGCGATGGTCAACGTTGATGTGAAGTTGACAGGACAACAACGGTATTTAATGGCTGAGCGCAAGAGAGAAAGAGACCGTCTTAAAAAGATAGATGATTTGGCTAATATGCATCAAGAAGAACTCAGCACAGCATCACACATAACACGAATGAAATCTTTGTTATTACCGATTGCTCAAAATGGAATTCCACAAGGGTTTACGGAATCGGTAGAAATTCCTCAAACACTAACCAAGCCATGTTCGGTTGCTATTAGACAGAAAACTGCACAGCGTTACGCCGGTTCGCGTGAGTATATTGATGTGGTGGTGATGTACAACCACACAGCTTATGCATATCAAATCAAAGAAGAACAGTGTTTAAGCCGCGACGCATTGGCTGTGGCGTTTATTGACCAATCAATCCTGCAGCCAGGCGAGTCTACCGAGGTATATATCGTTAGAGATAAGTTGTATGTCGAGAAGATGGAAAAAACAAACCGTCGTAGACAAATCAGCGCACAAGAGTTGGGCTTAATTGGGGAGGCAAACTAATGTCTAAAGTTTTGGTTAAAGAGTTTTGGGGTGATCCTAAAAAACGACAAATCATCATATGGGCATTTGTTCTTGCAAGCGCCTACTTTTTACTACCTGTATTTTTTTCACCATCAAAATCACCAGTTGCACTAGAGGATAAAAACGGAGGTACAGAATTATTCTCTGTTGAAGAAGTAGCTCAAATGGAAGAGAAGAAAACTAAAGAGCTATTTGACCAACTGTCAGCCGATGCACAAAATCGTGAAGTTGCAGCATTTGCGCAAGAAAATCGGCTAAAAGAGCGTGAAAAAAAGATAGAAATGGAAATGACCAAATTTCGTAATGAAATTAACCAGCAAAAAACGGTCATTAATCAATTGAGAAGTGAGATTTTAAATACCAGAAATGCACAAATTGGTGCAGCTGGTGGACCAACGGATGCAAATGTTATTAGGCATGATCCAAATGCTACTGTGGCGCAAATTGTTGAAAAACCTCAAACGCAAATTATTACACGTCAGCCGTTAATCAAAGGGAATGTATTACGCACTGTAACACAAGGTAAAGTTCGCTCAGTCAAGGAAACCGGGCATATAGAAGAACAGGACGTACAAATGGTCACTGTTTCAGAAAATTCTCAAACAGTACAAAACGATGCCAAAGCGGATGCTGGCACACCCAAACATACACAAAAAAAAGAGGAAGATAATTCAACATGGTTATCTGCCGGTTCAATTTTAACGGGTACATTACTAAACGGTGTAGACGCACCAACATCAGGTGGTCAACAAAGTAAGATGCCTATGCCAGTATTAATCAGGCTAAAACAAGAAGCGTTAATGCCTAATAACTACACATTAGATATTAGAGAATGTTTTGTTATAGGTACCACAATTGGTGACCTGGCCACTTCTAGAGCTTTTATTAGATCAGAAACACTATCTTGTATCACCGAGGATAACCAAGCTATTGAGGTTCCTTTAACTGCTTATGCTGTTGGCCGTGACGGTAAAAATGGCATAGACGGTACTCTTGTTACTAAGTCTGGTGGGCTGATGGGTAACGCGATGGCTGCTGGATTTTTATCTGGATTATCCAAAGCTGCATCACCTCAAGCTGTTAACGTCGTCAACACCAACCCCGGTGATGGGGTCTAACTGCAAATTAAAATCATAAGCATTGTTAACGGTTGTGACTGTTAAGCCAGCAGAAACGCCATCAGAACCATCGGAACCATCAGCACCAGGTGTACCAGTAGCTCCGTCAGCACCATC